>JAHIMW010000078.1 GCA_018896355.1 Pseudomonadota bacterium
CCCGTCAAGGGAGGGGGAAGAGCAGCAGGGGCCTCCCGTCAAGGGAGGGGGAAGAGCAGCAGGGGCCTCCCGTCAAGGGAGGGGGGACATATTTTGAAGAGCTTTGCAATTACGTCAGAGGAAAAAATTATTCGAGGCGCGCCTGCCAGGACGACAGAGCGGCGAGCGCGCGCCGGGCGTAAAAGAGACCTCTCTCTTTCTTCCGGATGCGGCCGGGTAGCGGCGGGAAGAGGCCGAAGGTGACGTTCATCGGCTGAAAAGTTTTCCGGTCGGCGTTGGTGATGTGACCGACGAGAGCCCCAAGCGCCGTTTCACGCGGCGGCGGGATCATCTCCCGGACGGACAGATGGCGTGAAGCGTTCAGACCGGCCAGCAGACCCATGGCCGCGGATTCCACATATCCCTCCACACCGGTGATCTGTCCGGCAAAAAAGAGCCGCGGGAGCGACCGGAGCTGCAGATTCGCTGTCAGCAGCGTCGGGGCGTTCAGAAAAGTGTTTCGATGGACGCTCCCATAACGGACGAATTCCGCGTTTTCCAGACCGGGGATCATCCGGAAGAGCCGGCGCTGTTCCGGCCAGGTCAGTTTTGTCTGAAAACCCACCATGTTGAAGAGGATTCCCTCCCGGTCCTCCCGGCGGAGCTGGACGACGGCATGGGGTTGTCCGCCCGTCCGCGGGTCGATCAGGCCGACCGGTTTCATCGGGCCGTAGGCGAGGGTGTCGATCCCACGCCGGGCGATCACCTCGATCGGCAGGCATCCCTCAAAGCATTTGATCTCCTCGAAGGCGTGGAGCGGAACCTCCTCCGCCTTGGTTAGTTCTTTCCAGAAGGTCTCGTAGGTTTCGCGATCCATCGCGCAGTTCAGGTAGTCCGCCTCACCGTGCCCGTAGCGGGATGCCGCGAAGACCCGATGGAGATCGATGGATTCCCCTTCTACGATCGGGGAGATCGCGTCGTAGAAATAGAGTTCACCCCCGCCGGTCAATTCGGCAATGGAGCGGGCAAGGGCGTCGGAGGTGAGGGGGCCGGATGCGATGATCGCGATTCCCTCCGCGGGGATTTCCGTTACCTCGCCGCGAATCAGCTCCAGCCCGGACTCTGCACCGAGCCTTTCTTCAATGAATCGGGAGAAGGAGTTCCGGTCGACGGCAAGCGCCTTTCCGGCCGGGACGGCCGTGGCGTCGGCCGCCGCAAGGATCAGGGAATCGAGCCGCCGCATCTCCTCCTTCAGGAGTCCGACGGCGTTTTCCAGCGCGCCCGAACGGAGCGAATTGCTGCAGACGAGCTCGGCGAGGCGAGGAGATTTGTGGGCTGGAGAAAAACGTTCCGGTTTCATCTCGCAAAGCCGCACACGGTGGCCGCGACGGAGGAGCTGCCAGGCCGCCTCGCAGCCGGCGAGCCCCCCGCCGATGATGGTGACCGGGGCGTCCTGCGCTGCCATATTCACAATGATCTCCCCGCCGCCGATCAGGATGGCTGCTCGGTCTCGTCTCCGGGCGACCCCTTCGCCGGCGCCTTGTACTTCATGATGTTCTTGCATTCGGGATAGCCGGTGCAGCCGAGAAATTTCCCGTAGCGGCCCTGTTTGACGGCCATCGGCTTTCCGCACTTGTCGCAGAAAATGTCGCTGAGTTCAACCGGGGCGGCCGGAGCGCCGGCCTGTGCGCCCTTGGGCGCCCGGACGATGTTCTTGCACTCGGGGTAGCCTGAACAGCCGAGGAAACTCCCGAAACGGCCCCGCTTGACGGCCATCGGTTTCCCGCATTTTTCGCAGACGGCATCGCCCTCTTTCCCTCCGACAGGGGCGGCGAGCGGCGCCCCATCCGGACCGACGTTGATCGTATGCTTGCATTCCGGATAGCCGGTGCAGCCGAGGAAATTCCCGAAGCGGCCCTGGCGGGCGGACATCGGCTTGCCGCAGAGGGGGCAGGGGATATCCGGACCGTTCCCTTCACCGTTTGCCGCACGATCTTCAAAGACAAATTCCACTTTCCAGTCGTCATTGAGGCGGAGTCTGGCGGAGAATGGCTTGCGGGTTTTAAACGAGAAGAAGCCGTCCAGCGGTCCGATCTCCCGCTTCTCTATCAGTTCAATGGCCTCATCTTTGGTGATTAGACGCTGGCTCATGGTTTTGTAGAGTTTGAAATCGCAGCCGGCACATTCATAGGCCTTGAGTTTCTCCCGTAACGGAGCGCAACACTTCGGGCACTTTCCGAAGGGTTCGCTGTCCTCGAATCCGGTGTCCATGTCAAATCCCCGGGCCTTTTCTACGATCTGAGCGGTAAACCGCATGATGTCCCGCATGAAGTCCGGACGGGAAAGCTTGCTTTTCTCCATCAGAAGCAGCTTGTTCTCCCACTCGCCGGTCAGGGTGGGAGAGACGAGTTCCTGCACCGGAATGGCTTCAAGCAGGCGGATCAGGTTCATGGCCTTTGACGTGGGTACAAGATCTCTGCGGTCGCGCGTCACATAGTGAGCGCTGATCAGCTTCTCGATCGTTTCAGCCCGCGTGGCCGGAGTGCCCAGGCCCCGCTCTTTCATGGCTTCGGCCAATGTCTCGTCGTCCAGCAGCTTTCCGGCGGTCTCCATTGCAGCCAGAAGCGAAGCGTCGTTGTAGCGCGGCGGCGGATTGGTCCGGTATTCGTCAAGCTCCACTTTGCGGGTCCATATGCCGTTGATGTCCCCAAGGGCGGGCAGGTGGCTGGCGATACCGATATCGGGCTCCGTCTCCTCTTCCTTTCCGAACGCCTCGCGCCAGCCAACCTTCGCCAGCACCCTTGCGGTGGTGCGGAAGGTGTCTTCGCCTACACGGGTGGTCCTTTCAACGATTTTCCATACGGCCGAGTCCATGAAGGCGGCCAGGAATCGGCGCACGACCAGATCGTACACCTTCTGCTCCACGGCGGTGAGCCCTTTGGGCGATTCGCCGGTGGGGATGATCGCAAAGTGGTCGGAGATTCGGGTGTTGTCGAATATACGCTTAGCCATCTGGGCCCGGGAAGGATCGCCGATGCGGTGGGCGAGCGCGGCGTACACTCCGCCCAGGGAACCGAGTATCCGGCTCACCTCGACGGGGTAGTCTTCGGGCAGGCATTTGCTGTCGGTGCGTGGATAGGTGAGCACCTTGTGCTTTTCGTAGAGGGACTGGGTCGCCGAAAGGGTGGCCCGCGCAGAAAGTCCGAAGCGCCGGTTCGATTCGCGCTGCAAGGTGGTAAGGTCAAAGAGGGTGGGGGGGGCTTCCTGGGTTTCCTTCGCCTTGTCCGTCGCCACAGCCGGCTTCCCCGCACAGCGAGCTGCAATCTCGTCCGCCGTCGTTTTGGACCAGATCCTGTCGGCTCGGTCGTCCGGATCGCCGGGCTGCTTCTTGAAGTGTTCCCGAATCCAGATCCCCTCGTATGTGGCTCCCGATACCTCAAATATACCTCTAACAATCCAGTAATCACGGGACACGAAGGCCTGGATCGCCTTCTCCCGCTCCACCAGCAGGGCCAGCGTAGGAGTCTGGACACGGCCCAGGTTGGCGGTTTCTTTGACGTTACGCCCGAACAGGCGAACGGTGAAGGCGCGCGTGGCGTTGATGCCGACCAGCCAGTCCGCTTCCGATCGGCACATGGCGGCGTCGGCGAGCCCGGCCTTCCTGTCTCCCGGCAGCAGATGCGAGAAACCTTCCCGGATCGAGCCGGGCGTCATGGATTGCAGCCACAGACGCTCGGTGCTCTTGTCGATCCCCAGGTACTTCATGATATAGGTGAAGATGAGTTCGCCTTCGCGCCCCGCGTCGCAGGCATTCACGATGCCGACGATTTCCTTGCGCTTTGCCTCCCGCTTGATGATGTCGAGCAGTTCGGAGCCACCCTCGGGGGCCGTCTCGTCCGGATCTTTCTTCTTGTGGAAGCGGCCCTTGGGACCGTCGCTTCTTGACGGCTTGAGCTGGAAGGTTTCAGGCAGGATGGGAAGGGTTTCGAGCCTCCAGAACCCGTATTTTTTCTTGTCCAGATCCTCGGGCATGCAAAGTTCCACAAGGTGGCCGGCGGCGGAGCAGACGACCATGTCATCACGGTCGAAGACCTTGCCGCGAGCCTTGAATCCTCCCAGGGCTTTGGCTATATCGCGGGCGACGGATGGTTTTTCGGTTATGACAAGCTTCTTGGACATTGGCAGTCTTTTCACTCCTTGCGTACAAACTGTTTGCCCGGCATCTGCCGGATGATGCCGCCAAGCTCCAAAATAAGCAGGGCGTTTAGGACCTCCTGGGCCGTGAGGCCGGAGGATGCAATCAATAAGTCGATATCCACCGGTCGGGACGAAATCAGGGACAACAACTTTTTTTCTTTATCCCCGAGGCCGGCGACATCACCACCATCACCACCCAAAGCGGGCGCAGGGGCTGATTCCTGGTCGGGCTCGAACGCCTCGGGCCGGAAAGCCGGCGATGGTCCATTGGAAACAGATAGGGGTTTTCCGGCCTGTGGAAGGATCTCTTCGAGGATATCATACACGTTTTCGATCAGCATTGCCCCCTGTTTGATCAGGCGGTGCGTCCCCCGCGAGCCGGCGGCGCCGATCTCCCCGGGAACGGCGAAGACCGAGCGTCCCTGCTCGGCGGCAATTCGCGCCGTGATCAAAGAGCCGCTCTTTTCGCCGGCTTCCACAATGACGACCCCGAGGGAGATCCCACTGATGAGCCGGTTCCGCGACGGGAAATTGGGTGCGTTGGGCGGCGTGCCGAACGGAAATTCTGTGACCAGGGCGCCGTGGGTCGCCACGGCCGCTGCCAGATCCTTGTTCTCCGGCGGATAGACTATGTCGAGACCGCAGCCCAGTACGGCGAGGGTTCTTCCTTTTCCGGCAAGGGCGCCCCGGTGAGCCGCGGCGTCAATCCCCCTGGCAAGGCCGCTGACGATGGTGATCCCCTTGAGGGCGAGTTCGCGGCTGATCTTTTCCGTGTTGTAGCGGCCATAAACGGAGGCGACACGCGATCCGACGACTGCCACAAAAATCTCCTCCGGGCAGAGCGATCCCTTCACGTAGAGAAAGGGCGGGTAGTCGTAGGTGTTCAGCAGATTCCGGGGATAGAGGGGATCTTCACAGGTGACGATATCAACGCCGAGCTCCGCCGCCCGTTCAATCTCCCGCTCGGTCATCCTCCAGTCGGAAAAAGACCGGATGTGATCCGCCGTCTTCGGCCCAATTCCCGGAATGACCTTGAGGGTCTGAGCGGTTGCGGAAAAGACCGCCCGCGGCGACGAAAAGGCCTGAAGCAGGGTCCGGAAACCCACACAGCCCACCTCTTCAACCGCCTTGAGGGCGATCCAGTATTTCAGCGATTCCTGATCCATCTCTTGCGTAGATCCCATTCTTGCGGTTTGAAGCCGCACCCGATTGTTCGGAAAATGCATGAAAAACGGGGGGAAGATATACCGGATCTCCGAGGGGTGTCAAGTCTTTTGATGGCGAAAAACCATTGCGTTCTTTGGTGCTTTGGGTTAGAAGCGGGCAATAGACGATCGGTATGGGGTGTTTATGGCAAGGCGTTTTTTCACCACTTTTATACTTCTTTTGGTCGGGCTTTCCGGTATGGCGGCCTTTGGTCAGAATGTCCCGGAAATCCCTTTGTTTCCAGTCGATGAAATGGATTCTTTCGGGTCAGTTCTGACGGTCAACCTTGGGGAAATCGACCTTGGCGTCCTCGCTCCGGGAGAGGAAGCGAAAAGGACATTCTATCTGAAGAATGTGGGACCGGGGAACACGGAGTGGTTCGCGGAAGGACCGAGGGGGTGGAAGCTTTCGGAGAGTCAGAATCTCTCCGGGCTCATCGGACAGACGCCGGAGCCTCTGCGGATCCATTTTGTTTATGTAAGGGAGGTTGGCACGTCGAAAAACCGGGGCTGTTCTTTGATTCTCCGTCTTGAGGCGGGAGGTGAGGTCGCCGTCTTCCGCCGCGAGGTCCCTGTCGGGGAACTCCGGGAAGAGCTCCGTTTTCATTATTACGGCGGGACGATATCCGTTTTCTTCAATGTCGGGCTTGTCGAGATGGCCCCCGCGCCTCTTTTAGTGGTGGAGCCCCTCCGGATGGATTTCGGAACGATCCGCCCGGACGGGCAGATTACGAAAAAGATCCTTCTCAAGAATCGGGGACGGGAGTCTCTGAAGTGGAAGGTGGGCGTTGCGGGAACAAGGGGGATGCCGGCGACGGCGACGGCGCCGGTGGGGCGGTATGTTTCCTTTCGTCACGAGGCCGCCGTTACAGGCCTCTACGCATTAACAGGACAAATCCGGGAAGATATGGAGCTTACCGGAGCCTGGGCGGAAGAGGGCGGTTATCCCTCCGGGCAGGGTGAACAGAATACGCTGCGATACCGGTTCACCGGGACCGGCATCCGTCTCTACTTTTGGAAATCACCGGAAGGTGCGCCGTTCAGCGTCTTTCTCGACGATCAGTTTATTGATGTCATTGATGGTTTTGCGGAACGCCGGGAGAGGGTGGAGGTTCTGATCGCAGACGCCCTACCCGATGGACCTCATCTGCTTGCCATCGTCAACGGGGGAGGAAAAGTGACGCTGGAAGGGGTGCAACTCTTAGGCAAGCCGATCCAAAGGGGACCCCGAGGCTGGATCAGAGTCTTTCCGGACAGCGGCTTCACCAACCGGGAGACCGATTATATCAATGTCGTCCTCAATACGCGCCAGCTTGCACCCGGTATTTACGGAGATCACGTCCTCTTCCTCACCAACGGAGGTGAGGCCGATGTGGAGGTCTTTCTGGAGGTCGCGGCGGAAACGACGCCGCGATTCCTGGACGTTCATCGTTATCTTGCCGGGTCCGATTACCTCTACACGACAAACCCGCAGGCCGAGGCGACCCGAATCCAGGTGAAGGGGTACCGGCACACCGGGATTGTTTTCCGTCTCTTTGCCCCGGGGACGCCGGGGACGACTGACTTCTTCCGCTGGTTCAACCCGTTGAAAGGCGACCACTATTACTCCTACGATCCGAAAGGCGGAAAGCCGCTTCCGGGATATCTCTTCGAGGGATCGATTGGGAACATCGGGACCTCGCGGCTGACCGGTACAAGGGAACTATACCGCTGGTTCAACCCAACCACGAACGGCCATTTCTACACGACGGAACAGGGCGGGGAGGGGATCACCAAGAAGGGGTACCGATTCGACGGGATTGCCGGATTTGTCCGTTGAACGGAGAAATATAAGTCTGCATTCATATCTTGACAAAAGAAGGCAAACGGATTATAAACCGCCCTCTTTGAAAAGACTGAATGCAGTGCGTCGCGAGGACAAGCGCCTGTAGCTCAGATGGATAGAGCAACGGACTTCTAATCCGTGGGTCGAGAGTTCGAATCCCTCCAGGCGCACCATGCATGGATGGTGGGTGTAGCTCAGTTGGTTAGAGTGCCGGGTTGTGGCCCCGGAGGTCGAGGGTTCAAATCCCTTCACTCACCCCATTATTGCATCCGGCCGCGGCAGGAAACGGAAAAAAGCGCCCGTAGCTCAGCTGGATAGAGTCGCAGACTTCGAATCTGTTGGTCGTAGGTTCGAATCCTACCGGGCGCACCAGATTTCTTTTACAGGTAATCACGACCCAACATGGGCCCTTAGCTCAGCTGGTAGAGCAACTGACTCTTAATCAGTAGGTTGTCGGTTCGATCCCGACAGGGCTCACCAATAAAAACGAGGGGTTACAGTGAAAGCTGTAACCCCTTTTCTTCGAGAGGTCATTTTATCCTACGCCGCATGGGCATGGTAAAGCAGAGACCAGTCCAGTCCCTTCCCGCCGATATGATCACCGGCACCGGGGTTCACCATTTCATGGGTTTTCCTGAAATCATCCAGGATGGCCGAAAAAAGAGACTATCCCCCATGCCCGGATCGGGCACAACGAAGGACGAAAATCACCCCCACCCCTCCCTCCCCCGTCGAGGGGGAGGGATACAAGGAGAGGGGCATTTTCGTCTTCAGCCGGAATGCGCCGCCAGCCACATTTCGACATCCCGCAGCACGCGGCCATGTTCCGGTTCGTTGAAGACCTCATGGTAGAGGCCGTCGTAGAGTATTATCTTCCGGTCGACGGAGGCCACCCCGTCATGGAGCATCTGCGCGCCGGACGGATGGACCAGACGGTCTGCACCCCCCTGGAGGATCAGCAGCGGAAGGCTGATCCGGGACTCCTCGGCGCTGACCTGTTTCATTGCCTTGATCATTTCCACGCCCAGCCGCGCCGTTATCTTTCCACGGTAGACAAGGGGATCGGTCTCATACGCCTTGACCACCGCCGGATCCCGGCTCACGCCTTCCGCCTCCAATTGGATCAGTCCGAGCCTGGGCATGAGGATGGAAAGAACCTTTCCCGCAAAAATGGTGACAGGGGAGATATCGTCCGGCACCTTGACCCCAGGTCCGGAAAGAACCGCACCGGCCAACTCGTCCTGGTGGTCGAGCAGATAAAGCGCGCCGATCAGGCCCCCCATGCTGTGTCCGACAAGAAAAACAGGTTTATCTTTCTGCCAGCCGCGAATCATCTCATGGAATGTTACGAGTGTATCCGTATAATCCGTGAACCGTTCCACATAGACCCTTGTACCTTCAGAACTGCCGTGTCCGAGGTGATCGGCTGCATACACGGCATAACCCAGCGGGAGGAAGTGGTTGACAAGATTCATGTATCGCCCGCCGTGTTCCGCGAGGCCGTGAACGACGAGGAGCACGGCCTTCGGTTCGGTTTCCGGTAGCCAGTACTGGTAATAGATCCGGTGATCCCGCACGCCGTTGAAAAACCCTTCCTGGTGCTTCATGATCCATCCTCCTTCCGGCCCTCCGGCCGTCTTTGGTGTCCAAACCTGCCGGCTACGTAAAACGTAAATTGCCCCTCCCCTGGCGGGAGGGGATGAAGCCCTCCCCCGTCAAGGGGTAGGGATTCTCGGACTTTTTACGGGTTCATCAACCGCAATGTGTTACATTCAAGCGCATTCAGGTCTCGACCCAGTTCCGGGAGCGTTCAAGCGCCCGCCGCCACCCCCTGGTCAACCGGTCGACCTTCTCTGCACCCATCCTCGGCAGAAACCTCTTTTCCACCGGCACGCGGTGGCTGATCTCGTCAACGCCCTTCCAGCAGCCGACGGCGAGGCCGGCCAGATAGACGGCGCCCAGCGCTGTCGTCTCCCGGACGGGCGGTCTGGCGACCGGAACACCCAGGATGTCCGCCTGGAACTGCATCAGGGTGTCGTTTGCGGTGGCGCCGCCGTCCACGCGGAGTTCTCCGATGGAGGTCACCGCATCCGCCGTCATGCAGTGGAGCAGGTCCATCGACTGGTAGGCGATGCTCTCCAGCGCGGCACGTGCGATGTGGGCCGCCTTCGTCCCGCGGGTGATGCCGATCAGGATCCCCCGGGCGTAGGGATCCCAGTGGGGTGCGCCCAGGCCGGAGAAGGCGGGGACGATGTAGAGCCCTTCCGTATCCTCGACCTCACGGGCCAGCGCCTCCACATCGGCGGAAGAGCGGATGATGCCCAGCCCGTCCCGCAGCCACTGGACGACCGCGCCCCCGATGAAAATGCTCCCCTCGAGGGCGTAATCGGTCTTGTCGCCGATCTTCCAGGCGACGGTGGTGAGCAGCTGGTTCGCCGACGCGATGGGGGTTGTCCCGGTGTTCATCAGCATGAAGCATCCGGTCCCGTAGGTGTTTTTCACCATCCCCGGCTCCGTGCACATCTGACCGAAGAGGGCGGCCTGTTGATCCCCTGCCGCGCCGGCAATCAGGATCGGGACCGGGAAGGCCGGGGAGCGGGTCTCGCCATAGACTTCGCTGGAGGAATGGATTTCCGGAAGAATGGCCCGGGGAACATTCAGTATCCGAAGAAGCTCGTCATCCCAGCCGCCCGTATGGATGTTGAAGAGCATCGTCCGGGAGGCATTTGAGCAGTCGGTGAGATGCCTTGCCCCGGCGGTCAGGTTCCAGATCAGCCAGGAATCGATCGTACCGAAGGCCAGACGTCCCTGCTCGGCCATTTTGCGTGCATTCGGGAGATGGTCGAGTATCCAGGCGATCTTGGTTCCGGAAAAATAGGCGTCCGGAACGAGTCCCGTCTTGCTGCGGATGAGCGGTTCATGTCCGTCCGCCCGGAGACGGGCGCAGACCGCGGCTGTCCGCCGGTCCTGCCAGACGATCGCGTTGCAAATCGGCCGGCCCGTGGCCCGCTCCCAGACGACCGTCGTCTCGCGCTGGTTTGTGATGCCGATGGCGGCGATATCTCCGCTGCCGAGCCCCGCATTTTTCAGAGCGAGGGCAGCCACGCCGACCTGGGTTTCCCAGATTTCGACGGGGTCGTGTTCGACCCAGCCGGGTTGGGGATAGTGCTGGCGGAACTCCTGTTGCGCCGAAGAGACGATGGCGCCGCCGTCATCGAAAATGATTGCGCGGGAACTGGTCGTGCCCTGATCGAGGGCCAAGAGAAAGGCCACTGTTCACTCCTTTTCCTCCGTCAGGGATGATCGAAAAGATACCCAACGGAGCGCAGGCTCTGGAAGTAGACGGGATTCTGCGGGTCCTCCTCGAAATATTTTCGGAGGCGGACGATGAAGTTGTCAACGGTCCGGGTGGACGTTACGCCGGAGTAGCCCCATCCCACCTCCAGAAGCAGCTTGCGCGAAAGCGGTTTTCCGCGGTTGGCGATGAAGACCTTCAGCAGTCTGGCCTCCTGTTCCGTCAGCCGGATTCTTCCCTGCCTGCAGGATGCGGTCAGGGTCTTCCAGTCGATCGTATTGCCCCCGAAGCTGTATTTCATTGATTCTGCGGTCTCTTCCGGTCCGCCTCCGCGCTCCCGGTTCCGGCCCCAGGAGGCCCTGGTCAGCAGGCGCCGGACCCGGAGAAGAAATTCCTCAAGGTTGAAGGGTTTGGCGAGATAGTCATCGACGCCGAAGGAAAAACCCTTGACCCGATCGTCTGGCGCCCCTTTTGCGGAAAGGATCAGAATCGGGAGTCGCTCCTCCTCCAGGCGGATGTGGCGTAGAACAGACCATCCGTCCAGACCCGGCAACATAATGTCGAGGACGATCAACTGCGGATTCCATTCCTTCCACATCTTGAGTCCGGCGGTTCCGCTGCGGGCAATGGCCGCCTCATAACCCTGCAGCGTGAGATTCAGCTTCAGCCCCTCGGCGATATGAACATCATCCTCGACAATCAGAATGCGTTTTTGTTCCGTCTGTTTCATTGGACCTCATTTTGGCGCAATCGCCGGCAGAGTCAGCGTAAAAACGGAGCCCTTCCCAGCGCCTTCGCTGTCGGCGGCGACCTTTCCCTGATGCAGCCGGGCGATCTGCTGAACGAGATAGAGGCCGATACCGCTTCCCCCCACAGGTACGCGTTCATCGTGCCGCCCTTGATAGAACTTGTTGAAGATCATCTTTCTCTCCTCTTTGAGAATGCCGATCCCGTTGTCCCGGAAACGGATCCACAGAGAATGCCGATCCTGTTCGAAGGTGATGTCGATCCTTGGTTTCCCGGAAGTATTGTACTTTATGGCATTGGTCAGGATGTTCATGAGCAGCATCTCGAACAGTGGAACGATGAGCGGGCAGATCAGAGGGCCGGCAACGGGGGGCGCGACCTGGATATCGCAGTCGCGGAAGAGGTGTCGGTTCTGAATGACGAACTGCCGGATCGTCTCTGACAGGTCGACCGGCGTCGGTTCTCCTTCATGGAGCCTGCTCTCGATTCGGGCGAGATTAAGGATGCTGTTGATGTTGCCGGAGAGGCGCTCGGTATCATGGAGCATGAATCCGATATATTTGAGCTGTTCTTCCCTGGACAGTTGATATTTTTCGAACGTCTCGAGATAGATTTTCATCGATGTTACCGGGGTTTTCAGCTCATGTGTGAAGTTGTTGATGAAGGTGTGCTGGAGGCGGTAGAGCTGAAGCGTCTTGAGATTGTAGATGAAGATGATGATAATTCCTACCAGGATGACGCCGACCAGGAGCGAAAGGATGAGGATCACAACCCAGGTCTTGGCTTCGAAAAACTGATCCCCATCCAACTGGTAGCGCCGGACCACCGATTTCAGGTTTTCGCTGACCCCGATGTACCAGTAGATGTAGAGGAAAAGGGAGATCGCCAGGGCCACGGTGGAGAGGACGAAAATAAAAACCGGATGGAAGAACCATTTTGCCTGTTTCATTCGCAAACGTTCCTGATGTTAATTGTAAAAGTATGAGGTAATTGCAAAACTCTTCAAAATATGTCCCCCCTCCCTTGACGGGAGGCCCCTGCTGCTCTTCCCCCTCCCTTGACGGGAGGGGGTTAGGGGGTGGGTGAAGCGGAACATGCAGATTTTACGGCAAGCTCCCCCCCCACCCTGACCCTCCCCCGCCAGGGGGGAGGGGATTTATTGGTACTTTTGCAATTACCTCTAAACAATATTTTTGTC
>JAHIMW010000079.1 GCA_018896355.1 Pseudomonadota bacterium
AATCCCCTCCCCCCCTGGCGGGGGAGGGTTAGGGTGGGGGGGAGGTTGCCATGAAATCAGCGTATTGCAATTTCACCCACCCCCTAACCCCCTCCCGTCAAGGGAGGGGGAACCTATTTTGAAGAGTTTTGCAAGAGCCTCGGATGATCAGAGATTGGCGAACGGATTCTGTCAGCACGTTGGAAAAGTTTCACGGCAAGGAGAAGGTGATGTTCAAAAAAGCGGCCCTGATCGGTTTCATCCTGGGTCTGGCGCCCGCCCTGGCCGCGTCGGCTTCGGCCCTCACGCTCCAGGAGGCCCTGGCTCAGGCCCGGGAAAACCTCCCCTCTTACCAGGCGGCGAAGAAAAAGGTTGAGTCGGCGGACGCCCTCTACGGGGCGACGCTCGGCGCTTATCTCCCCAGCCTCGACGCCTCCGCGTCCCGTGACCGACACAACGGGGATCGGAACGCGTACAGCTCCACCGGATACGACGTTACCCTCTCCTACCGCCTCTTCGACGGCAAAAGGGGTGCGTCGCGCGACATCGCCGGCTTCAATCTCGAAACGCAACGGGAAGAACTCCGGAAAAACCTTCTCGAACTGGACTACCGGGTGAAGGTCGCCTTTTACACGGCAGTGGCAGGCCGGGAGGTTCTGGAGCAGCGGAAAATCCAGATGGAGGACGCCCGGAAGGATCACGAGGTCGCCGAAGGAAGGAGATCGCTCGGCGCGGCGCGGCTTTCCGAGGTTCTCCAGGCCTCGGTCCGCCTCGAACAGGCCCGTTTCAACGTGGTCCAGGCGGAGGGAAATCTTCGGAAGGCGCTCTCCGAACTCTACTCGCTGATCGGCAGCCCCGACGAAACCGAGGGGAGTACAGAGGGAAGCCTCGACGCGACCGGCGCCGTTCCGGAGCTGAAGACCCTCTCCGAAGCCGTCCTCGGGCGGCCGGAGATCCGCCAGGCCGAGATCGCCCTGAAGAAGGCCGAAAGCAGCCGATCGCTTGCCTGGGGAGATTTCTACCCGACGCTCTCTGCGAACCTCTCCTACGGCCGCAGCGATGCGGGAACCCTCGGCAACCAGACGCTCGAGGATCGGAGCGCCGGCGTCACCGCCGCCTGGAACCTCTTCGAATTGGGGAAATTCTACCGGACGAAATCCGCCCGGATCGAGGTTTCGATATCCGAGGAGAACATCCGGGAGCTGAAGCGCCAGCTCCTCCTCGACTGCCGAAAGGGGTGGGAGGATCTGGTCACGGCCGTCCGGAACGAAGCCGTCGCCGCCGAACAGCTCCGCCGGGCGGAGCAGAACTACGAACAGGCCTTCGGGGAATACAAGGTCGGCAAGGGGGATATCCTATCGCTCGTCCAGGCGGAGAGTCTGCTCGCCAATGCGCGGGAACAGATCACCACCGCGCGGATGAACGCCGTTCTCGCCCGGGCGCTTCTTGAAAAGATCGCCGGCGTTAATTAGGGACAGAGCCCCTATTAATTCCTCCCACACCAACCCTCCCCCGCCAAGGGGGAGGGGATTTTAATAGGGGCTCTGTCCCTAATTAAAAAGATGGAGGAACAGGTGAAGAAAATAATCGTGATCGCACTCCTCGTCGTCGTCCATATCGTGGGTGGAGGATACGTCTACAAAAAGTTTTTCAAGAAACCGGAGGTCCGCGTGCTGGAGACGGGCCGCGTGGAGAAGGGGGATATCCGGGGCGTCCTCGTCGAGACCGGCATCATCAAGTCCCAGGTCGGGGCGGTCGTGAAGATCGGCGCCCGCGCGACGGGAAAGCTCGACAAAATGCACGTCAAGATCGGCGACCGGGTAAAGGCCGGACAATTGATCGCCCAGATCGACGACCGGGAGACGCAAAAGACGATCGAACAGCAGAAGGCCGCGCTCCAGGTTGCGGAGAGTACGCTTGCCCAGATCAATTTGACCTCCCCCGAGAGGATCCGGGAGGCGGAGGCGAATTTCAGCTACGCCCGCCTCGCCTTCGAACGGGAAAAGGCGCTGATCCGGAAGGAGTACACGACAAAGGATGCGCTGGACAGGGCGGAAACCCAGTTTCATGTGACGGAGGCGATCCTGAAGCGCCTGCGGGACGAATTCGCATCGCAGCAGAAGATCACCGCCGCGACCATCCGGGAAATCCGGGCGCAGCTCGAGCAGCAGGAGATCCGTCTCACCTATACCCGGATCTACTCGCCGATCCCCGGAATCATCTCCGACGTCACCGCTCAGGAGGGGGAGACTATCGTCGCCGGCCTTCAGGTGGCGAACCTCGTCACGGTCCTGGATCCCTCGCGCCTGGAGATGTGGATCTACATCGACGAGACGGACATCGGCCGTGCGAAAACGGGCCAGAAGGTCGAATACACGGTGGACACTTATCCGGAGCGGACCTTCACCGGCACGATCGAGAAGATCAACCCCCAGCCGGTCGTCAAGGAGAACATCGTCTATTACCTCTCCACCGTGAAGGTCTCCCCGGAGGACGCCCGTTTCCTCCGGCCGGAAATGACCACCCACGTCAAGATCGTAACCATTGAAAAGAGCGGCGTCCTGACGGTCCCGAACGCGGCGGTCAAATTCGAGAAGGGGCGCCAGATCGCCTACCGTGTGGTCAAGGGGCCGAACAAGGTGGAGAAGGCGGAGCTGAAACTCGGCATCCGCGGGGAGGACCGGACGGAGATCCTCTCCGGCGTCCCGGAGGGGACGGAGCTCGCCACGAAGCTCGTCCTGCCCACCGCCCCGGAGGTCGAGGCAAAGAAAAGCGCGAACGGAAAGCGGCCATGACCCCCCTGTGCCTGATGGAAGATGTCCGGAAGACCTTCCGGATGGGAGACGACGCCGTGGAGGTCCTCAAGGGGATCGACCTTGAGATCATTCCCGGGGAGTTCGCCGCCATCATGGGGACCTCCGGCTCCGGAAAATCGACGCTGATGAACCTGATCGGCTGCCTCGACGTCCCCACCTCGGGACGCTATCTGCTCGCCGGCCGGGAGGTGCTGGGGCTTCAGGACGACGATCTCTCGGTGCTCAGGAACGCGCACATCGGCTTCGTCTTCCAGAGCTTCTACCTGCTCCCCTACGCCACGGTCTTGGAGAACGTCCTCTTGCCGACGCTCTACCGGGAAAGCGCGATGGACCATGCCAAAGAACGGGCCGTAGAGATTCTCCGCCTCATCGGCCTGGAGGCGCGGATGCACTTCCGGCCGAACCGCCTCTCCGGGGGAGAGCAGCAGCGGGTTGCCATCTGCCGGGCGATGATGAACGATCCGGAACTTCTCCTCGCCGACGAACCGACCGGCCAACTGGACAGCAAAACGGCCGCGGAGATCATGAATCTGCTAACGAAAATGAACGAACGGGGCAAGACCGTGATCGTGGTCACCCACGACCCGGCGATAGCCGCCTGTGCGAAGCGGATCATCCGGATCAAAGACGGGGTCATCGTCGATGAACAGGCTGGTTAACATCTTTTCCCAGGCCCTCCGGGCGGTCATTGCGCTGAAGCTCCGGAGCTTCTTCTGCATCCTCAGCATCGCAATCGGAATCTCGGCAATCACAGTCATCGTCGCCGCCACGGAAGGCGCCTATCAAAAGGCCTTCGACATCGTGGCCACCTTCGGCCCCGACTCCATTCTCATCGTCGGCGGCTCCGAGGAGACGCGGGGGATCGCCCGGCGGGAGAAGACCCTGACGCTGACGGACGCCGAGGCGATCCGCTCCGCCTTCGGAACGGCCTACATGGTCGTCCCGATGAGCAGCGTACGGAACGTGATCGTCTCCTACCGGGGAAACCGCTACCAGACTTCGGTGGTGGGCTCGACGAGCGACTACAGCCTCGCCTGGACCTGGCCCGTGGTCGAGGGGTCCGATTTCACCGAGGAGGATCTCAAGCGGTCGGCCAATGTCGCGCTGATCGGCCACGAGACGATGCGCGAGCTCTTCGGCGAAGACAGCCCCGTCGGAAAATTCATCCAGGTGCGGCGGATCCCGGTCCAGGTCGTCGGCGTGCTCCTGGAGCGGGGCGCTTCGCTGGGCGGCGGGAATCTCGATAACCGGGTGGTCATGCCGATCACAACGGTGATGAAAAAGCTCCAGAACGAATCCAAGTATGTGGCGGTTCTGCGGGTCCGCTTCGAGGATCAGGAAAACATCGATCGCCGCGTCGAGGAGCTCAAAACCTTCCTTCGGGCGCAGCACCGGATCCCCGACGGGGAATCGAACGACTTTCAGATCTTCTCATCGAAGGACATCATCAAGTTTCTGGTCGCGCTGACGGGGTCGCTTGTCGCCTTCGTGGGAATCGTCGGAATCATTTCGCTGATCGTTGCGGGTTTCGTGCTGGCGAACCTCTTCCACCTCTCCGTCCGGGAGCGAACGCGGGAGATCGGCATCCGGCGGTCCATCGGGGCGAAACGACAGGACATCCTCTACCAGTTTCTGGGCGAAGCGGTTCTGCTGACAACAGCGGGCGGCCTCTGCGGATTCCTGCTCGGGATCGCCGCCTCCGCGCTGCTGCAATACGTCGAGGCATTCCCGATCCATTTCTCATGGAAGGCGTTCGCGATCGGCCTTATCCTCTCATGGATCGTCGGGATCGTCTTCGGACTCCAGCCGGCCTCCCGCGCGGCCAACCTTGAACCCATCGAGGCGATCCGGAGCTGACATGAAACGGACACTTCTGAACCTGAAGATCGCGTTTGGCTCCCTCGGGAACTTCAAGCTCCGGACCGCGCTCGCCACCCTTGGCGTCTTCTTCGGAACCTTCTCGCTCGTCGTCGTCGGGAACCTCTCCGATTCCCTCGCGCTGAAAACGGAGCAGGAGATCGCAAACCTCGGCCACAACCTGATCATCGTCGTGAGCGGCCAGATCCGGCGGTACGGTCCGAACACTGCCCTGATCAGCCGGGCGACGAACCTGACGCTGGGCGACGCCGAGGCGATCGCAAACGCCCTCCCGGCCGTTTCAAGGGTCTCCCCGTCCGGATTCAAGGCCTTCCCGGTCCGGCGGGGGAACACGGTCCTCAAGGCTATCGCGGTGAACGGCGTCACACCGGATTTTGGCGAGGTGAGGAATTTCGAGATCGCGGCGGGGAGCCCCATCACGGAGGAGGACGACCGTCTCCAGCGCAAGGTCGCTCTGATCGGCCGCACGACGGCGGAAAAGCTCTTCGGCGAGGAGAACCCCGTCGGGAAGACGATCCTCATCTGGCGGGTCCCCTGCCAGATCATCGGGGTGATGGCGGAGAAGGGGTCGGACGTCGCGGGAAACGACCAAGACAACCAGCTCTTCGTCCCGCTGAAAACCTTCCTCCGGAACTTCGTGAACCAGGAAAATGTGAACATCATCTACGTCCAGGCGGTGAGCGCCGAGGCGATCGACCCGCTGCGGGGGGAGATCGAGGCGCTGCTCCGGGTGCGGCACATGATACGCAAGGGGATGAAGGACGACTTCACCGTCGTCGATCTCAAGGAGGTGACTGCGCTCAAAAGCCAGGCCATGGGACTGATTTCGGTCCTGGGAAGGATCGCGGCGGCCGCCTCTTTCCTGATCGGCGCCCTCGGCATCCTGTCGATCATGATCCTCATTGTGAACGAGCGGCGGGTTGAGATCGGCATCCGGCGGGCCGTCGGCTCGCGCAAGCGGGACATCATCCTCCAGTTCCTGATGGAGTCCTCCTTCATCTCGGTCAGCGGTGGGATCATCGGCATGGCGGCCGGCTTTCTGATGAGCCTTGCCATTGCAAAAGTTTTGGGCTATCCTGTCAGTGTTTCCGTTCCGGGGCTCCTGCTCGCATTCGCCGCCTCCGCCCTATCCGGTATTGTGGCGGGGATCTACCCCTCGTTCAAGGCGACGCAGATCCACCCGGTGGACATCATCCGCTCCTGAAGGGGCTATCGATTTGGGTTCACCACTAGCCATCCGTATCATCGCGGACCAGCGATTCAAGCCTTCGGAAGTAATGGGTTGGGGATGCTGCCCTTCCGATGTTCATGATTGTATACTGACTACAATTATTAATTTGACTTTTTGCGAGGGCATCATTAATAATTATAAAAATCTTGCTGTCTCCACCATAGTTTCAAGAAAGTAAATATTTAACCTCTTTTTTTCGGCGGACTGGTCGGCAACAGAACCTGAACCCCTTTTTGAGGTTATATCTTGTCTCCATCCTTTTACTGTTTTTGCCGGCGCCGACAAAACAATCAGACAACCCCTGGCCGCACCCGATGGACGCCTGTGGAAGGCGTCTCCAATATTGTCATAATTAAAACCGCTGGACTGCATAGCAAAACTGTGAGAAAGCAACGTGATTTCTGACAAATTGATGAAGAATGTTTTGCTCGTATTCGTCATAACCATCATGACATGTTGCTTTTTTCCAGTAAACGCTGGAGCTGCATCAGATGGACCCGTTGATAACTACAAAGCGGAGAAACAGCGCATTGACCAGCAGTGGTTGATGATGAAGTCACAAATTGATGATCAATGGGATGCCATGCAAAAGGCGCAG
>JAHIMW010000255.1 GCA_018896355.1 Pseudomonadota bacterium
ACCGATTCTTTTGACAAGACCGCCGGTATCTATCCCCTCTTCACGAAGGGAATCCATGATTGTTTTGCCGAAGGCATCGTCTCCCACAACAGCGGAAATGTAACATGGCAATCCCCATCGACTGAGAGCGACCAAGGCGTTTGCGACGGGACCTCCTCCCTGAATATGCATGTTGGTGAATTCACATTTTACATCAGGAGGCGGATAAGCAGGGATCATCCCTATGTAATCAAGGGAACACTGACCCAGGCCGAATATAGGGGAATTAGAATTCAAGATATTTGATCCTGTCCAATCTGTTCATGATTGTTGTCTCCTTAAATGTTTAATTATCTTGATTTTCTACGAATGATATGACTATGTTGACCGAGAAGTCAACAGAAAATGGCTTCAATCCCGGGCGGCCACCCAAAATCCCCCACCTGTGGCCACTTCAAAATCCCCCACCTGCCCATCGATAAATTGAGCAAGAGTTAAGTATTTTTGTGCCTGGCAGCGACAGAGCGTTACATTAGCCCATAGTCATTTTTTTACATGACCATGGGAGGAAAGGATGAACGTTTTGAAGCCTGCGAAAAAAGCAGCACTGACAACCTTGCTTAATAACAAGATAAGTCAGCATGAGATCAGCCGCAAAGCCAAGATTGACCGCAAGACCATCCGCAAGTACGGTCGCCAGATCAATGTAGCATCCTCTTCTGCGGAGGGCGCCGATTCAGGATTTCTGGACGAGGCCATAGTGGCCACCGGCTCGAATGATGGAGAGGTTCAAAATCCCCCACCCCGGCCACCGGGTAATTTCGGGAAGGAAGTCAAGATTCCTTTTCATGCCAGATCTGCGTGTGAACCCCACCGGCCATGGATAGAGCAACAGGTAAGGCTGGGGCGCAATGCTACGGCTATTTACCAGGATTTGGTGGAGCAATGCAGTTTTACCCACCGATATAATAGCGTGAAGCGTTTCGTGCGGGGATTGAGGCGAAAAGACCCTGAGCAATACGACCGGTTGGAGTTTTTGCCCGGAGAAGAGGCTCAGGTGGATTATGGTCAGGGCGCCAAAACTTTGGGTGACAAAGGCAAGTATTTACGCCCACGACTATTTGTGATGACTTTGAAGTACTCCGGGCGTTCATTTCGCAAAGTGATCTGGAAGTCGAGCCAGGAGGCATGGGCACGGCTCCATGAGGAAGCCTTCCGATATTTTGGGGGTTGCCCGGAATATGTGGTTCTGGACAATCTCAAGGAAGGGGTCATTACACCTGACATTTATGAACCGGAGTTAAATCCGCTGTATAGGGCGGTGTTGACCCATTATGGAGTGACGGCAGACCCGGCGCGGGTGCGAGATCCTGATCGGAAGGGAACCGTCGAAAATGCCATTCAGCATACCCAGAACACTGCATTGAAGGGGCGAGTATTTGAAGCGATCGATGAGCAGAACAAGTGGCTGATCCATTGGGAAGAGAACTGGGCCGCAAAGCGGATTCATGGGCGAATGAAGCGTCAGGTAGAAGAGATGTTTCAGGAAGAAAAGCCCTTTTTGCGGCCATTGCCATTGATCGGATTTCAGTACTTTCTCCAGGAGACACGCAGGGTTTCGGACGATGGAACAATCCAGGTGGGGCTATCCTATTACTCGGCGCGGCCGGCGCCATTGCACGAGGATGTGATTGTACGGATTTATGCCGGCGAGATCGAGATCATCGATCCCTGCAGCATGGAGAAAATTCGCACCCACCAAAAGAGCCATCGTGCCGGCGAGGTGAAAATGGAGCCGGAGGATCGTATATTCAATCCATCCCGGCAGACCGATTATCTGTTGCGCAAGGCCGAGAGCATCGGTCCAAATACCAAGAGATTGTGTGAGCTTTTATTCGATGAACAAGGTCGAAGCGGGCAGCGGCGGATGCAGGGGATAGTGAATCTGGCTCGACGATATGAAGCCTGCCATATTGAGCAGACGGCGCACGAGGCCATTGAGATGGGGTTACGCAGCTACAAAGCCTTTTGCCGACTCGTTGATATCAAGAAAACGAAAGAATCCAAAGAGAGCGTTTTGGCTGCCGGCGTAGTCCGTCAGGAGCATGAGTTGATTCGGCCGGCAACAGACTATGGCGAGTTTTTCGATCAATATGCGGCAAAGGCCGAAAGTAAACAGGATTTTACAATATCGCGGGAGCAGTTGCCGGACGTATGGCAAAATGCCAATTGGCCAAAGGTGATCGAGGTGTTTGGCCTGGAACCCGAGCGCCGGGGCAAAACAGATGAGATATGGCTCAAGTCGCCCTTTAGCGACGAAGACAAGGCTTCCTTGCACGTCAATTTAACGCACAACATCTCCAAAGATTTCAGCAGTGACAAAGGCGGCGGGATTCTCAATTTCTGCCAGGAACTTTTGGAAAAACAAGACCGGCCTATGAACTGCTATCAGGTGGCAGGCTGGATGGTGGAAAACGGGATTTCGACATTGAATCCAGGTGTGGCGCTTACAGAACAAAAGCCGGCCGTGGCTGTAAAAAGCAAACCGATAAACAAGCCTATCAATGTTGATTTACGACCTTTTTTAAGACCTGAGCAAGTTAAGCAGCGGGGTGTTTCGAAGGAAAGCTGTCAATACCTGGGTTGTGGTTATCTGCCGGAGCGGCCGCCGGGCAAGGCACAATCACCTCTAAATGGCCGGGTGGTGTTCCAGGTACGCGGCTTGGTGGAAGAAGGAGCGACCTTAAAGCCTGTGATCCTTAGCCATATCGGTCGTGCGTTGACAGATCAGCAGGAGGCCACCGACGGTAAGTACTGGGGGTTCCCTTTTCACAAGAGGCTGGAGATATACAACCAGGACAAGCTGTTGATGGATCCTGCGGCCGTAGAACAGGTGAAAGAGTTCGGGCTGGTTCTGGTCGAGGGCTTCTTTGATGTGGCGGCACTGGTCGAGGTTGGCTGCCTGAATGTGGGAGCGTTAATGGGGGCGCATATCACCGCGGAGCAGATTGATCGGTTGAAACTCATCACTGCCCGTATGCCTGTTCCGAAAATTACGCTTTTCCTGGACCGGGATGAAGCCGGCCGGCAGGGAACACAAAAGGCTGCGGCGCTGCTTTTGCAAAATGGATTTGTCGTTACAATCTTTGACTGGGACCATGTCTTTACTCGCCCGGGGCTGCCGCCATGTCGGATCGGACCACATATCAAGGATCCCGGAGATATGTCCTTCTCCCAGATCAAATGGTTGAGAAAACAAGGAATGATCTAAAAAAGGCTTCTGCCCTTTGAGGTAGAAGAAAAAAACAAAAGGAGGATTTTAGTATGAGCATGTCAATGGTGGAAATTGAAAAACAATTGAAAGCGCTTCGACTCCACGGGATGCTGGCCACTCTGGAAAGCCGTGCCCTGCAGGCCAACCAGGGGAACACCCCATTTTTAGAGGCCCATTCCTGGTTGTTGCAGGACGAGATGGATTACCGCTTTTCCCGTCTCAGGCAGCGGCATTTTAAGGCATCGAGCCTCAAGGAGCTAAAAACATTGAGCGACTTTGACTGGAGTTTTAATCCCAAGCTCCCCAAGAAGGAGATATATGAGCTGGTAACCGCAAAGTTTGTCCGAGACGGCCAGGACGCTCTTTTAATCGGATCTCCGGGTACAGGCAAAAGCCACATTGCCAAAACCATCGCCCATGCGGCGATTCAATCTTTCCATAAAGTTGTCTACCGGGAAGCGCATACGTTTTTTGAAGATATCTTCGAGGCAAACCAGACCGGCAATAAAAAGCGGCTGTTTAAAACGTTTTCTGAGGCGGACCTTTTGATCATAGACGATCTGTTCCTCCGGAAAAAGATGCCGGAGGATGCCGCCGATTATTTGCTGGATGTCATCCTCCAACGCTATTCGACAAGAAAAAGCACACTCCTGACTTCAAACCGGCCGATAGAAGATTGGGGACTCCTGTTGAAAGATAACGCCGCCTCATCGGCAATTCTCGATCGGCTGCTCCATCACGGTCATCTGCTGAAGTTTGAGGGCAAAAGCTATCGGCTCAAG
>JAHIMW010000080.1 GCA_018896355.1 Pseudomonadota bacterium
GAACGGAACCGCATACTTCATGTCCTTGCCCTTGAACAGGATGAACGCAAGCCCGACGACGGCCCCGAGAAGCGAGCTGACGAGGAGGACGAAGAGAAGCGATTTCCAGCCGAGAAAC
This sequence comes from Pseudomonadota bacterium, assembly GCA_018896355.1. GTDB lineage: Bacteria > Desulfobacterota > Syntrophia > Syntrophales > UBA5619 > UBA5619. The sequence continues at coordinate 119 of JAHIMW010000080.1, forward strand.
GCCCCCAGCATGGCTAGCAGATTGACATCCCCGCCTCCCATCCCCTCCCTTCCCGTCAACGCCTCATAGTAAACGGCCACGAAATAGAGGCTGCCGGCGCCGATCATGACGCCGAGAAAGGCGTCAATGACCGTAAGCCCCATGAACAGAACGGCCAGAACCGCGAAGAGCGGAATCCCGCTCAGGGTCAGCAGGTGGGGGATGATCTGGTGATCGAAATCGATGAAGCTGATGACGATGAGCGTGCAGGTGAAAACGAAGACGGCGGGAAAGGCGGGAGTCAGACCGAAACGCCGGAAGAGAAGCCAGGCGAATAGCGCCGTCAGCAGCTCGATCAGCAGATAGCGGAAGGAGATTCTCCCCCGGCAGTCCCGGCATTTTCCCCCGAGCAGCAAAAAACTGATGACCGGGATGTTATCGTAGAAGCGGATCGGATGGCCGCATTGCGGGCAGCGGGAGGGGGGCGTGACGATCGAGAGGCCCTCCGGGATGCGGCCGATGCAGACGTTGAGGAAACTCCCCACGGCGGCGCCCGCCAGGGTAAAGATGACCGCCAGCCACACCGTCGAGAACATGCCGATTCACCTCAAAAAATAGTGCTGAGGACTGAGTGCTGAGGACTGAGCAACTCAGCGCTCAGCACTTGGTAGTCAGCCGTCCTTTCGCCCCCAGTCGTAGGGAATATCATTTTCGTGGGGATGAACCCGGAATTCATCCGGTTCCCGGTAGTCGTAAGTCTCCGTCGGGGTGTTGACAACGATCGCCTCTTCCGTGGAAATGCACTTGAAGCCGTGATAGACGAAGGGGGGAATATGGACGAGGATCGGGTTGTGGACCCCTGCGCAGAACTCATTGACCTCGCCGCGGGTCGGGGAGACCTCCCGGCCGTCATACAGCACGATCTTCATCATCCCCCGTACGACCGCCATGTTGTCGGACTGCCGTTTGTGGTAGTGCCACCCCTTGACCACCCCCGGATAGGCGGTCGTCATATAGACCTGTCCGAAAGCCTGGAACATCTCGTCGTCGGCACGCAGGATCTCCATCAGCCGACCCCGTTCGTCGGAAATAACCTTCAGTTTCTTGACCATCACCCCGTCGATCATCTTTTTCCCCCGGTTATTGGGTCTGTAACGGAATAACTATTACATTTCTGCTTAAGTGTTTCAAAGTTTGTTCGCCCCGGTTTTGGCCACCATACCGCCGGCGTACAGGAGGGAATCGAAGGTCCCCGCGTCGGTCCACCACCCCTCCAGGACGTCCCAGGCGATCTTTCCCTCCCGGATGTAGAAATTGTTGACGTCGGTGATCTCCAGCTCCCCGCGTTCCGAGGGCTTCAGCGTCTTGATGAAATCGAAGACCCGGTGGTCGTACATGTAGACCCCGATTACTGCATAGCTGGAGGCGGGTGCGAGCGGCTTCTCATCGATCCGGACGATCTTCCCCCCCTCGAAGACCGGCACGCCGAAACGCTGGGGGTCGGAAACCTCCTTCAGCAGGATGCGGGCGCCCTCCTTCTGCGCCCGGAACGACGCCACGGCGCCGCGGATGTTTCCCTCGATGATGTTGTCGCCGAGGATGACGACGATCTTGTCGTTGTCGGCAAAGTATTCCGCAAGGCTGAGCGCGGCGGCGATCCCACCCTCCCCCTCCTGGTAGGTGTAGTTGATGTGCCGGAGACCGAACTCCTTCCCATTTCCCAAAAGACGAAGGAAGTCCCCGGCGCTGTTCCCGCCGGTGACGAGGAGGATCTCATCGATCCCGGCGTCTACCAGCGTCCGGATGGGGTAGTAGATCATCGGCTTGTTGTATATCGGCAAGAGATGCTTGTTGGTCACCTTGGTCAGCGGATACATCCGAGACCCCAAACCTCCCGCCAGAACGACACCCTTCATGCGTTTCTCCTTTCGGCCCCTTTCATGGGTGGTGCATCCATAGCACATTTTGAAAAGGGACTACAACGAAAAACCGTTTACATCCTCCATGGTCATGTTATAAAGGATCGACCGCAAACCGGGAGAGACAGATTATGACAGCGGGGAAAATCCGTTCGACCGACGAGAAATTCATGCGCCGGGCCCTCGCGCTGGCCCGGAAAGGGGAAGGAAGCGTCAGTCCGAATCCGCTGGTCGGCGCCGTCATCGTCCGCGAGGGCCGGATCATCGGCGAGGGCTGGCACCGCTGCTGCGGTGAAAACCACGCGGAGATCAACGCCATCCGGGACGCGACGGAATCCGTCGCGGGGGCGACCTTCTACATCACATTGGAACCGTGCAGCCACCACGGCCGGACCCCCCCGTGTGCGGAGGCCCTGATTGCGTGCCGCCCCGGCCGCGTGGTCGTCGGCGCCGTCGATCCGAACCCTCTCGTCTCCGGGAGGGGCATCGAGGCCCTCCGGCGGAGCGGCATCGAGACGGAGGTCGGCCTCCTCGAGGATGCCTGCCGGGAAAGCAACCGAATCTTTTTCAAATACATCCGGACCGGCCTTCCCTATGTCACCCTCAAGTTCGCCCAGACCCTCGACGGCCGAATCGCCGCCGCCTCGGGCCACTCGCGCTGGATCAGCTCGCCCCCGTCGCTCCGCTTCGCCCACCGGTTGCGGGCGGTAAACGACGCGATCCTCGTCGGCGCCGGCACCATCCTTGCGGACAATCCGGAGCTGACCTGCCGCCTCGTCCGGGGCCGGAACCCGCTCAGGCTCGTCGTCGATTCCGGTCTCAGACTTCCGCCGGATGCCAACATTTTTTCAGACGGAAAACAGACGGTCGCAGTCGCGACGCGCCGCGCCGCTGCAAAGAGTCGGCGTCTTCTGGAGAAGAAGGGGGTCGAGGTCCTGGAGGTCGGAGAGGATCCGGCGGGACGCGTCGATCTCCGCGAGCTCCTGACCGTTCTGGGAAAGCGGAAGATCTCTTCCGTTCTGGTCGAAGGCGGCGCCGCCGTGGCCACCGCATTTTTGAAGGAAAACCTCGTCGACCGCCTGCTGATCGTCCTCGCCCCGAAGATCGTAGGCGTTGGGGTCAATGCCGTCGGCGACCTCGGCATCCTGCGGATGGACGACGCCCTCGGTTTTTCCTTTCAACGGGTCACCCGCTGCGGGGCGGATCTCATCCTCGATGTCCGGCTCGTCCGCCCAAAGATCACGCCGCCGTAAAAATGTGAATTTTCCCCTCCCCCTGCGGGAGGGGATTAAGGGGAGGGGGAAATCACTCGCGGAAATACAACCCCTTTTCACCCCCACCCTAACCCTCCCCCATCAAGGGGGAGGAGATTTTAGATTTTTTTCGAGTTGGTCAAAGACAGCATCATCAGCTCCGCCGCCCGTATCCCGTCGAGGGCGGAGCTGATGATCCCGCCGGCGTAACCGGCCCCCTCTCCGCAGGGATAGAGCCCCGTCAGGTTCACGCCCTGCCCGTCCTCGCCCCGGGTGATCCGGACCGGCGAAGAGGTCCGGGTCTCCACGCCGATGAGGATTGCCTCTCCGGTGATGAATCCCGGCATCTTCCGTTCGAATTCGGCAAAGCCCCGTTTCAGCCCCTCCACGACAAACGGAGGGAGAACTTCCCGCAGGTCAGCCCCGTTGACGCCCGGCAGAAAACTGCACCTCCCGATCGGCGAATGGGTTTTTCCCGACAGGAAATCGGTCAGCCGCTGCGCCGGGGCGCGGTAATCCGAGCCTCCCGCCAGAAAGGCCCTCTCCTCCCAATGCCGGCGGAAGACCAGCCCCGCGAGCGGTCCTTCCCCCCCAAGGTCCTCGTTTCGGACATTGACGACCACCGCACTGTTCGCGCAGGGGCTCTCCCGCCTGAGACCGCTCATTCCGTTTGTGATCACGCCGCCGGCCTCCGCGCTGCACCCGATCACCTGGCCGCCGGGACACATGCAGAAGGAATAGCAGGAGCGGTCCGGCTTCGCGACCTTCGCCGTGAGGAAATAATCCGCGGGGGGCAGGTCCGGATGGCCCGCCCATCGTCCGTACTGGATCCGGTTGATCAGTTCCTGGGGATGTTCGACACGGAGACCGATCGCAAACGGTTTGGGCTCCAACGCAACCCCCCTCTCCGCCAGTTTCCGGTAGGTATCGGCGGCGGATTGGCCGGTTGCGAGAATGAGATGGCCCGTCCGGAGCTCTTCGGAACCGTTTATGACAATACCGGCAAGGCATCCCTGATGGATCCGAAAGTCGGTCACGCGCGCGCCGAAACGGACCTCGCCGCCCAGACCGATCAGCCGCTTCCGGAGATTGACGACAACCTCCCGCAGGCGGTCCGTTCCGATGTGAGGGCGGGCGTCCACGAGGATGTCGGCCGGCGCCCCCATATCCACAAAAATCCGCTTGACCCGGGATGTGCAGGGGTTTTTGACGCGGCTGGTCAGCTTGCCGTCGGAAAAGGTTCCCGCGCCGCCCTCGCCGAAGTGGACATGGCTTTCGGGATTCAGGATTCCCTGTTCCCAGAAAGCGCGGACATCGGCAAGCCTCTCCGGAACCGCCCTGCCCCGCTCCAACAGAAGGACGGGGATCCCTTTTTCGGCAAGGGTCAGCGCGGCAAAAATCCCCGCCGGCCCGCAGCCGGCCACGACCGGCCTTCGCTCGAAAACAGCAGAACCGGCCTGTGAATAAACTACCCCGCCGCTAGCAGCGGGGTATTCGGTGTCGTTCCGCGGTTGATGCGGAATCGAGTTTCCTTTCCCGGATTCCCGCTTTCGCGGGAAAGAGAGAGGGGGGCGCGGGAATGACGTTAGCAATGCAAGCCCCGGGGAATCGGCGTGAGGGGATTCATCCGGCCCATCCATCCCTTCGATCACGCTGACCCCCGCCCTCTCCCGTTCCGGAGCCGGCCGCCAATCCACACCGTCCGCCAGGCGGACAACGAGCAGATAGACAAAGCGGGGCGGACGGGTGCGCCGCGCATCGATCGACCGCCGGATCACCCGGATATCGGCGATCGCCCCGTCGGGAAGGCCGAGAAGGGAGGCGACCCGGACGGGCAGAAGATCCTCCCGCTCGCCGAGGGCCAGTGTCAAACCGTTGATCTTCAAGACCATTGCGTTTTCACCGTTGAAAAAGGGAAAATATTGTTATAGAGACCCATCGAATACGCGGAACGGGCAGATCGCGTTGATCTGCCTCCCGCCGAAAGGAAAATCGATGTCCTGGTATGCCGTCCATACGCGAAGCCGTCACGAAGACCGGGCCTGCCTCGGTCTTCTGAAAAAGTCCTTTCACGCCTTTCTACCCAAAATGGAGGTGTGGAGCAAGCGGAAAGACCGGCGGAAGAAAATCATGATCCCGCTGTTTCCGGGGTATCTTTTCGTTGAGCTCCCCACGCTGGACAATGAACTCAAGGTTGATGTCCTCAAGACGTTCGGCGTCGTGCGCATCCTCGGAAAACCCCGAGGTTCGGAACCCATTGCGGTGCCCGACGACAAGATCGACGCCATCCGGCGGATCGTCGATTCGAAGGTGGAGGTGCAGCAGTTCCAGTATCCGAAAGTCGGAGAACCGGCCCGGATCATCGACGGCCCCTTCAAGGGGGTCGAAGGCCTGGTCCTGAAAACAGACTATGCAAAAGAACTCTTCGTAATCTCCATCGAACTTCTCCAGCGCTCCGTCGCAATCAAGGTGGAAGGATTTCAGATCGCCAGACTCTGAGGACTTTGTAAAAAGTCGTCATACCCGCGAATGCGGGTATTCAGGACCGAGGCAACATCTTTAAAAGACTCGATTCCCGTTTTCACGGAATGACGGGCCGGTACGATTAGGGATCAATACTAATTCAGAAGGCGCTTTTTTGATTTTCCCTTGACTTTCCGCCGCGGATGCGCCAGAAAGTCCGGTCATGCGCGGGAAGCGCGTTATGGGGACAGATTTGAAATCTGTCCCCAGGCGGAAATTTCCCAATCGGAGACATCGGCCGCAGCTTTTTTTAGGAGACAGGAGCGTTGAAAGGACATATCACCATCGACAGGGAGCTCTGCAAGGAGTGCCACCTCTGCATTCAGGCATGTAAAAAGGGGCTGATCACCCCCTCAAACGAATACAATTCCCGGGGCTACCGCCCGGTCTGTTTCAAGGATGAGGGGGGCGAATGCACGGGCTGCACCCTGTGCGCGATCACCTGTCCGGATATCGCTATCGAGGTTTACCGTGAATAAAGTGCTGATGCAGGGAAACAAGATCATCGGAGAGGCCGCCATCCGGGCGGGGTGCCGCTTTTACGCGGGCTATCCCATCACCCCGCAGAACGAAATTCCGGAGTATATGTCGGAGCGTTTGCGGCAGGAGGAAGGCGGCGTTTTCATCCAGTCGGAAAGCGAGGTTGCGGCCATCCACATGGTGATCGGGGCCAGCGCCGCCGGCGCCCGCGCGATGACTTCCTCGTCAAGCCCGGGAATCTCGCTCAAGCAGGAGGGGATCTCCTCGATGGCGGCCTGCGAACTTCCCGCCGTAATCATCAACATGATGCGGGGCGGTCCGGGGCTGGGCAACATCAGCGCGGCCCAGGGGGACTACTTCCAGGCCACCAAGGGCGGCGGTCACGGGGATTATCGCATCATCGTTCTCGGCCCCGATTCGGCTCAGGAACTGGCCGACCTGACGATGGAGGCGTTCGACCTTGCAGACCGGTACCGGACGCCGGTGATGATCCTGGCCGACGGCATGATGGGGCAGATGATGGAGCCGGTGATCTTCAAGACGCCGAAACCGCGGGACTATCCGGAAAGTTTCATCATGAAGGGCGCGGGCGCCGGCAAGAGCAAGATCATCCGGGGGTTGATTCTCGACCCGCTGGACATGGAAGAGCACAACTGGACGCTCGACCGGAAGTACCAGGTGATCGCCCAGAATGAAACCCGCCATGAGCTCTACAAAGCGGATGATGCGGAATTGATCCTCGTTGCCTACGGGACGGGCGCACGGATCGCCAAAGGCGCCATCAAACGCCTGCGAGACTTGGGGCTGCGGGCCGGGCTTTTCCGCCCCATCACACTCTGGCCCTTCCCGACGAATGAGCTTCGGGATCTCGCGAAAAAGATTGAAAACTTTCTCGTTTTTGAGATGAGCACCGGTAAGATGGTGGAGGATGTCCGTCTCGCCATTCAGGGGCGCGCCCGGATCGGCTTCCACGGCCGTCCCGGCGGCGTGGTGCCGACCCCCGTTGAACTGGCCAACGTCGTCATGCGCAAGTATGACCGTAAGGAAGGGATCATCGACCACTATTAGTCACCCGCCGTTCCCATGATGGCGATAACGACCTGAAACAACCAGGGATTTTATGATGAAAAAAGTTTTCGGCAGACCCCGAAGCATGAAGAAAAACATCTTTCACTATTGTGCGGGATGCGGTCACAGCATCGCCCACCGGCTGATCGCCGAAGTGATCGATGAACTGGACATCCGCGGCATCACGATCGGCATCCCGCCGGCGGGATGCGCCGTTCTCGCCTACAACTATTTTGATGTCGACATGATCGAAGCGCAGCACGGACGGGGACCGGCCACCGCGACCGGGATCAAGCGGGTTCTGCCGGACCGCATCGTCTTTTCCTACCAGGGGGACGGCGATCTGGCCGCCATCGGCATCGCGGAGAGCTTCCACGCGGCCAACCGCGGGGAGAACATCACCGTCGTCTTCATCAACAACGCCGTGTACGGCATGACCGGCGGCCAGATGGCCCCGACCTCCATGCTGGGCCAGAAGACGACGACCTCGCCGGTGGGAAGAGACATTGTTCTGGACGGCTATCCGATCCAGGTCTCCGAGATCTTTTCGCTGCTTCCCGGAACGGCCTACATCGAACGATGTACGGTCAACTCGCCGGCCAGCATCCTCAAGACCCGGAAGGCGATCCGCAAGGCCTTCCAGTATCAGATCGACGGCCTCGGCTTTTCCCTCGTCGAGATCCTCTCCCCCTGTCCGACGAACTGGAAGATGACGCCGATCGAATCCTGCCGCTGGATCGATGAGGTAATGAGCAAATCGTTCCCCCTGGGCGTGCTGAAGGACCTTCCGGCCGCGGAACAGAAGCAGAAGAGGGGGGAACAAACGCCATGATGGTCAAGACCATATTCTCCGGTTTCGGCGGTCAGGGGGTGCTGATGATGGGCTATGCGCTCGCCCACGGCGCAATGAGTGCTGGTTATCACGTGACCTTTCTGCCGGCTTACGGCGCGGAGGTTCGGGGCGGAACGGCCAACTGCACGGTCGCCGTGTCGGACGACGAGATCGCCTCGCCGATCGCATCGAAACCGGACAACATTGTCGTTCTGAACGCCCCTTCCCTTTTAACCTTTCAGAACCGTTTGGCGCCCGGCGGCGCCCTTTTCCTGAACTCCTCGATCATCGCCGTCGAACCGTCGCGGCACGACGTCCGGATCTTCAAGATCCCCTCATCGGAATTGGCCGAAAAGTTGGGGAACCCGCGAACGGCCAACACGGTGATGATGGGCGCTTTCCTGAAAATCACCGGCCTCGTGCCGCCCGACATTTTTCTAAGCAGCATGGAGACGGTGATGGGAAGCAAGAAGAAATCGGTCATCGAGATCAACCACAAGGCCTTTGCGGCCGGATATGAATTTTTGAAGATAGCGGAATAAAAGCGATCCTATTGGAGGAGTCGATCGAAATGGCAGTCAAGCAAATCTCCGTCCTGCTGGGCAACATCCCGGGAACCCTTTCCCGGCTGACGACCATCCTCGACAAGGAAGACATCACGGCGAAAGCCCTGCTCGCCGCCAGCGCCGCGGAAAGCAGCACGGTCCGGATGGTCGTCAACGACCCGGAGCGGGCGGCGGCGATCCTGGAGAGCTTCGGTTTCAATTACGAGGTCACCCCGGTTCTCGCCGCTGAGGTGCCGCTCCATCCCGGCGGAATGAACGCAATCCTGAAACCCCTCACCAATGCGGAGATCAACATCCTCTACCTCTATACCACGATCAACCGGATCGGCGAGGAGACGATCGTCATCCTCGGTGTGGACAAGCTCGACGAGGCGCGGGAGGTACTCCGCCGGAACTGGATCCATCTGATCGAGGATGAGATCTATTCCCTCTGAGTCGTATAGCCCTCCGTGACGCCCTTTACCCTTGAAACAATGACCATCTCTCAGGAAAAAGATACGGCGCTCCGGGAACGGATGGAGCGCCTCGGCGTGCGGGAGGAGGAGTTACGCGAAACCTTCATCCGTTCCTCCGGTCCCGGGGGGCAGAAGGTCAACAAGACCTCCTCGTGTGTTTTTCTCGTCCATCTGCCGACGGGCCTCTCCGTAAAATGCCAGCAGGAACGTTCCCAAGCGCTGAACCGCTTTCTCGCCCGCCGCCTTCTCCTCGACCGGATCGAGAGGCTCCGGACGGGGCTCGTCAGCGCCGAGCGGATGCGGACCGAAAAGATCCGACGCCAGAAGCGCCGGCGTTCCCGACGGGCGCAGGAGAAGACCCTGGAGGCAAAGCATCTCCAGGCGGAAAAGAAGGCCCTCCGGACAAAGATCGACCCGGAAAACGGATAAAGAAAGGTTCATCTGGGTGATGCGTATAACTTCCTGTAATCCGCAATTCGGCAGAATCAGAAAAGTTGATGATATCAAATGGCAAACAGCATTTGCTGAACCTAATTTGCTGAACCTAATTTCCTTGACATCCAAGTATATTCTTCCTATACTCGGCGCGCTAAAAGTAGGTGTTTGTCAATTCAGGGGATGATCGTTCTCTTGGACGATATCCTGTCTGGAGCAGGTTATGCCAGGCGCAAGCCATCCCGACCTTTCGGGGTGGTTTTTTTACATGTTTAAAGAGAACTCTCTGTGATTACAAAAATTTCCGTATTGACAGCGTATTTCTTGATTGTCCTGATGATCGGATATTTAACGCGCACCCACTGGAAGTCGTCCCCCTCCAGTTACTTTTTGGCTGACCGCAAGCTGGGCACCGTGATCCTGTTGGCCACCATGACCGCCACCAATTTTTCCGCCTTTACGGTGTTCGGGACCTCGGGGGCCGGC
>JAHIMW010000081.1 GCA_018896355.1 Pseudomonadota bacterium
GATACCAGTTCCTGGTCCGGTCAGTATCGCTTCCGGGAACCCCGGTCGTGTTGTAGTCGCCTACCTTCAGAGCAGTCAGGCGCGGCTGCGCGGCCAACTGGGCCGCGCACTCAAAGAAAACACGGACTTTGTCGTGGTCTTTCCAGTATTCGGCGCACTGTGCAAAAGTTGCCTGAAGGTAATCCATGCCCGGAAGCTGGTGCCGGTCGAGTTTGAGCAGTTGGAATTTCACGCACACCGGCTTCTCGGGATCGAGTCGCGCATCGAGGCTGTTCTGGATCAGCTCTCGGGCCAAATACCGGTCTAAGTTGCCTTTGAACGTTTCGACTCCTGCATCGTGAAAGCCACTGTCCCGGCCACCGTCGTTTCTAGGGAATACCCAGTTCATAGCCCTTTTCTATACCTCGCGCTTTCCATTCAAGGATTGGACATGGTGAATGACGCCCTCGGCGAGCCGAGCGACCAGCGGGACAGTCACCGAGTTGCCGATTTGCTTGTAAACCTGTGTGTTGGAGAGTCTATTCGATATCTGGAACCATGAGTCCTCATACCCCTGCAACCGCGCACACTCGCGCGGGGTCAGCTTTCTGATGCCCCAGCGGTCCTTGATGACAGGTTGATTGTGCCCTCCTTCTCCCATGTTTGCCATGAGGGTGAAGCACATGTCCGACATGTTTTTCCGCACGTAGCTGCGGCGAAGCTGGTAGATGTGTTCTAGCCCGCCCTTCTCGATTTCCTGCCGGAACAACTCGTAGTACTGCGAGTCGGGCGTGAAATAGAAGGTTGGGTCGGCCTTTCGTTGAAGATCGAGAAAGCTGCGCACGGGTCGCCGGCTTTCCGGCGAAAGAGGGTTGGAAAACGCAAATGAATTGGTCTGGAAATGTGTCTGGCTCATGGCGACCATGAAGACGCGTTCGCGGTTCTGCGGAATGTCGGTGTAGTCAGCAGTGTTCAGGATACGTGCATTTGCGTCAGTGAACCAGTAGCCGGCTCTTTGGATCTCGGTCTGGATGCGTTTGAATGTGCGCCCCTTGTCATGGGCCTTGAGGTTCTTGACATTCTCAAGGAGCAGAATTTTCGGTTTCTTTGTTCCAAATTCTCGGATGATTCTTATGATGTGCAAGAACAGGAGGCCGCGCGTGTCCTGAAAGCCACGCTTTTCGCCGGCAATCGAGAAGGCCTGGCAAGGAAAGCCTGCTGTGAGAACGTCAACGGGGGGAAGTTGATCTCCCTGAACGGACAGATCCTCAACGGGTTTTTCGATCCACCGCACGTCAGGGAAGTTCAGCTTGAACGTTTCTGCAGCGAATCTGTCTTTGTCGTTCGCCCATAGAACCGTCGCGCCATGCTGCTGAAACGCCTTGCAGAAGCCGCCAATTGCGGCAAAGAGAGAGCCTACGGATACATTGTCTCGATTTCTGTCCATCTCTTTCTTCATTCAGTTCCTGTCACTCTTCGCATAACACTCTCCATGATTGCCTCAGTTGCAACAAAAAAACCCGCTCTTTTTGTAGGAAACGGGGTTCTTGTTAGCCAGTCCATATTTCCCTCCGGCCTGGTTACACGGTATAGGGCTTTCTCAGCTGCATTTCAAATTCAGGAAGTTGCTATCACGATTTGCGTTAGAAATCTACTATAAAAACGAAAAATGTCAACCCATCGCTTTCAGGAAGCTATCCTTTTTCTCACAAGTACGTTTAAACCGGATGAACCTTTTTAAAACCCTCGCCTCACAGACGAAGGTCGTTCCGGGCCTTGTCCCGGCGGAAGAGTCCCGTGACGAGGTGATAGAGGGCGAAGAGCTCGAGTGAGAAGGGGATGTAGCCGAGGTAACCCGCAAGCGGCATCTCGAAGAGGTGAAAAACGTCGGCGTACGGGATCCGGTAGACCCATTTCGGCCACGAATAAAAATTCCACATTTCCCAGAAGAGGCCGCAGATGAGGCAGCCTACGGAGAGGGCGATCACCGGCCGCCAGTCGCCCCGGGACAGATCGTCCAAGAGCGAACGGTTTCCCAGCCTCGCGTTCAGGGGTTCGATGATGCAGAAAATGGAACCCCAGACCAGCGGGAAGAAGAGCTCCGGCCAGGCGAGCAGGAGGAGCAGCATGAGACCGCCCGCAGCCGATAGACCGCGCAGCGTGGCGGGCGTTTTCCGGATGACCGGGCCGGGGCCGAGTCGCCGCACCCGTTTCCAGGTCCCCACCCACTCCGCCGTGCCGAAGACGGCGGGCATCACCGTGGAAAAACTGAGCGTGGAAAACGCCGCATATTCAAAGGTCGAGAAACTCTCCTTCCCGAGGTAGATCCAATTCTGCGTCCGGAGGTTGACCAGTTCGAAGAGCCACCAGGCGGGGGCCGATACCAGGAAGAGGCCCGCCCAGACGCCGGGCGTCCGGGTGAGGAGGGAGTGCCCCTTTCTGCAGAAGACGAGGGCGTCCACAAAGAGGCTGTAACCGAGCCAGAGCGGGAAGAAGCCCCAGTGGGTACGCGTCCCGGGGAGGGACCAGTTCAGGATCCAGAAGAGGGCGATCAGGGCAAGACCGATCCAACAGTGGACCGGCCATTTTCCCGTTTGTCCCGTCTTCTCCCCGGCCATCTCAGTCCTCCATCTTCAGGACGGAGCGGACGAGGTTCTCCGTCGTATACTGGCCGTTCGAGATCTCGGCGAAGGCGTGTTCGCCGCCGAAGAGCTCCCGGCTCATCCGGATCTGCATGACCTCTTCGAACGCTGCGGTTTCGATCATCCTCTCTCTCACTGTTGTCGGCGGCCCCTTATATCACATTCGGCGTGCGATCGGTAGGCCGGAAAAGGTTCCGCCCCGTGCCGCAGGAAAATTCTCATGCAAAAGAAAAAAGATTCTGCTATCATTTCATCCGTTTTCGGGGAAGAAGATGGAATTCTCGCGAAGGGGTTCTGAATCGGAGGTGGAAAAGGGATGAAGAAGATTCTGGTGCTGCACGGCGTCAACCTGAACATGTTTGGGAAGCGGGACCCGCGACCAACGGATTAAAAGACGTTAACTGAAATTAGGCGATTCCCCATCAAAAATAATCGCTTATATGTCGTCCGGTTACAAAGAGCGTTTTGGATTACGTTAGACCTTTTTGGTCTACTTTCGGTTAGGGCGGTTACGTTTTAGTTACATCGATCCGCCGCCGGACCACCCTGTCCCGACAGCCGATTGTTCAGAGGAAATCAATCCGATTTTTGAAATTCACCCGGCTGTCCAACCGAAGCAATCCCGTACATCGGCAAATAAATCGGCAATAAATATTGCGTTTAATTTTATTATAGTATAATCTTCCTCGTAATCATGGATTATTTGCAGGATATTGACCGGCAAATATATCGGCAATAAGAGGCAAAATATGCGATCTCAAATCCATCAAATGACCCCTCTCCTGCCCGAAGAGGCGGATGCGCTTCAGGATATTGCCCTGGAGGTGCTCCAGAAATCCGCCGCGCTCGGCAACCGACAGCATCCCGTGACACTCGACACACTTCGGGAGTTGCTCCGGATCATCAATAGCTATTATTCCAATCTGATCGAGGGTCATAACACGCACCCTCATGACATCGTCCGCGCCATGCTGCAAGAGTACGATTCCGAACCGGCCAAGCGCAATCTTCAGATAGAAAGCGTTGCCCATATCACCGTCCAGAGGGATATGGAAATGAAGCTGCGGGAAAAGTCGGATGTCAACATGGCTGGCCGGGAATTTCTCTGTTACCTGCACCGTGAGTTCTACCGGAAACTGCCTGAGGAATTTCGGGTCGTGACCAATCCTGAAACAGGTAAGGAAAGCCTGGTCGTGCCGGGAGAGCTCCGTGAAGAGGCCGTTAAGGTGGGATATCACAAGCCGCCGGGGCATGGCTCACTCAAGGAATTTCTCGACCGTTTCGGTGAATTTTATGCGCCGGACAGTCATCATGGCGTCCTGAAGCTTGTTGCGGCCGCGGCAGCCCACCATCGGCTGATGTGGGTTCACCCCTTCCTCGACGGCAACGGCCGGGTGGCGCGCCTCTTCTCCGAGGCATACTTTCACCGGATTCCGGTTCACGGTTTCGGACTCTGGTCGGTCAGCCGGGGGCTGGCGCGCAGAAACGTCGATTACAAGTCCGCCCTCGCCCGGGCCGATGCTCCCCGCCGGAACGACCTGGACGGCAGGGGAAATCTGTCCAATGAAGGGCTGACTTATTTTTGCCGCTTCTTCCTGGAGGTCTGTCTCGACCAGGTGGAATATATGGGGGGCTTGCTGCGGTTGGAAGAGCTGGTTGAACGCATCAGGCGGTACGTCGAACTCCGAGGCTCCGGCATGATCCCCGGCCCGGCAGGGGAGAAGGGGCTGAGGGTTGAATCGGCCAGAATGCTCCAGGAGATTTTGGTGAAGGGCGAAGCGGCCCGGGGAGCCGTCATTGCAGCATCAGGTCTGAAAGAACGGACCGGGAGAAGTCTCCTGGGGCAACTTATCGAGGAGGGGTTGCTTGTTTCGGATACGCCGAAAGGCGACGTTCGACTGGGCTTCCCGATTCATGCTGCGGGATGGTTTTTCCCGGATTTGTATCCCACATTATCTCGGTGAAGTTCTTCTATGAAAAGTAAAAGGGATTCCGTGGTGAATGTCAACGAGTTGCTTGAAAAATGCCGGGCATTGCTCGCCGAAAACACGGCATTGCGGGAAGAGAATGAGATCCTGAAGCAACGATTGGGGATCACCGGGCAATCGAGCGTGAATCCACATCATGATTCCCCAAATGACTTGCCGCTATCGTTTTTTATTCATGAATCACCGGCGGAAAACCTGCCTTCACGAATCTCTGTTCAACCCGACCCGGAGGGGAAGATCCGTCTGTTCATGTCGTTGTTCAAGGGGCGGGAGGATGTTTACGCCAAAAGGTGGCAGAACCGGGAAGGCAGGGCGGGATATGCGCCGGTTTGCCGGAATGAATGGAAATCGGGCCTCTGCCGGAAACCGGCGGTCAAATGCTTCGACTGCCGGCATCAGGCTTACGACGCCTTGGACGAAAAGGTCATCGAGGCGCATCTGCGGGGAAGTATTGTCGCCGGACTCTA
>JAHIMW010000082.1 GCA_018896355.1 Pseudomonadota bacterium
CGGAATCAATAATCAGGGGGTATTATGGGAAGGAAAACCGCAATCGTAGCAGAAATCATTGATGATATCAGAAGGATTTTCCAAGTCGTCAACGAACAGTCAAAAAAGGCCAAACGCGAAACCGGCCTCACCGGACCTCAGCTATGGGCCATTAAGATGATCGGGGAACTGTCCCCGGTTAGGGTGTCCGATCTGGCCGGTAAAATGTATCTTCACCCTGCTACCGTTGTCGGAATCCTTAACCGCCTTGAATTGCAGGACCTCATCAAAAGGATGCGCACCAGTGAAGACAGGCGCGTTGTAAAAATAGAGCTGACGGATGCGGGCAATGCGATAGTGGCAAAAGCGCCGCAGGTCGCACAGGGCTTGCTTGTAGCCGGACTGGAGGTTCTGCCGCTTAAAAAACTGCAGGATATATCTGACGTCCTGGAAGAACTGGTGCAAATACTCGGGGCGCAGGAACTGCCTCCGCGATTGATCCTTTCTCCGGAAATCAATCTGAGCAAAAGGAAAGCGATTTGAACAAAGGCCTTATCGAAGAATCCATCCTGTTCATCGGCGCTACTTCAGGAAGCCTGTTTGGGAGCATGCTGGGACTGGATCGGGCGACCTTTGCAGCAGTCGGCTTCGTGAGCCTCCTGGCAGGAGCGGCCAATACCCCGATCGCTGCCAGTATCCTGGCGGTCGAATTCTTCGGCAGCGCGATCGCCCCGTACGCCGCTGTCGCCTGCATTGTCAGTTTTCTCATGACGGGCCACAGAAGCGTTTTCCCGACGCAGGTCCTTTCATTCAAGAAATCCGCTTCCGTTGATGTTGAAGTCGGAAGCGATTTGGACCATATCAACACATCCTTTAAACGTCGGGATAAAAGCTTGACCGGAATTTTATTGAGGGTTTCCGAAAAATTGATCGGCGCAGGCAGGAAGAGCGGCAAGCCGGATCGTTAAAGACGTCATTTCCGCCCGCGGGCCGGTTTATGCCGCGGCGAATATTGCCACGATGAACGGAACGTTGACACGGAAGAGCCCAAAGATGGCAACCATTTATTCCGAGTTGCATCAGAATATACGAAACGAGTTCAATGAGGGGGGTGTGGAAATCATATCACCCTATTATGCCAGCCTGCAGGATGGCAACCGGTAAAACATTATAATGTTGATCCGCGCAAGATCTGGTATAAAGAAAATTAAATATACAGAAGTGTCTCCAGTCGAAAATTGCCGGATCTGATGGAGTATCTTTGTGCAAGTGATTATTTTTTCAGATCTCGATGGCAGTCTTCTCAACCATGAGGATTATTCCTTCGCCGCGGCAAGGCCATCCATCGCGAGGATCAAAAGGACGGGCATTCCGCTGATCATCACGACGAGCAAGACCAGACTGGAAGTGGAACTTCTGCAGCAGGATATGGGTATAAGGGAACCCTTCATCGTCGAAAACGGCGGCGGCATCTTCTTTCCCTATGGATATCGGGATTTTATGATCGAGAATGGGGAGTGGGACGGGGATTACACCCTCATACGCATCGGGACGACATATTCCACGATCCGCAATTTTTTGAAAAAGGTCGGCGCACGATTTGAGATCAGGGGATTCGGCGATCTGACCATCGAAGAAATATCCGGGCTGACCGGCCTGTCTCCTGACCGGGCGGAAATGGCAAAGGCGAGAGAGTTCACCGAGCCGTTCCTTTTGAAAAGACCGGACGGCATCGGTTGCCTGAGCGCGTTAGCGGCGGAAACAGAATTGAAAGTGACCCGGGGCGGGCGTTTTCATCACCTGATAGGCAGAGAACAGGACAAAGGGGTGGCCGTCCGGATGGTAATAGATATCTTCAAGATCAATTCAGGAGAGGAGTTGACGACCATCGGCATCGGCGACAGTGAAAACGACCTGCCGATGCTCGAACAGGTGGACATCCCTGTTCTGATACCCCGCCCGGGGAAAGGGTGTCTGGATATTCGGATGCCCGGGCTTGTCCGGGCGATGGAACCGGGGTGCAGGGGATGGAACGAAGTGGTGGAGAGGCTCCTGAATGAATACGGAAAAGTCGCCGCCAATGAATCCTAAACAGACAGGAGAAGAGAGGCAATGACAAAAGTTACCCGGTTTTCAACTGCACTAAGACCACACGTAACGGAAAAGATCGAGCAGCTCGGATATGCCGACATCGTGATCGGAATCCCCGCCTACGGCAGCGGCGACTCCATCGTTCATGTCATCAAGACCGTCGTCAAAGGGATCGAGCAGTATTACCCCCACCTGAAGGCCCTCATCATGGTATCGGACGGCGGCTCGACCGATGATACGAGGGATCTGGCGCGTACCGTCGATCCCAAATCCTACAACATCGAGAGCATCGTGACCATCTACCGGGGCATCCCCGGCAAGGGGTCGGGACTGAGGGCCGTTTTCGAGGTCGCCGCCTTCCTCAAGGCAAGGGCCGTCGCCGTTTTCGATTCGGACCTGATGTCGATTACGCCGGAATGGGTGCGCAATTTTCTGGAGCCCGTCTTCCACGGCTACGACTATGTCGCCCCCTACTACAACCGCTACAAGTTCGACGGGACCATCACGAACACGATCGCCTACAACTTGACCCGGGCGCTCTACGGCCAGCGGATTCGGCAACCGATCGGGGGCGACTTCGGCATCTCTCCTGCCCTGGTCAAACACTACCTGGATCAGGATGTGTGGGCGACGGATATCGCCAAATTCGGGATCGATATCTGGATGACGACATCGGCCATCGTGGGAGGGTTCCGGATCTGCCAGGCAAAACTGGGCGTCAAAATCCATGACCACAAGGACCCCTCCTCCGACCTGGGTCCGATGCTTCGCCAGGTGGTCGGGACCATATTCCAGTTGATGGATCAGTACAAGGATTACTGGATGAAGGTCGAGGGATCGGTGGAGGTGCCCACCCTCGGAGAATTCGCGGGTCAGAAGGCGGAAGCATTCGAAATCGATCAGTCCAATCTCGTGGAGTATTTCAAGGTAGGCCTGAACAATTTCGGCGGCGTATGGAAGAATATCATCGAAGAACAGGATTATAAGGTGATCCAGGAAATCGCGCGAACCAAAAAAAACGGGCGATTCTTCATGCCCCTCGAAACCTGGATCCGAATCGTCTATCGGTACGCCGGCGCCTTCCACGCCACACCGCGGCAGCGTTTCAAAGTCCTCGATACATTGACGCCCCTCTATTATGCACGGGTCGCCTCCCTCGTCAACGAGCTCCAGGATAAAACTCCGGAGGAGGCGGAGGAACATTTTGAACAAAATGCGCTGGCCTTCGAGAGGATGAAGGGATACATGATCGCGATGTGGGAAAAAAAGGAGGAATAGAGATGGCCGATTTCTGTCAGAACGGGGTCATCACGACCCTGCAGAAGCTGAAGGCAAGGCCGGTAGAGGAGATCGAACGGGAACTGAAGGTGATTTCGCATAAGCGGAAAATGGTCCTCCTTCTCCCCGCGCTTGTGACGGAGTTCGATGGCGATGCGATGCCGAGGATCATCGAAGAATTGAAGAGCGTGGACTATCTCCATAAGATCGTCCTCTCTCTGGATCGGGCGACCGAAACGCAGTTCAGAGAGATCCGAAAAATCATGTCGATTCTGCCGGTGCCGGTAACGGTGATCTGGCATGACGGCCCCCGCATGCAGGCGCTGCTGAAAGAACTGATGGATGCGGAATTCAACCTGGCACACCCGGGCAAGGGGCGGTCCGTCTGGATGTCGCTCGGTTACATCCTTTCAGACCAGGATATCTATGCCATCGCCCTGCATGACTGCGACATTATAAACTACAACAGGGAGATGGTTGCGAGGCTCATCTATCCGGTCGTCCACCCCGCTCTAAGCTTCGAATTCAGCAAAGGGTACTATGCCCGGGTGACCGACCGGCTCTACGGGCGGGTGACGAGGCTGTTCTACATTCCGCTGATCCAAACCCTGAGACGGATCCTGGGATACAACGCATTCATCGATTATCTCAACAATTTCCGTTTCGCCCTTTCGGGCGAATTCGCCTTCGACAGCAGCCTGGCGAAAGGGATCAGAATATCGCCGACCTGGGGGCTGGAGGTCTCCATGCTCAGCGAGGTCTATCAGAAGACCTCCGTGAACCGGATCTGCCAGGTGGAGATCATCGACACGTATGAGCACAAACATCAGCTTCTAAGGAAGAACCATCCGACCGAGGGGCTGGTCCGCATGGCGACGGACATCGGCAAGGCTCTGTTAAGGTTTCTCAGCCAGGACGGCCTGATCATGAGCGACGCCTTTTTTCGGACCCTGCTGACCGCCTATATTCAGGAGTCCAGGATCGCGATCGAAAAATACAATGCCCTTGCCCTGCTCAACGGCCTGATCTACGACCGGCACGAAGAGATCGAGGCTGTGGATATCTTTGTCGGCTCTCTAAAGCTGGCCATCCGGGAATTCATCAAGGATCCGGTCGACATCCCAATGATGCCGGGATGGGTTCGCGTCGTCGCGGCCATACAGGATTTTTCGGATCGGCTGTTCGAAGCCGTGGAGGAGGACAATCGATAGACAGCGCGGCATCGGTAAGACGCTTTGAAATGTTGCCTAAGTCAATGACTTTGATTTCAGAATAGGGAACCATGAATCCATTGAAATGGATACAACCTACTGCCGTGTCCGGAACACCGTTGCGGAAAGGCAGCCCGTTAAGCAGATTGCAGACGGTTGCGCTGGTCGTATTATTGATTCTCTTTTCCCTGTTTTTAAGCACGCTTCTCACCCGCCAAAGCCATTTCAGCGCCCCCATGTATCAACCGGGCGACATCGCCCGTACGGACATCATAATCCCGATGGATGCCCTTATAGAGGATGAAACAGCCACACAGGCCCATCGCGAGGAGGCTGAAGCCAAGGCATTGCCGGTTTATCGATTCAACCCGTCTTTGCAAGATGACCAGGCGTCCAGGCTGAAGGCGGCATTTGTCCAATGCCGAGCCCTTTTAGAGCTGAACCCAACAGGCAAAGAATCATCCGGAGGGACGCGCAGAAGTTCGCTTCGAACCTTACCGGCTGCCGTGAAGGCGCAGCTTCGTTCGACCGTGCAGGATCTTGGTATAAACCCACCGTTGGATGATCTGCTTGTTTTTCTGGTAAAAGAGGGTTTTGCGTCAAGCTTGGAGGATCAGATCACCCTTTTGCTGAAGGATGCCTTTTCTACCATGCTCGTTACCGACGACACTCTCTTCGCCAAAGGGAAGGAGAACATTCACAAGGTGAACATTGTCACGGGAAAGATGGAAACCATCCCCGTGAGCCTTCTTTCGACACCTGCCCAAGTCCGAAACAAAGCCGGCAAGCAGATCGGTCAGAATTCCCATCTTGCCGTAGCCAACCGCCAGCATGTTCATCGCATCCTGGAAAGTTTGATCATTCCTAATCTGACATTTGACGAATCGATGACCAAGTCAAGACAAGCGGAAGATGTAAAGAATGTCGACCATGTCCTTCGGCAGCTGAAAAAAGGAAAGATTGTTCTCCGTCAGGGCGATGAGGTCGGGCCGGACCATCTGGTTCATATTGAAGCCATTCGTAAACTTTCCCCGACGGGTTCCTCAATGATTCAAACCATCGGAATGGCTTTTCTGATTGGCATACTTTTGACGATCTTTGTCTTTTTCGTTCGTTTCATCCCCACAAACCAATGGAGCTATCTGAGACTGGTGGGGTTTTTAATCCTTGCTCTGACTGCCAACCTTCTGCTGCTGAAGGCATCATGGTTTGTCTGCGAATCCGTCAGCCAAAGCTTCCTGGCCTCACCATTTAACGACAAAACATATTTCTTTTACCTGCTGCCATTCGCTTACGGTTCCATGCTTGTAACCCTTCTGGCGGGTGAACGATGCGCCCAGATTTTCATCGTCTTCTTCTGCATTCTGGCTGGGCAGTCCATCGGAACGGACTCCTTCGGCTTTTTCTACATCCTGATCACCAATCTGACAGGGATCATCTTCGTGCGAAAAGCCACGCATCGAATAGGACTTATCGGTGCCGGGTTCAAGCTCGGCTTATCCGCGGCACTCCTATTTCTCATTCTCCAGACGACCGTACAGGCGCCGCCGGATCTGATCAGCGGAAGTTTCGGGGCTGCCCTTGCGATCCTGTCCGGGCTTGTCAACGCCATTTTCGTTGCATTCACGCTTCCGCTGTGTGAGCGCATCTTCATGGTGACCACGGAGATTCGGTTGTCTGAGCTCGGCAACTTGAACCTCCCGCTTGTCCGGGAGATGATGATAAAAACGCCCGGAACTTATAACCACAGCATTGCCGTGGGGACCCTGTGTGAGGGAGCAGCTAAAACTATCGGTTTGAACCCGCTCTTTTTGCGAATTACGAGTCTATATCATGATATTGGCAAGACCGTTCGGCCTGAATATTTCGTGGAGAACCAACATGAGGTCAATCCTCATGACCAGATCAGTACGCAGGAGAGTGTCCATATTTTGAAGGGGCATGTTATTGAGGGAATCAGCATTGCAAAAAAGGAGTATCTTCCCCCTTCCATCGTAGATTTAATTCCCCAGCACCACGGAACAAAATTGATGCGCTTCTTCTATGAGAAAGCTAAAAAACAGGCAGCAGAGTCAGGTGGGGAAGTTCAAGAAGATCAATTCCGTTATTCCGGTCCCAAACCTCAAACGAAAGCGGCAGCCATTCTAATGTTGGCCGACGGCATAGAAGCCGCCGCGCGGACGCTCAACGACCATTCTCAGAATAAACTCCTCGATCTTATCCGAAAAATAATCACCGACACGATGGAAGACGGACAATTTGCGGAATGCGATATCACACTGTCGGAAATTAACCGTATCACCTATAGCTTTTTAGAAACCCTTTTCAGTTACTACCACGGTCGTATCGAATACCCGGGGTTCGACTTCAACAAGGCCCTCCATGCCAATGGAAACGGACAGCGGTGATCTGCACAACCGCTTTGCCCGGGTGAAGTGCGAAGACTGCAATCACTGGCGCCTTATGGCTTGGCCACATTCTTATTCAGCGGGGTTGTCCGCTTATCGTCCAACCAGCGGCAACCCTACCTGAATAGCTTTTATCGCTCATTTGTCACAATCAGGTTTTGGGCGGTCATTTCCTCTGGTATCTCCAGGCCCAACAGGTAAAGAACCGTCGGAGCAATATCGGAAAGTTTCCCGCGCTCGACAAGCCGCTTGCCCGGCGAATCACCGGCGACATAAATCAACTCGACGGGATTGAGGCTATGGCTGGTCTTGGTCGCGCCGGTCTGATCGTCGATCATTTGCTCTGCATTTCCGTGGTCCGCCGTGATGAGGATATGCGCATCAAGTTCGAGCAGGCGCTTTACAATCCTGCCCTGACATTCATCCACGATCTCAATGGCCCGTATGGCAGCGCCCATGTCTCCCGTGTGCCCAACCATATCGCCGTTCGCAAAATTCACGGCAATGAAATGATAGGGGTTGTCATCAAGACGTTTCATGAGTTCGTCCGTCACATTGTAGGCCTCCATCTCCGGATGACTGGCAAAGGTGGCCGGATCAAAACGGCTTGGGACATCAACCTGATCCTCGTTTTCGTAAGGAGTGGTGCTCTTGCCGTTGAAAAAGCTGGTTACGTGCCTGAACTTTTGTGTTTCGGCAATGCGCAACTGCCGCAGACCGTTCCGGGAGATAACCTCGCCAAGGAGGTGTTTCATCGCTCCGCCGGCGTCGATGGCGCCTAACAGGTATTCGGTGAACTCATCCCAGTACCGTGTCAGCCCGACGTAGGTTACGGCCGGCTTCGTCCGAAGGCTCCCGGGATACTTCGGATCCGCAAATGCCATGGTGAGCTGGATGGCGCGGTCTTGCCGATAGTTGGTATGCAGGATACAATCGCCGTTCCGGACACCGTCATGGTCGCTGATCACATGCGGGTAGATGTATTCGTCGCACATCTCGGCGCCATCAGGGGTCCTGTCCTCAGCATACGATTTTCTCACTGCGATCTCAGCATTTGCAACGTTACGACCCTCGCAGGCAACAATGCAATGGTAGGCCATGTCCGTCAGTTTCCAGTTCCAGGAACGGTCCATGCCGTAGTATCGGCCCATAACGGTCCCGATCGCACACCCGCCGACCGTCTCCATCACATGGGAGAGTTTCGCCAGATATTCAAGACAGCTCCGCGGCGGCGTGTCGCGGCCGTCCAGGAAAGGATGAATGATGATACGTCCCTCGGGATATTCCAGCCGTGCCCGCCTCATGATCTTGAAGAGGTGCTCCTGATGGGCATGTACTCCCTCATCCTGGAGCAGGCCAAGGAGATGCAGACGGCTCCCGTGTTTTTTCCAATTATTGACCAGCTTTTCCCATGTCTCCCCGTTAAAGAGTTCCCCGGTTCTCAATCCATCGTCAATGCGCTTAAGTTCTTGAGTGACAATTCTCCCAGCCCCCATATTGAGATGCCCCACCTCAGAAGAACCCTGATATCCATCAGGAAGTCCGACCGGTTCGCCGGCACAGTCCAGAAGTGTCCATGGATACTGGGCCCTGTACAAGTCGCTATTGGGTGTCCGGCCTGCGAGCACGGCATTGCCTTCCGAAATCTCGCTGTATCCCCATCCGTCACGAATTACTAAGCATACTGGTCGCACGGTTGTTCTCTCCTTTCTACTATCCGTTTCTTCCGTACAGTGTTGTCATGTTCAGAAGCCTCCGGGAAAGGAGGGGAGTCAGATGGTCCTCCATGAGTCTCCACGTCCAGTTTCCTTTTCCGGTCCCCGGACGATTCATTCTCATTTCTTCACCTCCACCCAGGATATCTTGCATGGGAACGATGGCAATAGAGGCTACGGACATCATCGCCATCCTGATGACATCCCAGTGCAGTTCTCTGAGAGAGATTGTCTTGCCGAGATACCGGGCCAGCCTTATCCTGACCCTGGATGTCAAATCCTCCGTATACCACCCCTTGATGGTATTATTATCGTGTGTCCCCGTATAGACAACGCAGTTGGCCGGGTAGTGATGCGGGGCATGGGGATTGTTCGGCAGATCTTTGCCAAACGCAAATTGCAGCACCTTCATGCCGGGAAAACCAAAATGATTCATCACCTCCCGGAAATCAGGTGGACTGGCGCCCAAATCCTCGCAGATGATGGGTAAGGACGGAACCCTTGCAGAGAGGTGTGTAAAGAAGTCGTTCGCCGGTGCAGCAACCCATTTTCCCCGGATCGCGGTTTTTTCGGCGGCAGGCACCTCCCAATAATTGACGAACCCACGAAAATGATCAATCCTCACATAATCGAATAGCGTCAATTGATGGTTTATACGCCGAATCATCCATGCATACCCGGTTTTTTTCAACTCATCCCACCGATACAAAGGGTGGCCCCAGAGTTGCCCGGTTCCACCGAAACCATCCGGCGGAACACCGGAAACTACGGCAGGTCTTTTTTTCTTATCGAGTTGGAACAGTTCAGCATGAGACCATACATCCGCACTGTCATGGCCAACGTATATCGGCATATCTCCGACAATGAGGATACCTCGGTCACGACAATACTTCTTCAGTAACCGCCACTGGTCAAAAAAAAGAAACTGATGGAACTGTTCCTTTCTTATTTCGTCTGAAAGCTCTTTTTTCGCAGCGCGTACGGCTTCGCGCCGCCTGTCGCGAAGCTCCCGCGGCCACTCACTCCAGCTTATATTTTGAAAACGCAATCGGAGGGCACGGAACAGAGAAAAGTCATCGAGCCAGAAACCGTTCTCCAGGCAGAATTTTTCCCACCGGGAGAGGAGATCCTTTTTTGCGCGTCCCTTGAATCGCCGCCAGGCAACCGTCAATATCTTTTCTTTGTACGCGGTCGCCCGCAGATAATCGACGGCCCCCTGTGAAAAAGGAGGCACGCCTCCGATCTCACGCTCTTTCAACAGCCCTTCTTGTATGAGAAGAACAGGACTGATGAACAACGGGTTCCCCGCGAAGGCAGATATGCTCATGTAGGGTGAGTTATCGTAATATGGGGCCGTAAGATGTACGGGGAGTATCTGCCAAAAACGTTGCCCGGCTTCAGCAAGAAAATCGACAAACCGGTATGCACCTTCGCCCATGTCTCCAATGCCGAACGGTGAAGGCAGAGACGAAATATGAAGAAGTATTCCGCTTCCACGCCTTTTAAGCATCGCTCCCCCCATTCAATCACTCAGCCAATGGACGGCGTCTACTATAATTGAAGCTGCACCCTCGATGCTGAAATGGTTGGTATTGATGACCATGTCATAGTTTATGGGGTCCGCAATGTCTGCCCGGAAGTATCGCTTGACAAACTCACGGCTGCCGTCGTCAAAACGGGCCATCTCCTTCCGGGCATCCTCCTCACAAATCTTCAGTTTCTCCATAATGCGCTTCACTCGCACCTCGACCGGCGCCACAATCAGTACATGAAAAGCACCGGGAAAATCTTTCAGGATAAACTGGCTGCCACGTCCCCGAATGACTATCGACTTACTTCCGGCAAGTTCCTTAATCATATACTCCAATCCTGACAGATAGTGTGTATCATTCAGAGGTATTTCCCATAAAGGTGAGTATATACCCGCGTAGATGTTGTCACCCAGATAGGCGGTCTGCGCCATGGCTTCGGAGAGGCGCCCCATGAGCGTGCTGGGCGGCGTTTCCTTTTCTTCTATGCTTGTGCTTGGCCGGCGGAGTCGTTCCGCTACTCCAGCGATGATTTCCCTGTCAACATAATCAATATTCAGCTTTTGAGCAATAAGCTCCCCTATTTCGGCTGCCCAAGTACCATATTGCCCTCGAATAGTTATTACCGGCATCTCGAACTCCTCCTTTCCTTATGAAAATTAATGATCTATGTATTAGTTTCAGCACTATTATTTTCTCCATGATGGCTCCTGTATGATCTGAATCGCTGCGCTTGGGAGTCTTTGGAAGTCGTCCTTCAACCGGTCATTCCTCAAACGATCCTGAATCTGGCATTGCGGGGGGATCATCGGGAAAATATGGCCTGCCAAAGACCTTCGAAAAAGGACCGGGCGTTGATGCCGATCGTGCGCGTTCGATAGCCACCCTCCTGCACGACGAGAGTCGGGAGGTTTTCCGCCCCGATTCGCCTGCCCATTTCGTTGAAATCTTTGCGTTGCAGACTCCACGACCCGGTCGGATCCCCTTTGGCCGTGTCGAGGCCGAGAGAGACGACAAGGTAGCGGGGGCGGAAATGGCGGATGTGGGAAAGCGCCTTTGACAGGGTCTCCAGATAGGTTTGCGCATCGACCTGCTCCGGCAACGGATAGTTCACGTTGAAGCCCGTACCGTTTCCTTCGCCCCGCTCATGGGCGAACCCGCTGAAGTAGGGATACGCCGCGGATGGATGCCCATGGATGGAAACCGTCAGGATGTCGCTCCGTTTATAGAAGATGAACTGCTGGCCGTTTCCGTGGTGGTAATCGACATCCAGCATCGCCACGTGTCCATACGGACTCAGGTGATGGGCGGCGATGGCGGCGTTGTTGAAATAACAGAACCCCCCGAATACATCCCTCTCGGCATGGTGTCCCGGCGGCCGGACCAGGGAGTAGGCAATCCGGAATCCCCCGATGATCTTTTCCGCGGCCGTCAGGGTGCAATCCACCGCCCGTTTCGCGGCGATAAAGGCATTGCCGCCCAGCGGCGTGAAGGTGTCGATACAGTAGTATCCGGCCCGGACGGCCAGCTCCACCGGGGGGTGCGCCCGGTTCCGGATGGGAAAGACATAGGGGTACACGGACGAGTTCGGCTTAATCTTCTCGCAGACGCGCTTGAAATAGCGCACATATTCCGAGCTGTGAACGGCCAGCAGGGGTTTCTCGGAAAACTCTTCCGGCGGGAAGCGCGAAAAGAGATTGGTCTGCTCCAGGGCGTCCAGGATCGATTGGATTCGAACCGGCGACTCCACATATCCCCTTTCGTGGACGTGGTGGATGGCATGCCGGTCGTTGACGACGAGGGCGATCTTGCCGAAATAACCGGATACCGGATAAACGGTTCTCGGCTGTTTTCGGAAATAGCGCGGCTCGCGGATCCGGACGGGATCGTCCTGGATGGACGCGATCACCATCTGGACATACTCCTTGCTGCACACCCCCCGGTACTTTTTCTCGAGAATGGTCTTGACCACCTGGCGCAGATCCTCCCGCCGGAGCGTAATCGGCTTTCCGAGGCCGTCAAAGACCAGGTACGGCGGGTTGTCGCCTCCGGGTTCCAGAGGCGTTTCATAGTCGGTCTCCGCGATGGGCCGGGCGCCGAAGGACTCGTAAAATCTGAGACGCGCCCGGTTCTGTTTGAGGATCTCCGGGTTCCGGCTCAGAGCAGGATCGTCGGGAAGACACTCGAAAAACAGCCCCTCGGCCTGCAACAGGACCGATTCTTCCCGGACCCTTTCATAGAGGGCGCTGCCGATACCCCGGCCGATGGTCTCTTTCTCCGTCACCAGGTAGTCGAGATAGCAGAAGCGAACCACCGGTTCGTGGGAGAGAAGGGCGAACCCCCTGACCTTTCCGGTGGCCTGGATCTCGACGACGTAGAGAATGGAGCGGAAGTCGTATTTGAATGGATTTCGGAGCAGATCCGGAATCTTGGTGATGTTGGCCTGGCTGAGCCCCATGAACCGGGATCGCAGGATATCCTGGATCTGCTCCAGGGCCTGGCGGTTTCTCGGCAGGATGTCGTCGAAGATCCGTCTGATGTGAAACATGGATAAACCGTCCTCTTTGTGTACCTCCCCCGGAACATCAATTCACGGTATGGGATTCCGAAATTGTCCTGCCCGCAGTATAGCATCGCAGGATGGGTATCGCAAGGAGTTCACCACCTTGATCCACCGTCAAAAACCTCGTTTTGGGGGTTCAAGTACGAAGAAGAGAAACGTGATACAGTAGTGACCGAAGGCAGTCCCAAGAGTACGAAAATCCTTCCCACACGAAAATTGATGGTGGCTGACGGTGAGTCTCACAACTTGTGAACAGTAATGCCATCTTGGCGCGAGGCTATAAAGAAGAACGATCATGGAGTATAATAGCTGCCTGGAGATCTGCCCTTTTCCTGGATCGCGACTTCGTCACATCCCCCGTGGTGAATCATTAAGAGTGCAGACAATCTCGGCGCCGATGAGAAATATGCAGGCCGCATAATATATCCATAGCAGAAAAATAACAAAACTTGAGAGGGGTCCGTAGACCGCGCCGATCTGGGTCGCTATGTTGACCACGTAAAGGTTAAACAAGTGTCTGGCTCCTTCAAGCAGCAGGGCCGTAAAAACGCCCCCGCAAAGGGCGCTGTGCGGGGTAATTCTCCTAACTGGCAGCAGTACGTAAAGGACGGCCGCCGTTATGAACATAAGGAAAACGGGGATGACGAAACGTATGAGGAAACTCTCCACGATCCCGATCTGAAAACCCGTGGAATCCGTGAATATCGGGTGCAGCATTTGGATTATCGAGGTAGCCGCAAAGGAGATGATAATGAAGCCTGCGATCATGCTGATCATGAGAAATGAGATGACAAGCGAGACCAGTTGCGACCGCTTACCCTTTTCATGGAAGACCGCATGAACAGCCGATTCTATCGAACGATAGAGCAGATAGGAAAAATAGGTATAAACAATGAGGCTGAAGATGCCTATCTTCCTGTACGTGACCAAGGCCGTCAATCCGCTGGAAATATCTGCGGTCGAAGCCGGGAAGAATCTCATAGCCCGCGCCGAAAAAAATTCGTAGAACTCTTTGTTCTCTCCAAGGAAATAGCCGAATATCGTGATGAGAACAAAACAGAGGGGGATAAATGACATGAGAAAAAAAAAGGCCATCGAACCGGCATGAATAGGACCGTTGTCTTTGAAAAAGGAGAGAATGCTCCTCGGTATCACATTCATGTCAGGCCCTGCGTCGGGTGCGGTTTTCCGTGTCGCTAATCAGCCTGGAGGTTGCACATTATCAGGTCTTGACACCAACCAAGGTCAGATGTCTGATCGAGACCCAACCTTCCTTGCTGTTGCCGAATTTTACATAAACCCAGACGTCGGAAGGTGTTCGCGCTTTCTGAGCCTTGCTTCTGAGGGCCGGCCCCTTCAGTATTTCACCAGTCGTCCCGGCCGAAATATAAAGCTTTTCCTTACCGTTGAGCTGACGAAGGGCAACAATCGTCTTATCGGTCTTTATTCGCTCTCCCGTTTCAATAAACTTGTAATACCGACGGGGCACATAGTCGTCGCCTACATCCACGGACCGGTATATGACGCCGGCGGGAGGGGCGTTTTTGATCCTTACCCAGGCCGCGGCCTCATAAACCCACATCTGGTTGTCGTCGTCGAACTTGTCAAACAGCATGACGTGCTTGTTTGCCGAATTAAGAATGTCTCCCGGCTGCAAGAGTTCTCGGGTGATTTTTATCGAGATGCCCGGAAATGTTGTTGTTGAGTATCTGCTGATTCCCCAACTGCGGGAGACCAGGCCGGAGCAATCAAGACCGGCGAAATCTTCGCGGACACAGAGATTGCTGCCGCACCTCTTCCTGTAATTTCCCGCAACCACGCCCTTTTTCACTTTTTTTTCAAATTTATCCGTGGTATCGAAGCCTCCCCAGTTGTACGGCACCCCTCTGTACTGTTTTCCTGGAGTCAAAAGGTTATAGTCTTTTCTGGCATTTTTCTTTTCACAGAACCATTTGAGATTTGCATACATTGATGCGTTCGCGATAACCTCATCTCTCGTAGGGGTCTCGGCATAACCCGAAACCGTCAAGAGAAAGAGGCATGCGAAAACCATCACCGTGAACGATATGCTCCTGCTTGTCATCATTTGCCCCATTTTACGATTTTAACCCCCGATGTTGCCGTTTGAAATTGATATAAGGACCCTTTCTTATCGACAACGATCTTTTTGTAGACGATGGTGTAGTAACTGTTCGGTAATTCGACGATCTGAATAAGCCTGCCATCGCCCTGGTACCGCCTGATTTCGAGGTGGACAACGCCATCCGCACCAATTCTTTGGGTTTCGATGTATATATTATCTCTTTCGTCCTGGTCAAGAAAAATAATGGAACCGAAGGTATCCGTTGTTTCTATCGGAAATTCATTCACCAGGTCCCCGCGTTTGTCATGTATTCGGATCTTGAAACGCTTCACGCTCTCCTTGGCCAGTGTGAACCAGCGTGTTCCGGAAGCGTTGGGGGCGCCGCGCCGCTCGCTCTTGATCTGTGCATCTCCGGAAAGGAGGGTATTGCTCCTCCCGATGCCTTCGCAGATTCGATAACTCTTCCCTTGAGATCTTACATAAAGATCTCCATAGCCATCGATACGCATCCACTGCCCATACCCCTCGTAAAGGGTTAAGGTCGGGGCTATTGGGTACGTCTCTACCGGCATTCCGGAAAGGTTGTATAGATAGACGTTCTCACCGTCAAGAAGGTAATAGTTTCCTTTATAGACGATAAACGAGTATCCCGGGAGACCGTTGCCGACACTCCCCTGAAAAATCCCTTCCCCATTGAATACCTTGATATTTCTTTTTATCGAATCAAAAATGTGGATGTACCCGTCATCGTCTACCGTAAATGTCCGCGGCCCGACAAATTCGCCATCCGAAGGGATCGCAAGACCAAATTTACCGGCTTTAGCACCCCATTCGACGGAGAGGAGGAGCTTCTCCCGGTAGTCGACAAAGTCAGCTTTTGCGCAACCAACTATAAATAGTACGACAATCAGCACAAGGATGTGAAAAAATCCTCTTGAGAGTAATTTCAATGGCAATGACCCGAATGGGACCGTTATGGAAAAAATCTTCACCGTTTCTCCCTGATTGAATTGAATGGCGAATCTTAATTCATGTGTACCACAAAATGACGAAAAAGGAAAAGTTCGGTAAGGTCCAAGTTCGGTAAGGCCCAAACAAATTCCGCCACGCTACCGTTCCTTCAGAGATCCAGGCCTATTTCCCCGTGACAGGTATATTCAGCTTACCCGCCTGTCGGGAAGTTTGTCTTGCCGCTGCAAGAGATTCCGGTTATAAATATATTCATTTTGAATACGGATCGTGTGAGGTGATCTTTCCTTTCCGTCGATGATACCGTGATGCTGGTCGGAAGTCCCGACTCCATCCGGGAAACGGCATCGCTCATGGGCGGGGGGTAAAAAACGAGCGATCAACAGCGAGCCTCATTTTTTTGACGGCTTGAAAAGAAATAAGGAGGAGAATATGAACATCCGATTAATCCTGGTGCTCGTCATTACAGGCATAACGGTACTATTCATCACCCAGAATGTCTCCGTCGTCGAGGTGACTTTCCTTTTCTGGAGCATCTCCATGTCACGGGCGCTGCTGATATTTTTTACATTGGCGATCGGATTTGTTCTCGGGTGGTTTGTGCATAGTTATTTTGCGCATCGCCAGTCGAAGAATGATTTTTCCAATGAAATTTGATCAAAGTTTGGATAGCAGTGATCAAACATAGTTGTTAAACTCGTCCCGGAATTCTTCAGAAATCAACCTCCGCCATTCTCATTTTTATCATCTTCAGGCCCACTCTGCTTCTTGAATGAAGCCTTTCCGTGCTTTGCCACCAAAACAACGGCAATGATGCCCAGCGTGATAAAGATCGTGGTAAAACCGATCGTCACAATATTGCCGGCAACATCCAGCTTAACAAGGGCCATCGCTGAAAACAGCACGATCAGCATGATCCTCGCATACATGCCTATTACCCTTGCCTGTTCAACATTTTCACGCAGCAATACCCTCAAAATGCCTGATGCCGCCCTCACTGCCACGAACCACCCAATGCCCAGGATGATCATGGCGGCTGCGGCCCGCGGGAACAGAGAAATCGCCTCGCCGAGGAGATCGGAAAGAAACTTCAGGTCCCACGCGATGAAAGCGAGATCGAGGAAAGCCAGAAGGATGAAGAAGTAAAACAGGTTCCCCAGGAAATTATAGAATCCATGCCGCACATCGGCCTTCGAAAAGGCCTTACCCCAGCGGAATTTGATCAGGAATCTTTCCAGTCGGAGTGCAATCGACACCTGGATGACGAGGCGCTTCACAAACCACGCCACCAGGAAACCAAGAACCAGCAGCGCCATACCGGCGATCAGCTTGGGGATGAACCCGACAAACTTGTTCGCCAGATCGAGAAACAGGATCGGTAGTTTATTCTCCATCGTTCGGTTCTCCTTTTTTGGGTGATCTCAGCATCTCGGCCCAGAAGGACTTTTTTTCTTCATACTCCTTCACCCACAGGACCGGACAAGCTACCTGCTCGGTGATCTCCTGGGTCAGCGACTTGCCGAAAACAAGATCTATAAAATCGCCCGACCTGCCGCCCATCAGGACGAGATCGACCCCTTTCGATACATTGACGATCCCCTGCAGGACATCCTTTTCCCGGATGACGACGAGCGTCGCCGGGAGCGAGTACTCCTTGATCATCTCCCTGACCTGACCGACCTTCTCCTCCCTCTCCGTCTTCGATGCGCCTCTTTCAAAGACGAGGGCCACTTTCAGCTTCGCATGGCAATAATCGGCCAGGGCCGGGGCGATTTCCATTGCGAGCCGGGTGTGGATGTTTGCCCCGAATGGAATCAGGATCGTGTGGATACGGTCCACATCAATCGTTCCATGCAAAACGGCGACCTCCGTCGGCGCTTTCTGAATCACCGTATCGATGAGGGATGAAAAGACCCTGTCCATAAAGTCGGGATTCTGCTGCCGGCCGATGACGATGAAATTGCAATTCTCTTCGGCGGCCATGTCGATGATGCCCTGGGAAATGCGATGCGTGACCTTGATCACGGCACGCGCCGGGACCTCGGCCTTTTCGGCCATAAACTCCAGCTCGGAGATACTTTCCCGTTCAAGTTCCGCTGCACCCAGACCGGACCGGAGTTTCTTGCCTTCGCGGACTTCGACCAAATGGAGAAAGATGAGCTCGGCTTCGTGTTTTTTTGCAATCGCAAGCGCAATATGCGTCAGGCTGGTCATCGTCCTCGGGCTCGCCAGGCAGACCAGAATGCTGTAATCCTGCCTCTCGATCCGTTCCAGGGTCTTGATCTTCTGAACATGGAGCACTTCCCGTTGGGCGGCATATCCTTTATAGGTTAAGAGCCCGCCCCCGATCCATACGGCCGTTACAATCCATGCGATCATGCTGTAATTGAACATGTACACGGCAAGGAACAGCAGCATCATAATGCCCACGATGGAAAGAAAAGGGAAAAGCGGTACGGAAAACCCCCGCTTCAGGTCTGGTCTTTTCTTCCGCAATTGAATCATAGCGATATTGACCTGCAGGAAAAGAAGCAGGAACATGATGTCGGCGGCGCTGGCCACGTCCTCGATGGGCAGGGAGAGGACGATGAGAATGACGATCACCAGTGACATCAGGATTGACCAATGGGGCGTAAAATTCTTGGAATGGACCTTGCCAAAAAAGGCGGGGAAGTTGCGGTCCCGGCCCATCGCAAAGGCAACGCGGGAAGAGGAATAGATCGTGGCATTGAGGGCCGACATCGTGGAGATCAGGCCGCCGAACAGGATCATCACCCCGCCGCCCGAGAAGAAATTCCGCGCCACCTCAACCAAGGCAAGCTCTTTGTGCAGCGCCAGATAATCCCAGGGGGTCATCCCGGCGGCAGGATTCACCGTGGCGAGGGCGGTCACGGTAATCAAGAGGTAAATTGGGACCACGATCAGCAGGGACAAGAAGACCGCCCTCGGAATATTCTTCTCCGGGTTCTTGATCTCCTCGGAACTCTGCGCGATGACCTCGAAGCCCTGGAAGGCGATGAACGTGAGACCCATGGCCTTGAAGACGCCTCCCATTCCATTGGCCATGAAGGGGCTGAAACGTCCCATCCAATCGCCTTGGCTGAACATCATCTCCAGGCCGAATCCGATAAAGATCAGCAGGATGACGATCTTCCCCATCGTCACCAGATTCCCGATCTTGCCGGTTTCAGAGGCACCCCGGAAATTGATGTAGGCAAAGAGGACCGCGATGCCGGTGGCCAGCAGCTTCTCCGGGGAAATGAATCCCCAGTGCGGTATCGCCAAACCGATCTCGTTCAGGACGTGCCCAAAATAGGCGCCGAAGCCCAGCGCATAGAGGCTGCATGCCACCGCATGGGCAAACCAGTCCATCCATCCGGACAGGAAGCCGTTCCATTTGGGGAGTCCTTCCTTGACCCAGAGATAACCGCCGCCGGCGGTGTGAAAGCAGGAACCCAGTTCGGCATAGGACATGGCCGTCAGAAGGGCAACGATCCCGTTCAGGGCAAAGGCAAGAATCAGCGCCGGACCGGCAACGCCGGCGGCGATACCGATCAAAACGAAGATTCCCGCTCCGATCATTGCCCCGACGCCGATCATGGTGGCGTCCATGAGGCCCATCTCCCGGCTCAGACGTACTTCGGTTTCAAATTTTTTCATGATTCCTGTCCACTTTTTTCAGCGAAGATTACCCGTGGTGAAACATCAAAAGTGCAGACAATCTCGGCGCCAATGATAAATATGCAGGCCGCATGATATATCCATAGAAAAAAATAACAAGAATCGAAACGTCCCTTTTTAGTCACTCCCCCGGTAACATTTTATTTGAGGCAATTCGCCTGTTGAAAAGCCCCTTGTCGGAAGCGCTCGGGTATGCCATAATCATGCCGCCTCGGTCGGGGCAGCGTCGGATTTCTTCAAAATGCACTCATTTTTCAAAGGGGGAAAAGAGATGATCCGTCTGGTGATGCTGCGTCATGGGGAGAGCGCGTGGAATCTCGAGAACCGTTTCACCGGCTGGACCGATGTGGACCTTACCGAACAGGGGGTACGCGAGGCGCATCAGGCGGGGCGGCTCCTCCGGGAGGGGGGATACTTCTTCGATTTGGCCCATACGTCGGTCCTCAAGCGTGCGATCCGGACGCTCTGGATAACCATCGACGAGATGGACCTGATGTGGATACCTGTCTATCGCTCCTGGCGGCTGAACGAGCGCCACTACGGCGCCCTTCAGGGGCTGAACAAGCGGGAGACGGCCGAGAAATACGGGATGGAACAGGTCCACATCTGGCGGCGGAGCTATGACACCCCGCCCCCGATCCTCGACGATGCGGACGAACGTTTTCCGGGGCGGGATCCCCGTTACGCGGGCCTCAAGCCCGGGGAGGCGCCCCGGAGTGAATCGCTCCGGATGACGCTCGAACGGGTCCTTCCCTACTGGCATGAAACCATCGTCCCGGATCTCCGCGCGGGCAAGCGGATCCTGATTGCGGCGCACGGGAACAGCATGCGGGCGCTGGTGAAGTATCTGGACAAGATCCCCGATGAGGTGATCACGGAGCTGAACATTCCGACGGGGGTCCCCCTCGTCTATGAACTGGACGACCACCTCCGCGCACTGAACCACTACTACCTCGGTGATCCGGAGGCCATCACGAAGGCCACCGCGTCGGTGGCGGGGCAATTGTCCGGGAAGATGTAAACCAAGGAAAGGCGGCATCATGCGAGAAATCGATTCAAAAATGGTGACGGAAACCATTTCCACCCTTCTTCAGGATGGCTGTTACCGCCTCTCGGATGACGTGATCACGGCCCTCCGGAAGGCATATCAAAGAGAAGAGTCCCCGGCGGCCCGCAACGTGCTTGCCAAATTGCTGGAAAACGCGGAAGCCGCGGACCGGGATGAA
The DNA here is from genome assembly GCA_018896355.1 of Pseudomonadota bacterium. Classification (GTDB taxonomy): domain Bacteria; phylum Desulfobacterota; class Syntrophia; order Syntrophales; family UBA5619; genus UBA5619. The sequence continues at coordinate 20,734 of JAHIMW010000082.1, forward strand.
ATTCCTTTATGCCAGGATACGGGCATGGCCGTCGTCTTTCTGGAACTGGGGCAGGATCTGCATATCATCGGGGGCGATCTTTACGAGGCCGTTCAGGAGGGCACGCGTCATGCGTATGACCGGGGATACCTGCGCAAATCGGTCGTTGACAAGCCATTTTCGGCAAGAACAAACACCCGGGACAATACGCCGGCGGTGATCCATACCTCCATTGTACCGGGCGAAAAGCTCAAAATTACGGCGCTCTCGAAAGGGTTTGGCAGTGAGAACATGAGCCGCCTTGCGATGTTGACCCCTGCCGGAGGGCGGCAGGGGGTGATCGATTTTGTCGTGAAGTGCGTCGATGAGGCCGGCGCCAACCCCTGTCCGCCTGTGATCGTCGGCGTTGGAATCGGGGGGAGTGCGGAAAAATGCATGCTGCTGGCCAAACAGGCCCTGCTGCGCAGGGTAGGAGATCCTCACCCCGATTCCGAGATTGCCGAACTTGAAGGCGGGATATTGAACCGCGTCAATGATCTGGGGATCGGGGCCATGGGCTACGGGGGGAGGATCACCGCCCTGGCCGTCCATGTCGAGGTCTTTCCGACGCACATCGCGAGTCTTCCGGTGGCGGTCAATCTTCAATGTCACAGTGTCCGACACAGGGAAGCAACCCTCTGAAGAAAGACAGGAGAAAACCATTGCCCCCGATGAAAACCATCTCAATGATTCCAAGAAGCGTACAACTCCCGTTGTCCGATGATGTCGCCGAAACCCTGCATGCGGGCGACGAGCTGCTGCTGACGGGGGTGATGTACGTCGGACGGGATGCGGCCCATAAACGGATGATCGAAACCCTGGAGGCAGGGGAGAAGCTTCCCGTTGATTTGAAGGGGCAGACCATCTATTTCATGGGTCCGACTCCTGCACGACCGGGGAAAATCATCGGATCCGCCGGCCCGACGTCCAGTTACCGGATGGACTTCTACTCCCCCCGGCTCATGGCCGAGGGGCTGAAAGGGATGATCGGCAAGGGGATGCGCTCCCTGGAGGTGAAGGCAGCGATGAATCAATATAAAGCCGTTTATCTCGGCGCCATCGGCGGCGCGGGCGCCCTCCTCTCCGGGTGCATCAAGAAGGTTGAGGTTGTCGCCTATGACGATCTGGGGACAGAGGCCCTTCGGCGAATCGTCGTCCATGAATTTCCGGTAACGGTGGTCAATGACATCTACGGCGGTGACATATACGAACAGGGGAGAGCGCAATTTAGAATTGCTGCTCCCCATCCAGCCGCCGTCCAGTAGAAAATCAACAACGATCTTGTCCGACGCGATGCCGAAGTCGGAACCCACCTTCAGGGTCTCGCAGGCCGCGAGTAAAACAGGTGGTCGCCGGTTGTCATTGGCCGCCGTCCATCTCGGCAAAGACCTCTTTCGCGACGCGCATCGCGTCGAGTGCGGCGGGAACCCCGCAATAGATGGCGCTCTGCAGGAAGACCTCCATCAACTCGTCCCTGGTCAGGCCATTGTTCAGAGCCCCGCGCACATGCAGCTTGATTTCGTGCGGACGGTTCAGGGCCGTGAGCATAGCGAGGTTGAGGAAGCTTCGCGTTCTACGGTCGAGGCCCGGCCGGGTCCAGATCTCGCCCCAGCAGTATTCGGTCACCAGTTCTTGCAGCGGGCGGGTGAACTCATCGGCCGCGCGAAGCGACTTTTCGACGTGTTCGGCCCCCAAAACGGCCTTTCTGACAGCCAATCCTTCTTCGTAGCGTTTCTTGTCCATTGTTATGGCTCCTCCTCGTTGTCTCGTTAAAGTTATTACTCCGGCAACAATATATATGTCAAATCCGTCATTCCCGCGAAAGCGGGAATCCAGAACAGGACTGGATGCCGGATCAAGTCCGGCATGACATTCTATACATTTGATCGCCGGAGTAATCGCAAGCTTGAAGGTTTCGCATCTCCTGGCCGCTGTTTTCGACGCCCTCCGTTATTCCAGGGCCACGGTGGGCGCCGCCCTTCACCGTGTCGAACAGATGGTCCTCGACAGAATCATCGTCCCCCAGCGCGGCGTTGAAGCCGCCCTGGGCCGCCCCGCTGTGCGAGCGGGTGGGGTAAATCTTGCTGATGACGGCCACGTCCGTTCCGGGCGGCGCCTCCACAGCGGCCATCAGTCCCGTCAGTCCCCCGCCGACGATGACAATATCATGAAAAATCATCGACAGTTACCTCTTATGTCCGATTCCCACTCTAATGCCGGATGCAAACTTGATGAAACCCTCATGACGGCCTTCCGTCACAAAGGACAATGAAAATCTCCCCTAACCCCTCTTTACCAAAGAGGGGAATGATTAAGTCCCCCTTTAGCAAAGGGGGATATGGGGATATAGGGGGATTTGAGGTGCATTTTCAGGTGAAAAAGGTCCAAAACCTCTCCCTTACTCTGATCGTTACTCTGATCGTTCGACTAACCCCCATGCCCGGGGCGAGCACAACGAAGCATGAAAATCCCCCCTTGCCCGCCTTTGACAAAGGGGGGATGGGGGGATTTTCATATAAAGCTCACAACGAAATTTCCCCTCCCACGGGGGGAGGGGAAATTTCACTTTTCGCGTGTGCGTAAAGTTGGCGCCCTGGGGGCCGCCTTAGGTTGCAGGCTGCGGCTGCAACCCGCTCCCGTTCTTCGGCGGGGCGATCCGCCGGTGGCACACGACGCCGTAGATCGTCGCCGGCAGGACGAACACGGCCGCCGCAAGCGCCACGTCGTTATTCGGGTGAAGCAACACGACGAGCGAGGCTGCCGCCAGCGCCGCACGCAGCATCACGTCTGATCCCATGTTGGCGAAGAACCTGCCGAAGATGGCGAAAGTCATGCCGCAGCAGGCGATCGCTACGAGGAGCGTAGCGGCGATCTGTGGCCAACCCGGGTGCGTCACCATATCGGAGCGGGCGAAGATGGTGAAGGACATGAAGGTGATGGGCAGGCACAGTTTTAGTGACTCCCACATGGTCCGCATAAAGGAGGCTTCCGCGATCCGTGCCGAGACCGCTGCCGTGAGCGAGGTCGGCGGCGACAATTCGCCCCAGACCGCCAGTAGAAACGCGAAAAAATTCGCGACCCAGGGATCGA
>JAHIMW010000083.1 GCA_018896355.1 Pseudomonadota bacterium
GGAAGAGCAGCAGGGGCCTCCCGTCAAGGGAGGGGGAAGAGCAGCAGGGGCCTCCCGTCAAGGGAGGGGGGACATATTTTGAAGAGCTTTGCAATTACGTCGCATTATATAAAACGACCCGACCTTTCAGAAAACCGCAGAACGGTTCACCGACGCAGGGCGTTATAGGCATATTTCTGGTATTGTTTATTAAGATAAAAGAGTGAGCGAGCGAACGCAAACACCGGGCCATTGCTGAATCCTCCATCGCAAAACCGGGCTTTTTGGCGTTTGTCAAGAGATAATCCGACACGCTCCTTGCAATAAATGTATTGCTGAAACTGATTTTACAATACTCTGAAGTAAAATCCGGCTCTTGTCAAGCAAATATAAGCAGATCAGATAGCCCTTGACACAAAACGGCCATCTCTTTATAGTCATATGTCGGAAAGGCAGTTAACATCAGGCAAATAGGCGAGGCCATCGGCATTTGAACAGGAAAACAACCGTATCCCCCAACAAGGCGAAAGCAACAATGGAGAGCAACCTGAAGGGTCCTTCCTTGCTGTTGAACCGCGAACTTTCCTGGATCGAGTTTAATCGCCGGGTACTCGAAGAGGCCGAGGACCAGGAAACACCCGCCCTCGAGAAACTGAAATTCATCTCGATTTTCAGCTCGAACCTCGACGAATTCTTCCAGGTCCGCGTCGGCGCTCTCGCGCGGCTGGTCCAGGCCGGCGTGATCGATCCCGACCAAAGCGGTATGCTCCCCAAGCAACAGGTCGATGCAATCGCAGCAAAAGCCCGCATATACGTAACCCAGCAATACCATTGCTTTCAGCACACGGTCCTCCCCCTCCTCAAAAAGGCCGGAATCGAAATCCATGCGGTCGATTCGCTGGACAAAAAGGAGATCCATAAGCTTAACGACTACTTTGAAAACCAGGTCTTCCCCATCCTGACGCCGCTTGCGGTCGATGCCGGCCACCCTTTTCCGTTTCTGGGCAACCTGCGGCTAAATCTGATGATCATGTTCAAGGAATCGCCGACGAATATGGCCGCACAGCCGTACGCATTCGTCGAGGTGCCTTCGGTGCTCCAGCGCCTGATCCGGATCATGGATGAGAAGGGAAAGAAAGAGCACCATTTCGTTCTGCTCGAGGATTTGGTCCGGTCGAGCATCGGCAGCCTCTTTCCCGGGATGAAAATCACGAACTGCGTTCCCTTCCGCGTGACCCGCAACCAGGACTACGATCTCCATGAAGATTCGGTGCTGGATCTGCTGAAGTCCGTCGAGGCAGAGCTCAAGGATCGTTCCAACAAAATCGCCGTCCGACTCGAGGTCAGGGAAGGCGTCCCGAAAAAGATGTTGCAAATCCTCTGCAAACACCTGGAAATGGATGAGACGAATGTCTATCATATCCCCGGTCCGCTGAACCTTTGCGGTCTGCTGCCGCTGTACGATCTGCCCGTTTCCCCGATTCACCGGGACGAACCGTTCAACCCGCGCATCCCGAAGCGCCTTGCCGGCAAGAGCGACATCTTCAGCGTCATCCGGGAGAGCGATGTCCTGATTCACCACCCCTATGATTCGTTCGCCGTGGTTGTCGACTTCATCAACAGCGCCGCGGAAGATCCGGATGTTCTGGCAATCAAGCAGACACTTTACCGGATTGACCGGGATTCGCCGATCGTCGAGGCCCTCTGCCGGGCGGCCGAGAACGGCAAACAGGTGACCGCCGTCGTCGAGATCAAGGCGCGCTTCGACGAGGAAAAGAACATCGATTTCGCCCACCAGATGGTGAAGTCGGGAATCAACCCCGTGTACGGCTTCGTAAAGTGGAAAATCCACTGCAAGGCGATTCTGGTTGTCCGGCGCGAGGGGAAGCAACTTCGCCGTTACGTCCATCTCTCCACCGGAAATTACAACTCCCTGACCGCCCAGATCTATACGGATGTCGGACTCATGACCGCAGATCCCGGCATCGGCAACGACGTATCTTCTCTCTTCAATGTCATCACCGGTTTCAACTCCTGGACGGGCGGCGACATGCTGAAGCCGGAAAACATCGAATCGCGCTTCAAGAAGATCATCCTTGCCCCCGTCAACATCCAGGATCGCGTCATTGCCCTCATCGAACGGGAGATCAAGAAATCATCCCCGAAGAAACCGGGCCGGATCATAGCGAAAATGAACGCCCTCATTGACGAGCGCACGATTCGCACCCTCTACCGGGCCTCCCAGGCCGGCGTGCGGATCGATCTCATCGTACGCGGCATTTGCTGCCTGCGCCCGGGCATCCCCGGCGTCAGCGACAACATCCGCGTCCGGAGCATCCTCGACCGCTTCCTGGAACATTCCCGCATCTACTATTTCCACAACGGCGGCGAACCGGAGATCTATTCGGGAAGCGCAGACTGGATGCCGCGCAACTTCAAGAAGCGGGCCGAAATTCTCTACCCGATCCAGGACCAGGCGTTGAAGACAAGGATCATCGACGAAATTCTGATGACCTACCTCACAGACAATGTGAAGACGCGAATGATGCAACCCGACGGCAGCTACCAGCGCGTCAGGCGCGATACGAACGACAAATCGGTTCGAAGCCAGAGTGCCCTCATTGCTATTGCAAGAAAGGGCGGCGTCAAATCGCCGCCGTACTCTCAACTCGTCCGCCAGATCGGCAAGAAGAAAGGAAAGAAAAAATGATCCCCAAGACGAAGGCAAAAACGGCAGTGAAGAGGTCCGTGACGAAGCCGGTCAAGAAGATCGGCGAGCCCCTCGCAAGCGCGAAGCGGCTGGCCGATGCGACAAACCCCGACCGGCATCACATGGCACAGGTGACGAAACTGGCGCTTGCGCTTTTCGACAAGCTTACGGAGCTCCACGGCCTTGGGGATCGGGAGCGGCTTCTTCTCGAAATCACGGCCTTGCTCCACGATATCGGCTGGTCGCGAACGACGGATGGAGGTCATCACAAGCATAGCCGGGACATGATCCTGGAGGCCGAGCTGCCGGGTCTCACGGAGGGTGATCGCACGCTTTGCGCGCTGATCGCACGCTACCACAACAAGGCGGAACCGGACGTCTCGCGGCACAAAGGCTTTGCCGCCCTGAAAAAGAAAGAGCGCGCCCTCGTCTCCTGGCTTGCTGCGATCCTGCGTGTCGCCGATGGACTCGACTGCACACACCGATGCGCGGTCCGAATCGGGGAGTGTGAACTCGGTCGAAAGCGCCTGACGATCTCGCTTGCAGCCCGAGGCGAATGCGCCGCGGAGATCAGCGGCGCGGAGATAAAGTCAGGGCTTCTTGCACGGCTTGCCGATCGCGAGCTGGTTTTTCGGTTATGCTCGTAGCGTTCATTTCCGACATCCACGGGAACCTGCCCGCCCTTGAGGCGGCCCTGACCGATGCCCGCGTTCGAGGGGCGGAGAAGATATACTGCGCAGGCGATCTGACCGGATACGGCCCGTTCCCCGGCGAGGTTTGCCGCATTCTTGCCGGAAAGCAAATCCCAACGATTATCGGCAATTACGATGCCAAAGTGCTCTCTGCCCTCCATCGCTCCGCCGATTTGAAGGAGCGCATGAAGCCGGGCAAATGGATAATCCTGGATTGGACATGCAGACAGATCGACGGCGACGCGCAGGGGTTTCTCTCTTCTCTTCCCGCCCTCCATCGCGAGACGCTGGCGGGCCGATTTGAGCTCCTCATGGTGCATGGGAGCCCGGTGTCGGTGGAAGACGCCATTTACCCAAGCATTACGCCGTATGGCCTGAAAAAGAAACTTGCCGGAACAAGAGTGGACATCCTCATTTGCGGCCATACGCATATCCCTTTTGTGAGGCGTGTGGCAGGGACCCTGGTCGTGAACTGCGGATCAGCGGGACACCCGGTCGACGGCGATCCGCGACCGGCGTACGCACTGGTGAAGATGCAGCAGGGAAAGCCGCCTTCAGCGCGGATCATCCGTTTCGACTATCCGAAAGCGGGACTCCTCCGGGCGATTGAACGATCGACTCTTCCCCGGGGCTTGTCTGCAGATTTCAGTGAAGGGAACAAAAAAAGGGAAATGCCATGAAGACCCCAACCGAAACGAAGGAAATAGAATACAAATTTCTATTGCCGGAGCCGGGGACGAACGCCGCCGTCCTGGAACTGCTCGGGTCGAAAGGTTATCGGGTCCGCCGGCAACGGACGATCCGCCAGGAGGACCTCTATCTCGACACATTCGACTGGAGGCTTTTCCGGCATGGATTCTCCCTGCGCTTGCGACGCGCAAATGAGAAAGTGTACTATACACTCAAAAGCATTGGGAAAATCGAAGGAGGACGGGCGGAACGGAGGGAGATCGAGATCGAGGTGAAGGGCGGCATTGTCGATCCGACGACGGCGCCGGTCAAAGAGATCCAGATGGAAATCGCCGAGATCATCTCCCCGCGTCGCCTGATCGGCCAGCTTACCGTGCGCACCGAGCGGCAACCTTACATGGTCACATCCCCGGGTAACGCACGGATCGAACTTGTTTTTGACTCTACGGGTTTCCTGGCACGCGGTCTCAACAAGCCGAGGAGGGCCCGCCGCCTTTTCGAGATGGAAGCGGAACTTCGCAAAGGATCCCCGGCGGAACTCGACACGCTCAAACGGCACCTGACCGGCGCCATGGGTTTCACCCCCTCCGGTCAATCGAAGCTCGATACCGCCATCGACCGTCTCGGCGTCGTATTCCCCGCAAAGAATCCCCCTCCCCTCCTGCAGGTAAAAATCGACGACCGTTTCGACCGGACGGTGCAGAAAATTTTCGCGTTTCAGATTCACCGCCTCGATGAGAACATCCCGGGCGTCCTGTCGGACATCGACACCGAATTCGTGCACCAGGCCCGTGTCTCGACACGTCGAATGCGCTCCCTGATCCAACTGTTCGGTGGTGCGATCCCGGAGAAGACCGGTTCCTATTTTGCGGAAGAACTTCTCTGGCTCGGCTCCCTCTTCGGCGGAGTACGGGATCTCGACGTATTCCTGCTCAACCTCCCCCGTTTCAAACAGGCCATCGAGATCGCACCGCAACGCAGCATCAACACCATCATGCAGCATATCGCGGAAGAGAGGCTGGCCCTCCTTGTGGAGCTCAAGGCGGGACTCGCCTCCGCACGCTGGCGTCTCCTCCACTCCAGGCTCCTGGCCTTTGCCGGGAGGAAACCGGCGAGAAATCCATCTGCGCCGCTCGCGCCGGCCCCCGTGAACGCGGCCGCGCCTCCCATCATCACCGCGCGGTTTGACGCCGTAATCGCCCAGGGGAGCCGTGTGCTTGCAAAACCGGATCTCAAGAATTTCCACAAGCTTCGAATCCAGTTCAAGAAGCTGCGCTATGCCTTGGAATTTGTCAGCCCGGCTTATGGCGATTCGCTTCACCCCCTCATCGAGAAGGTGGTGAAAATCCAGGACTGTCTTGGTGATCTGCAGGACACCGTCTTCACGCGGGCGCTCATCAATCGCCTTCTGAAGAGATGGAAAGGAAAGGTTCTGGATCCGAGGCTGCTTTTCATGCTTGGGGAGCTGTACGAACTTCAAGGTGAGATCGCGCGCACCAAGCAGACCGAATTCCATGAAATCTGGAAACGGTTCGATCAAGACGCCTTGCGAAAAATCCTTACCTCCGCACTTGGGTCTGTAACGGAATAACTGTTTAGTTACAGACCCTCAGATTTGGATCGGATTTGCCTGAATCGGTCCTGACGCGCTCGTAAAAAATCCAATATCTCCTCCCCCTTGATGGGGGAGGGGTAGGGTGGGGGTGAAAAGTGGCTGTATTGCAGAGAATGATTTCACCCTCCCCTTAATCCCCTCCCGTCAAGGGAGGGGAAACTTTTGGGAAGTTCTATGTCTATTTTTCGGCTGAGTAATAAGCCTTGACAGGAAGCAATATTAAAAACTTCTTCTATCTTTTTGCTTTGACAGGGAATAAGCAAAATAGTAGGATATAATAATAAAAAGTTAAGGATTTCAAATTTATAACCA
>JAHIMW010000084.1 GCA_018896355.1 Pseudomonadota bacterium
TAGCAAAATCGTTGCGGGGAAAATGATGAGAAAGATCCTGGTCACCGGCGCGGCTGGCTTTATCGGCTTTCACCTCTCCCGAAGGCTTCTCGCGGAGAGGAATGAGATCGTCGGTCTGGACAATCTGAATCCCTACTATGATGTGACGCTGAAGCAGTCGCGGCTCAAGATTCTGGAGGAACAGAAGAGTTTTCGTTTCGTCCGGGCGGATCTTGCCGACCGGAAGGAGATGGAGGCGCTGTTCGGGGAAAACCGCTTCGAGATCGTCGTCAATCTGGCGGCCCAGGCGGGCGTCCGCTATTCGCTCGAAAACCCACAGGCGTATGTGGAGAGCAACCTCGTCGGCTTCATGAACATCCTCGAGGGGTGCCGCCATCACGGGGTGGGCCACCTCGTTTTCGCCTCCTCCAGTTCCGTCTACGGGGCCAACACCCGGATGCCCTTTTCCGTTCACGACAACGTGGATCATCCGCTCAGCCTCTATGCGGCCACAAAGAAGGCGAACGAACTGATGGCCCACGCCTATTCTTCCCTCTACAAACTCCCCTGCACGGGACTTCGCTTCTTTACCGTGTACGGACCCTGGGGAAGGCCGGACATGGCCCTCTTCCTCTTCACCCGGGCGATCCTGGAGGGCCGGCCGATCGACGTCTTCAACGAAGGGCGGATGAAGCGGGACTTCACCTACATCGACGACATCGTCGAGGGGCTCGTCCGCGTCCTGGAGCGGATCCCCGCGCCGAACACGGCCTGGCGGGGAGACGCCCCCGACCCCTCCTCCAGTTTCGCCCCGTACCGGCTCTACAACATCGGGAACAATCGGCCCGTCGCGCTGATGGAATTCATCGAGACCCTGGAGGAACAGCTCGGCCGGAAGGCGATCCGAAATTTTCTCCCGATGCAGGCGGGGGATGTGCCGGCCACCTGCGCCGACGTGGACGATCTGATGGCCGCCGTCGGTTTCAGGCCTGCAACGCCGATTGCGGAAGGGATCCGGCGCTTCGTCGCCTGGTACCGTGAGTATTACCCATCACAACCGGCCTGACCCGAAAGGGGCAGATCCGGATATTTCTCAGAGAGGTTTCATCATGAAAAAAGCATTCATTACCGGCATCACCGGCCAGGACGGCTCCTATCTGGCGGAACTGCTGCTCTGCAAGGGCTATGAGATCCACGGTCTCATCCGCCGGGCCAGCACCTTCAACACGGACCGGATCGATCACCTCTACAGGGATTTCCACGACCCTCAGGCGCGGATCTACCTCCACTACGGCGACCTCTCCGTTTCCGGACAGCTTACCGACCTCCTCCAGGAGATCCGGCCGGACGAGATTTACCACCTGGGCGCCCAGAGCCATGTCCGTGTGAGCTTCGACATGCCGGAGTACACCGGGGACGTGACGGGTCTCGGAACGATCCGACTCCTCGAGGCGATCCGGAAAACGGGGATCAAGACCCGCTTCTACCAGGCCTCCTCCAGCGAGATGTTCGGCGCCGCGCCGCCCCCCCAGGGCGAGGCGACCCCTTTCCAGCCGCAGAGCCCCTACGCCGCCGCCAAGGTTTATGCGTACTACGTCGCCCGCAACTACCGGGACGCCTACAACCTCTTTGCCTCCAACGGCATCCTCTTTAACCACGAATCCCCCCGCCGCGGGGAGACCTTCGTAACCCGGAAGATCACCCGGGCGGCCACCCGGATCAAGCTCGGCCTCCAGGACAAGCTCTTCCTCGGCAATCTCGAGGCGAAACGCGACTGGGGATTCGCCGGCGACTACGTCGAGGCGATGTGGCTGATGCTCCAGCAGGAGAGGCCCGACGACTACGTCATCGCCACAGGAGAGACCCACTCGGTGCGCGAGTTCGCCGAGAAGGTTTTTGCGAAACTGGGCCTCGACTACCAGCAGCACGTGGCGATCGACCCTCGATATTTTCGCCCGACGGAGGTGGACGTCCTGCAGGGCGATGCGGCCAAGGCGCGCAAAGCCCTCAACTGGGCGCCGAAGGTCGTCTTCGATCAGCTCATCGACATGATGGTCGCCGCAGACCTGGAAGCCGCCGAAAAGGAGAAGACGCTTGTCGACGCCGGCTTCACCTGCGGCAACCACCGTCTGTAACGCATGGGGTCAGGTCTTGGGTCTTGAATTTGAGCGGTTTGAAATTCAAGACCCAAGACCTGACCCCAATCAAGGAGAGCTGATGAAAGAGAAGCGAATCACGATCACCGGCGGCAGGGGTTTTCTGGGACAGCACCTCGTCCGGACCTTCCGGGAGAGGGGCTATGGCGAAATCCTTGTAGCCGACCTTCCCGACTACAACCTGATCCGCCCGGATGATATCCGGCGGCTCTTCGACGAGCAGCGACCCGACATCGTGGTCCACCTCGCCGCCAAGGTCGGCGGCATCGGCTTCAACCAGGAAAATCCCGGTTCCCTTTTTTATGATAACATCATGATGGGCGTTCCGCTCCTCCACGAGGCGTATCTCCGGAAGATCGACAAGTTCGTCGCGCTGGGGACGATCTGCGCCTACCCAAAGTTCACCCCGGTGCCGTTCAGGGAGGACGACCTCTGGAACGGCTATCCCGAGGAGACCAACGCCCCCTACGGCCTGGCCAAAAAGATGATGCTCGTCCAGTCCCAGTCTTACCGGCAGCAGTACGGTTTCAACTCGATCTTCCTCCTTCCGGTCAACCTCTACGGCCCCGGCGACAACTTCGATCCGCGCTCCTCCCATGTGATTCCCGCCCTGATCAAGAAGTGCGTGGACGCGATGGCGCAGGGCGATGAAGAAATCGTTGTCTGGGGAACCGGCGCCGCGACTCGGGAATTCTTTTACGTGGAGGACGCCGCGGAGGCGATCTGTCTCGCGACGGAACGCTACAACCGATCCGAACCGGTCAACATCGGCGCCGGTTTCGAGATCTCCATCCGGGAACTGGTCGGCCTCATTGCGGAGCTGACGGGCTTCCTGGGCCGCGTCGTCTGGGATGCGACCAAACCGGACGGCCAGCCGCGGCGGATGCTGGATACGACGAGGGCATTTCGGGAGTTCGGATTCCGGGCCGGGACCGACTTCCGGGAGGGGCTCGGAAAGACCATCGATTGGTACCGGGGGACGCGGAACGCAGCTACGGCGTCCACGGGGAGATGATGCAGGGGGTGTCAAGGGGGACATGATGCCGCATCGTGTCCCCAAACACCCCCTTTTCGTTTGACTTCATACCCCGATTGTGGTAGGAGGCGCGCGGTGGATAAGGAGACGAAGAGAGCCGCGATCCAGATGGCCTATGCGAGCAGCATCGGAATCAGCATGGTCATTGCCATTTTCGGATGTCTCTTTCTGGGGGTCTGGCTGGACCGGAAACTGGGAACGGACCCCTATTTAACCCTTCTGTTTCTGCTGATGGGGATCGTCGCCGGGTTCAGGAATATGGTTCTTCTGATCAAACGATCGGGGACAGATTTGAAATCTGTCCCCAAAAACAAACAACCGGTCACCAAGGGTGTACCAAGTGAAGCGAATCGAAAAAGACCCCCTCCAGAAAAGGCTTGAGATCACGAACTGGATCCTGCTGGCCCTGCTGATCGCGGGAAGCCTTCTGCTCTGCTCCGCCCGCTTCAGCCTCGGCATCATCCTCGGAGGCCTGATCAGCGTCGTCAACTTTCACTGGCTCTATCACAACCTCCTGAGCGTCTTTGAGGGGGAGATCAACCGTCTCCGGTCGGCCATCATGGGGCGCTATTTCATCCGGCTGGCCGTCACGGCTGTCTCGCTCTTCGGGATCATCGCCTGGGATATCGCCGATGTGATCGGGCTCGTCGTCGGTCTCTCCGTCGTCGTTCTGACCATCGTTCTGACGACCGTTTTAACCCTGTGTCAAAAAAACTGCGCTGAGGAGCTCTGATCATGGAACCCTTTTTGTTCTTTGAAACCCACTGGCTCAAGGAGCATCATCTTGTCGTCGTCACCTATACATGGTTCATCATGGCGACGCTCGCCCTCTTCTCCTTCCTGGCCACACGCCGGGTAAGCATCATTCCCGAAAGATTCCAGAACGTCATGGAGGTGGTTGTCGAGGGAATCGACACCTTCCTCACCGACACGATGGGACCGGAGGGGCGAAAGTTCTTCCCGCTGATCGCGACGCTCGGCATCTACATCCTCACATCCAACCTGCTCGGCCTGATCCCCGGCTTCGAATCGCCGACGGCCAACCTCAACACGACCGTCTCGATGGCCGTCGTGGTCTTCGCGATGACCCACATCGTCGGAATCCGGGTCCACGGCATCCGATACGTCAAGCAGTTCATGGGCCCCGTCTGGTGGCTCACACCGCTTGTGATGCCGATCGAGATCATCAGCCACCTCTCCCGGCCGCTCTCCCTCTCCGTCCGACTCTTCGGAAACATCATGGGGGAGGACATCGTGCTGGCGGTCGTGCTCCTGCTGGTTCCGCTGCTGGTCCCGCTGCCTGTTTTCGTTCTGATGATCTTCACATCCTTCATCCAGACCGTCGTCTTCATGCTCCTCACGATGATGTACATCGCCGGGGCGATGGAAGAGGCACATTGATTCTGTATGGGGGATCGCCGGTCCCCTTTTTTTTTGCCTTCTTCCCGGGAGACAAGCAATTTGCCGAGGCTTTGCCAAACCGGCGAAAATAGTTTGACACAAAAAGGAGAATAACATCATGAGAATCAACAAGATCAAGAAGAAACTGAAAAACGGGGAACTGGTCTTCGGGACCATGATCAAAGAGGCGAAGAGCATCAACATCTCCGAGCTGCTGGAGATTGCCGGCTTCGATTACTTCGTCGTCGACATGGAGCATGCCTCGTATGACATGTCGGAGATCGCCGGCATTCTTCAGTACGCGAGGAAGACGGAAATCACCGGCGTCGTGCGGATTCCCCGCATGGACTACGCCTATGTCGCCAAGGCGCTGGATATGGGCGCCGAAGGCATCTGGGCGCCCCATCTCGACACGCCGGAACAGGCGAAGGATCTTGTCCGTTTCGGGAAGTACCCCCCCGAGGGGATCCGGGGCGCGGCCGTGCCCCTCTTCCGGACCAAGGAGCACCAGGAGTTCAAACAGGCCGCCGATTATTTCCGGGCCGTCAACGAGGAGACCCTCCTGATCGCCCAGATAGAATGCGCCGAGTCGATCGGCCATGTGGAGGCGATCACCGCGACGCCGGGGATCGACGTGGCGATGATGGGGACGCAGGACCTCTCCCTGGACCTCGGTTATCCGGGACAGGGGTCGCACCCGGAAATGCGGGCGGCCATCCAGAAGGTGGTCGACGCCTGCAAGAAGAACGGCAAGGCCTCCGGAAACCACATCGCCAACATCGACGAGCTTCGCTACTGGATCGGCCAGGGGATGCGGATGATCACCTACTCCTACGAGACAAACATGATCATCGACCGGGCCCGCGAAGTGCTGAGATTATTAAAGGCATAAACCCTGCGACGCCAGGGACGCAACTTTATAAATAGCATTGGAATTGACGTTTCCTCCCAATGGTGGTATGGCCTACGGCAGGAGCGGCGCGGAAGATGCCGCTTCTTGCCGACGGCCGCTTCAGTCGGCAGTAAACCATAAAGAAGGACAGGAGGAAATAGATGCCACACTTTGCAGTGAATCTGACATTTTTGTTTACGGAAATCCCATTCATGGATCGGTTTTCCGCGGCGAAACAGGCCGGTTTCGATGCCGTTGAGTTCATGTTTCCCTATGATTTCAACATGAACGATGTCAAGGCGCAGCTCCGCGAGCTTGGCCTCGGCCTCGTTCTGTGCAACCTTCCCGCCGGCGATTGGGCGGCCGGGGACCGCGGAACGGCGGCCAACCCGGAGCGAAAACATGAATTCCGCGAGGGGGTTGCAAAAGGAATCGAAGCGGCGCAAGTTCTCGGCTTCGAACGGATGAACTGCCTTGTCGGCTTGAAGAAGGATGGCCTGTCCGATCAAGAAACCCGCGAAGTTATTATGGAGAATATCCGTTATGCAGCCGGGGCGCTGGGTGAGGCGGGCATCCGGTTGATGGTGGAGCCGATCAACCATCTCGACGTGCCTGGATTCGCGCTGAACAGTTGCAGCCAGGTCCTCCAGATGATCGAGGAGATCGGCCATCCCAATGCCTACCTCCAGTTCGACGTCTACCACGCACGGCGCGAGAACGAAGATCCGGCGGCGATCCTCCAAAACCATTTCGGCCGGATCGGACATATCCAGATTGCCGACTGTCCGGGCCGCCACCAGCCCGGTACAGGGGAAACGGACTTCAGGTCCCTTCTTGCACAAATCGACCGCATGGGCTATCCGGGGTTCGTCTCGCTGGAATACGTCCCGTCGCCCGATACCTTGAGTTCTCTCCAGTGGCTGCCTGCGCACGGATACCATCCATAGATCGGCAGGAGACGGCCGGTCGCTGAAAAAGGCCATTGTCCGCCCCCGAATGCATCAGTTCTGCAGGGAAGGTTATTGGTCCGAAAAATAGAAGCAGGTTTGAAACGCTGCTTTGAATTCATACTAATGAAAAGGAGTGAATAAAGATGAAAAAAATTGGGTTTATCGGTCTGGGAATCATGGGAAAGCCCATGAGCAAGAATCTGTTGAAGGCAGGATATCCGCTCGTCGTCTACGACATCGTCGCCGCGGCGGTCGATGAGGTCGTGCAGGCAGGGGCGGAAAAAGGCGCCTCTCCGAAGGACGTCGCCGCAAAGGCGGACGTGGTAATCACGATGCTCCCCAACTCGCCGCAAGTGCAGGAGGTCGTCTTGGGGAAGGACGGTCTGTTGGAAGCCATGCAACCCGGTTCGATCCTGATCGACATGAGTTCCATCGCCCCGCTCGTCAGCCGCGAGGTGGCCGCCCGGCTTGCCGAAAAGAAGATCCGGATGCTGGACGCCCCGGTCAGCGGCGGGGAACCGAAAGCGATCGACGGAACGCTCTCGATCATGGTCGGAGGCAACCAGGCCGACTTCGATGAATTCCTGCCCGCGATGAAGACGATGGGCGCCTCCGTCGTCCTCTGCGGTGAAATCGGGGCGGGAAACGTCACGAAGCTTGCCAACCAGATCGTCGTCGCCGCCAACATCGCCGCCGTCTCCGAGGCGCTGGTCCTGGCCACCAAGGCGGGCGTCAACCCGGATCTCGTCTTTCAGGCAATCCGCGGCGGCCTGGCCGGCAGCACGGTAATGAACGCCAAGGCCCCGATGATGATGGACCGGAATTTCAAGCCCGGTTTCCGGATCAACCTCCACATCAAGGACCTGAACAACGTGCTGGACACCGCGAAAGGGATTGCGGTGCCGACCCCGCTCACCGACGAAGTGATGAAGATGATGCTGTCGCTCCGGGACGACGGAATGGGCGACGCCGACCACAGCGCGCTGGTCCGATTCTACGAAAAGATCGCCGGGATTGAGCTGCACCGGTAAGAGATTGCCGGCCTGAGCGGCAGACCGATTGAAGACCTTTTGAAAGGGATTTGGATACGATCCCCTGTCGCGTATTGTAACGGCATATTGAGGAGAATATTTATGAACTTGCAACATGCAAAACTGAATGGCTGGGTGAAGGAGGTGGCCGACATGTGCCGGCCCGATTCCGTCTATTGGTGCGACGGCAGCCAGGAGGAGTATGACCGCCTGATGAAGCGGATGGTGGAAGGCGGCATGGCCACGCCGCTTGAAAAACGTCCGAACAGCTTCCTCTTCCGCTCCACGCCAAGCGACGTGGCCCGAATCGAATCGCGCACCTACATCAGCACGGCAAACAGGGACGATGCAGGACCGACCAACAACTGGGTCGCGCCGGAAGAGCTGAAGACAAAGATGAAGGGCCTCTACGCAGGCTGCATGAAGGGCCGCACCCTGTTTGTGATCCCCTTCTCAATGGGGCCCGTCAATTCACCGATCGCGAAGATCGGCGTCGAGATCACAGACAGCCCGTACGTGGTCTGCAACATGCACATCATGACCCGCGTCGGCACAGCCGTAATGGAAAAACTGGGCGCCGACGGCGAGTTCATCCCCTGCCTGCACTCGATCGGCGCGCCGCTGGCGCCGGGACAGAAGGATTCGTCCTGGCCCTGCGCCCCCCTCGATCAGAAGTATATCAGCCATTTCCCGGAAGAGAACCTCATCTGGTCTTACGGGAGCGGCTACGGAGGCAACGCGCTGCTCGGGAAGAAGTGTCTGGCGCTGCGCATCGCCTCGGCCATGGCGAAACGGGAGGGGTGGATGGCCGAACATATGCTGATCCTGCGCCTGACGAGTCCCGCGGGCAAACAGTACCATATTGCCGCCGCCTTCCCGTCCGCCTGCGGCAAGACCAATCTCGCGATGCTCACGCCGACCATCCCCGACTGGAAATGCGAGTGCGTCGGCGACGACATCGCCTGGATCAAGATCGGCCCGGATGGAAGACCGTACGCAATCAACCCCGAATATGGCTTCTTCGGTGTCGCCCCCGGAACCTCATACGACTCCAACCCCTCCGCGATGGACACCATCAACGAGAACACGATTTTCACCAACTGCGCCCTGACCGACGACGGCGACATCTGGTGGGAAGGGATGGACGGTGAACCTCCGGCCCACGCGATCGACTGGAAGGGCCGGGACTGGACCCCCGGCGGCAACAAGCCGGCCGCCCATCCGAATTCCCGTTTCACCGCCCCGGCAAGCCAATGCCCGGTCATCTGCCCCGACTGGGAGAAACCCCAAGGCGTTCCGATTGACATCTTCGTCTTCGGCGGCCGCCGTACCAGCGTCATGCCGCTGATCCACGAGGCCTATTCCTGGGACCACGGCGTCTTCATGGGGGCCACCGCCTCTTCCGAAACAACCGCCGCCAACATCGGCGCCGTGGGCAACCTCCGGCGCGACCCGTTCGCGATGCAGCCCTTCTGCGGCTACAACATGGCCGATTACTTCGGGCACTGGCTGGCGATGGGCGACCGCTTCGGCAAGCACGCCCCGCGGATCTTCTATGTGAACTGGTTCCGCAAGAGTCCGGAAGGGAAATGGCTCTGGCCGGGGTTCGGCGACAACAGCCGGGTGCTGAAATGGATGTGCGAGCGGATCGACGGCAAGGTCGGGGCCGTCGAAACCCCGATCGGCCTGATGCCCAAAGAGGGCGACCTCGACCTCACAGGGCTCGCTATTCCTCCCGCGGATCTGAAGGAATTGTTCCGCGTCGACGCCGAAGCATGGAAGGCCGAGATCTCCGATATCGAGAGACACTTCCGCCGGTTCGGCGACCGGCTCCCCGCAAGGCTCCGGAAACAGTTGGATGATCTTGGAAAACGTTTGGGATAGACCCCCTAAGCACCATTCATTCTTCATCAAAGGAACCGGATTCTGGTTACTTGACGCTTAGATACCGGTCTTCATTCGCGGCAAAGCAAAATATAGAGCAACTTTTTTTGCTTTATGGCATAAAAAATCCCATGTTGATCACTCGTTATTCTGAAACATCCATCCTTCAGGACCTTGCGGAAAAGATCGTTTCCTGAGGGAAGATATCCGCGACCTGGAAAATGTCCGGGACCTTTCCGCCCTTGAACTGCTGGCGGACATGCTCGCCGAAAGGGTCGGCACCCCCCTCTCGCTGCAGTCCATCAGGGAAGACCTGGAGGTCAGCCATCGCGCCGTTTCTCACTGGGTCGATATCCTCGAAAGACTGTATTACTGTTACCTCGTTACGCCCTACGCCCACAGCACCGTTCGTTCCCTGCGGAAAGCGCCCAAGCTCTACCTTTGGGACTGGTCCGCCATCGCCGATGAAGGCAGCCGCTTTGAAAATCTGATCGCCGGGCACCTCCTGAAAATGTGTCATTTCCTGGAAGACCGGGAAGGTTACCGGATGGGTCTGCACTATCTGCGCGA
>JAHIMW010000085.1 GCA_018896355.1 Pseudomonadota bacterium
ACCATTCATTTTGCGAGCTCCGACGAGGAATTTTCTGCAAGGGTACTACGGCATCGTTCCATATGACGACACGATTATGATGATTTCCATTGACCGGCCTTCGTCAGGATGAGATAAGGGAAAGCATTGGACGCACAATAATGGGAGGCGTTTATGGCTAAAAAACTGGATCTTTACCGGAGTTACGGGCAGAAGCTGATCAGCCTGTTCGTCCGGCTGATGTTCTCCGGGGAGCGTTATTCCCTCACGGAACTCTCCCGGTCCATGGATTGCTCGAAGCAGACGGTTATCCGGATATTGAACGACATCCGGATGGCCTACGGCGTGGATATCGAGGAAACCTTTCAGGGAAACAGGAAATATTACCGGATCAAGCGTCCGTCAAGCCCGATGCCCATCATACCGCTGACGGAGATGGAGATCCGGACCCTCCAGATGTGCCGGGATTTTGCGGAACATCTCATGGGGAAACCTCTTTACGAGGAGGCGACCCGCGCCTTGCTCAAGAGCCGGGCGCTCCTGCCGGGCGACGATAACGTTTTTGCCTGCCACTTTGCCGCCTTTCGACCGGGAACCATCGACTATTCGCCGCAACATCAGGCGATTCGCACACTCATTGAAGCCATGGATAAAAAAGCGGTCTGCCGCCTGACTTACCAGGGCATTATGGGAAAAGCGGCCAAGACCTTTTACATCAAACCCCTCAAGCTGTTTTCCCATCGCGACACGGTCTATCTTCATGCCCAACTGGCCCGGACGCCCGGCGAACGCTACCGGTCCCCGAAATTCGACCCCCTCCTGGCGGTGCATCGGATCAAAGCCGTGGAGCTGACGGACCGGACCTTTGAGCCTCCGGAGAATTTCGATTTTGAAAAGGTTTTCAACAGCCATTTCGGCGTCATGAAAGATGAAACGTTTACGGTGGAAGTGGAATTCACGGGCTGGTCCGCCTGCTATGTGGCGGAACGGATCTGGAGCCCCGATCAGGAGATCACGAAAAAGGACGAGGAGACAATCATCCTGACCTTCACCGCCTCGTCCGAACCGGAATTTACGGCTTGGCTTCTCTCTTTCGGCGCAGAGGGCCGCTTGCTGAAACCGGACTGGCTGGTGAAGGAGATAAAGCGAAGCATCAACGGGATGAAGAAAAATTACCGGAACGGAGGGCAGTCTTCAGGGAAGTGAGATTCCTGAAAAAAACATCCCGATCGGTTCACCTCTGTCGGATCGCCGCGAGCGCCCCCTTCAAAGCGCGCCGTGCTTAGGAGAAATGGTCCTGGGTGTCAATAAAATTTTTATCCGCTTTTTTTGTAGAAAAAATTTTGTAGAAAATTCTTGACAACCCGGATTGCTCTTCTTATACTCGCGCCGCAAAAAAGGGAGCTTCAATCGGTTTTACGTGAACTGTCGTCCTGGATCGGGTGTCGCCTATGAATAGCCTGCAAGAATTCGCTCCGGTGGTCCTTTTCAGTGTCGTCGCTCTCCTTTTTACACTCGCCCCGATCGTCATCGCCTATATCCTGGCCCCAAGGACAAAAGGGGCAAGAACCCTCAACACCTATGAGTGCGGCATCGAACCCTATGGGAGCGCCTGGGTAAGGTACGGCATGCACTATTACATCTATGCCCTCATCTTCATCGCCTTTGATGTGGACGTGCTCTACCTTTTCCCTGTCGCATTGAATTACGCGAAGGGTGAAAGGCCGCATGAATTTTACGCGCTGCTGTGCTTTGTGCTGATCCTTGCCCTGGCGATATTTTATGCCTGGGGGAAAGGGGTGTTTACCTGGAAAAGGAAATTTTCCCAGTAAAATTCGCTCTGGTGGAGAAGGTACTTGATCTGGCCCGGGCCAATTCCATCTGGCCCATGACTTTTGGTCTGGCCTGCTGCGCCATCGAGATGATGTCTTCCGCCATGTCCCGCTTCGATCTCGACCGATTTGGGGCGGGTGTTTTCCGGGCGAGCCCCCGACAGGCCGATCTCATGATCGTCACCGGCACCGTCACAAAAAAGATGGCGCCCGTTCTGACCACCCTCTATGAACAGATGCCGTCGCCCAAGTGGGTCATTGCGATGGGCAACTGCGCCATCTCCGGCGGCCCTTTCGTTTTCGAAGGCCAATACAACGTTATCGAAGGAGTTGATCTCCTCGTGCCGGTGGACGTGTATGTCCCCGGATGCCCCCCCAGACCGGAAGCCCTTCTGGAAGGGTTCCTGAAACTGGAGGAAAAAATAACAGGGACGCGGAGATTCCCGGGACCGGAAAACCGATGGTAGAGA
>JAHIMW010000086.1 GCA_018896355.1 Pseudomonadota bacterium
GGGCCGCAGCGGGACATTGATCGTGTAGCCGAGACCCGGCCCCTTTCCCATCTCCTCGAAGCCGCCCGTCCCGGGGTAACCGGGAGACTGGTGCGTCGAAAAGTAGAGAACCTGAGTCTCACTGTAAAAGGCCTCCTGGGTGCCGTTGCCGTGATGGAGATCCCAGTCCGCAATCAGGATCCGTTCCAGTCCCCAACGGGCCTGCGCATGACGGGCGCCGACGGCGATGTTGTTAAAAATGCAGAACCCCGCGGCGGTTGCCGCCTGGGCATGGTGTCCCGGCGGCCGGACCAGCGCAAAGGCGTTGTCCGTCTTCCCGGACACCACGCTGTCGATCGCGTTCATGAACCCGCCGGCCGCCAGCCTTGCCGTATCATACGTCTCGGCGGTGGCGAACGTATCGGGATCCAGCATCGTCATCGATTTTCCCGCCGTTTGGCCGATGATATCGATGAGGAAAGGCCTGTGGACCCGCTCCAACTCCTCTCGCGTGGCGTGCCTGGCGTCGATCCCGGTGAATTTCCACGCCATGTCGGGATTGTCCAGCATCTCGTAGATCGCGATGAGCCGTTCGGGCGATTCGGGATGGGCAACTCCGGCGCCGTGCCGGATATACCGCAAGTCCTCAACAACACCAGTCTTCTTTGACATCGGTCTCCTTCCTCTGCGGATGAACGCATCGTCTCGGACAGGGTCGTATAGCTAACACAAAAACCCTGATATGGCAAAAGATTTCGCGGTCGCGCCGCTGCCGGAAAAAACATTGACAAACATTTCCGACTGCGGTTATAAACCTCCTTCCGGAATGCCTGCAGAGAGAGATTTGAATTACTCCTGAAATTAGGCAAATCGTCATGCCGGCGAAAGCCGGATCGGAGTCCGGGACAGGCGCCGGTATCCAGTCTTTTCAAGACCTTCTGGATTCCCGCTTTCGCGGGAATGACAGCGTAGGGGCATTTTTCAACGGTCGTGGGATCCGGAAAAAAGAAAAGGTGAGATCATGTTTGGTATCGGTATGCCGGAGTTGCTGATCATCGCGGTCGTCGCGCTGCTTGTAGTGGGCCCCAAGAAACTGCCCGACATCGCAAAGGCGCTGGGGAAAGGTCTCTCCGAATTCCGCAGGGCGACGGACAGCGCCACCGAAACGATCAAGGAGACGCTGAAGACGGACGAGTTGAAGAAAGATATTGATGGGATTAAGGATTCCCTGCTTCACGACGCGGGGGAAGAGGAAGAGAAGGGAGCCCCGGATCCTCCCGTAGCGCCCGTGGGGTCCGAAAATGACGCCCCGAAGACTGCCGACCCCAAAACCCTATCCTGAGCATTATGGGGACACGATGCCACATCGTGTCCCCATAATGCTCCCTCACCGGAGCCGCTTTAGTCCCATCGTCTATGGAAAACGAAAAGCCCGAAGAAGAAAGAATGCCGTTGACGTCGCACCTCGAAGAGCTGAAGACGCGGCTGATCCGCATCCTCATTGCCGTCGGCGCAGGTTTCGGCGTCTGCTACCTGTTCAAGGAGTGGTCCTTCCGGGTGATCACCAAGCCCCTCGTCGAAGTGCTGCCGGCCCAGAGTTCGATGATCTTCACCGGGCTTCCGGAGGCCTTCTTCATCCACATGAAGATCGCCTTCTTCGCCTCGCTGTTTCTGACGGCGCCCTACACCCTCTTCGAGATCTGGCGTTTCATCTCCCCCGGGCTTTACAAAAAAGAAAGGCGGCTCGTCTTTCCGTTCATCTTTTTCTCCTCGATTCTTTTCATCGGCGGCATCATGTTCGGCTATTTCATAGCGCTGCCGCCGGCCTTCGGCTTCTTCGTGAGTTTTTCGACCGATTTCCTGAAACCGATGATCTCCTTCCGGGAGTATCTCGGCCTGACGCTCAAATTCCTGCTTGCCTTCGGCCTCTGTTTCGAGATGCCGGTCTTCATATTCTTCCTGGCCAAGGTCGGTATAGTTAACGCGAAAATGCTATCAAAAAATCGACGTTACGCTATCCTGATCATTTTCATCGTCGCCGCTGTGCTGACCCCCTCTCCCGATGCCGTCAGCCAGATCCTGATGGCAGTCCCGCTGATGGTGCTTTATGAGGTGAGTATCTTTGTGGCAAAATATGCCCGCAAAGACAAACCCGCACCGGAAGAAGCGGAAGAAACCGACGTAGAGATGGAAGATAGGAACCCATGACCCCCGTCAAGCGTTTAGCCACGCGAAGGAAGAGATCGTCCTCTCGACGCTCCCTCTTGGGAATCATCATCGTCTTGATCCTCGCGTTCTTCGTCATCGTCGCACTGGCGGGGAGCAGCCTGTTCTATTACGTGCTCTTGAAGGAGCTCCCCAGCATCGCCGCCCTGAAAGATTATCGGCCCAGCATTACGACGCGGGTCTATGCAGACAACAACGAACTGGTCGACGAGTTCTTCCTCGAGGACCGGAAGGTTATCAAGTACGAAGAGATCCCGAAGATCGTGATCCAGGCCTTCATCGCCGCGGAAGACGCCCGCTTCTTCAAGCACGGCGGGTTCGACATGCAGAGCATGTCCCGGGCCTTTTTCAAGAATATCGAGGCGGGCAGGATCGTCCAGGGGGGGAGCACGATCACCCAGCAGGTCGCCAAGTCTCTCTACCTCTCCCCGGAGAAGAGCTACATCCGGAAGATCAAAGAGGCGCTCTTGGCCTACAAGATCGACCGCTATCTGACCAAGGAAGAGATCATCACCCTCTACCTGAATCACATCTACCTCGGCCACGGGACCTACGGCGTCGAGGCCGCCGCCCAGGGGTATTTCGGGAAAAGCGCCCGGGATCTGACGGTTCCGGAAGCGGCCATGTTGGCGGGGCTTCCCAAGGCCCCCAGCAACTACTCCCCCTACCTCCACCCGGAGCGGGCCTACCAGCGCCAGGCCTATGTCCTCACTCGGATGCTGGAAGACGGCTACCTCACCCAGCGCGAGAAGGACCGGGCGCTCTCCACGGTGATCAAGCTCCGGTCGATCAAGCCGAAGGACAAGATCGCCGCCTACTTCATTGAAA
This sequence comes from Pseudomonadota bacterium, assembly GCA_018896355.1. Classification (GTDB taxonomy): domain Bacteria; phylum Desulfobacterota; class Syntrophia; order Syntrophales; family UBA5619; genus UBA5619. The sequence continues at coordinate 3,034 of JAHIMW010000086.1, forward strand.
ACATCCGCCGCTACATCCAGGAGAAATACGGCAGAGACGTCCTCTACAAGGAGGGTCTCGAGGTCTATACAACCCTGAACATCCAGATGCAGCAGGCGGCGAGGGATGCGGTGGAACAGGGCCTCAAGGAGATGGAGGAGCGTGAGAACTATGAGAAAGGAGAGGTGCAGGGGGCCCTCTTCGCGATGGATGCGAAGACCGGCGCCATCCGGGCGATGGTCGGGGGGCGCAGCTTCCAGCGGAGTGAATTCAACCGTGCGACCCAATCCCGGCGCCAACCCGGCTCGGCCTTCAAGCCGCTGATCTACACGGCGGCTTTCGACAAGGGGATGACCCCCGCAACGGTGATCGTGGACGCCCCCATCGTCTATCCGGATCCCCAGCAACCGGACGGGGTCTGGAAACCGAATAATTTCGACGAAAAGTTCCTCGGTCCGACGACGCTGCACAATGCGCTGATCCACTCCCGGAACATCATCACAATCAAGGTTCTTGAGGAGATCGGCGTGGATTATGCCGCCTCCTACGCGACCAACATGGGGATCTCCTCGCCCCTCGCCCGGAACCTCTCGATGGCCCTCGGCACCTCCGGGGTCACCCTTCAGGAGCTGGTCCGGGCCTACGGCGTCCTGGCGAACGGGGGGAAGCGGGTGCAGCCTTTCTTCATCAAGAAAATCGTCGACCGGACGGGTCATGTCTTTGAGGAGACGCAGCCCAAGGCGGAGCAGGTGATCGATCCGCGGATCGCCTTCATGTCGAGTTACGTCATGCAGGACGTCGTCGAAAGCGGGACTGGACAGCGGGTGAAGAAACTCGGCCGGCCGGTCGCCGGCAAGACCGGGACGACGGACGATACGCGGGACGCCTGGTTCATGGGGTTCACGCCATCGCTGGTCGCCGGAGTCTGGGTGGGCTTCGATCAGGAGCGGCCCATGGGCCGGCAGGAGGTCGGCGGCCGCGCCGCGGCGCCGATCTGGCTCTATTTTGCGGAGAAAGCCCTTGAGGGGACCCCGATCGAGGCGTTCCCCGTCCCGGAGGGGATCGTCTTCGTCAAGGTCGATCCGAAAACCGGCGCCCCGGCCAAACCGTCGCAGCTCGGGGCGATCTTCGAATGCTTTCTCGAAGGAACGACGCCCGAAGACGCCGAAACGATCGACCCCGCCAACCTCCCCGGCGGGGCGCACCGGTTCGACACGGAGCCCGGCTTTTAATCTTTCAGGGTCAATTCCCCGCCGCTTGCGGCGGGGAGCTTCATTGCCCACATCCGATATATCGATTATCGCTTTATCTGTCCGGGAAATTCGAATCTTTTTTCTCGGAAAAGACGTAGACAGACGTCCGCCACCTCTTGGTCATAGAGAATACCCTTATTCTTCGAAATCTCATCAAGGGCTTTATCAATCCCCAACTCAGGTCGGTAGGGACGGTAGGAGGCCATAGCCTCTACAACATCGGCCACGGCAATGATCCGGGATTCGATCAGCAGCTTGTCTCCGGATAGCCCCTGCGGATATCCGGAACCATTCATCCTCTCGTGATGCTCCAGCACCATCCGTGCAACCGGCCAGGGGAAATCGATCTCTATCAAGATGTCATATCCGGACTGAGAATGCACTTTGATCAGGCTGAATTCAAGCTCAGATAATTTTGTGGGTTTGCTGAGGATCTCTGCAGGAACGGATATCTTGCCGATATCATGAATTGCGCTTGCCGTACGGATGCCTTCAATTTGATCAGCCGTAAGACCCATCTCCGTCGCAATGGCACGGGCAAAATCGGCCACTCGCCGCTGATGGCCTGCGGTATAAGGGTCTCTTGTCTCTACTGTTAATGACATTGCCTGTATGGTGCCGGCTAAGGATTTTCTCAGCATCTCAAGGGTCTCTTTGAGCTTTTCTTCGGCTTCCTTGCGAGGGGTGATGTCCCGATCAATTCCCCGGTATCCCACAAGATTTCCGCTATCATCCAAGAGTGGAACGCCGCTTATTTCCAGAATAACAACGTGTCCGTCCTTATGCACATTGCGATTGATAAAATCCTTTAAGGGTTTCTTCTGTTTAAATAATTCAAAAACGGCGTTTTTCAATTCGTCACGCTCGTCAGGATGGAAGAAATCATAGAAATGTTTTCCCAACACTTCCTTATCTTCATAACCTACCACCTGTTTGACAACCGGACTGCTGTAGGTATAGCGCCCTTCTTTATCAAGCTCCCAAATCCAGTCCCCGGTATTGTTTACGACATCTCGAAATCTTCCCTCAGATTCTCGCAAGGCTTTCCCTTTTTCGTTAACATCCTGAAGAATGCTCAGCAGGGCTTTTCTGGCATTTTCTGATTTAGCATAAAGACTTTCAATCTCTTTTTGGCTGGAAATAATTTGATCTGTCTTTTGTTTCAGTTCGTCCTCTGCCAACTTGCGCCCGGTGATGTCCTTCTTAAGTTGTTCGTTTGCGTGTAACAAAGCTGATTGAGCTTTATTTAGTTCAGATGTTCGTTTATCAACCAGTCTCTGGCTTGTAATAGCAAAGGCTGTCTGACTTCCATAGCTTATCAGACGATTGAGGTCTTCCCGGGAAAAAGGCGTCAATGGCGCCGGGCGGCAGGCATTGATTAAGCCAAAGATCTGTTTGTTATAAATCAGTGGTGTGGAAACCATAGAACCAGAGTAATAAGGTTCCAGGTTGTCCGGTATTGTTTTGATATAATGAGTCACATCAACAAATAATCGGGGTTCTCCACGTTTTACCAACCGTCCTGAGTAACTTTTACCAATAGGAATTTTATCTGTCTCAATCTTATCAAGATCAAGACCTTGCGCCGCTTCAGCAACCAGGCAGTCATCCTTAACCAGTAAAAGCACACAGATCGGACTCTGAAAGAGTTCAACTGCATTGATTGCAGCTTTATCCAATAATTCATTTATAGTTGTAGCTTGAAAAACATCTACAGCCCACTGTGCACTCTTTACCTTATCAATAGACCTTTTTATTAAAGTTCTTCTTCTGAAACTGTTCATACTTCAACTCTCTTAAGTTAAATCCACCAGAATCTTCAAATGCTCATCCTTGTGTAAATGAAGAGTCTGGATACCATCCGAAAGAGCATCTTCGATCCGCACCTTCCTGGTGATTAAAGGCAGCACTTTAACGTTTCCCTCAACGATCATCTGCATTGCCTTGCTGTATTCTCTTTGGGTCTGCCAGACCCACGAGCCCACTACTTTGCGCTCCATTAGCACAATATTATTAAAGTGGAATTCGGTGGGCTCCGCAAAGGTCCCAACAATCACAGCGGCGCCTTCCGCCCGTGTCAATTCTACCGCTTGAGCCGCGGTATCCTCAAGCATGCCGGTCTTGCCTCCTCCACAGCACTCGATTGCGCAGTCAACGCCCTGGTCTTCTGTTCGAGCCAGAATCTCATCCATGACATTGCAATCTATTGGGTTGAAGACCTCGTCAACATCACCGATTTTCTTCGCCAGATTGATACGGCTGGTGGCAATCTCCGTCAGGAAAATCTTTTCGGCTCCCGCCTGCCTGGCATATTGCACTACTAATTGTCCGATAGGTCCTCCGCCTATTACAACCAGACTGGAACCATCCTTGACCTGTGCCTGGTTCACAGCATGATAGGCGACGCCGGCCGGTTCCCCGAATGCGACGTACTCGGTCGGTACATCGTTCGGGATCGGAACACAGTTAGCAGCTTTCACTACAGCATACTCGGCGTGCCCCCCATTACCTATAAGTCCATAATAAGCCAGCTGCTCACACAGATTCAGATGACCTCGAAGGCACGATTTACATTTGCCACATGATAGAACAGGATTAACTGTGACTATTGTATCTCGAGCGATTTCCTTTACATTTGAACCCAATTCGACAATGCGACCTCCAAACTCATGCCCCATGATCTGAGGCGCTTGCGTCCCGGTGAGCGGGTGCGGTTCCAAAGGAATGAAAATAGGCCCGGCAAGATATTCGTGAACTTCTGAGCCGCAGATCCCGGAAAACATAACCTTGATCAGGACTTCATCAGGACCGGGTTTCGGAATTGGAATTTCATCGACTCTAATGTCTTCCTTATCATGCCAACGCAACGCTTTCATTGTGTTCATTAGACTCCACCTTTCTATTACTTATGAAGTTTGCAGGCAATTTCCGGTTCTGAACTCAGGATTTTGGAAAAGCATTCGTTGCACCAATCGCAACGAACCACATCGTCGGACCTGTCAGTCATTTCTATACATCATATTTCTTCTCTTTACCGAGTTGTTCCAACAACTTGTCCACATCCTGTTTCAATTCAATGA
>JAHIMW010000087.1 GCA_018896355.1 Pseudomonadota bacterium
TAGTGATCACGGGGTGGTTCGACAGCGTCATCGCGGCCCTGATAGGGGTCTCTGCGATGATCTGTTTTGGTATCATGACGGACGTCGAAGCCTTTAAAGCCGTTGACTGGAACGTTATTGCCATTTTGCTTTCCATCTGGACAATTTCCGGTTTTTTCGGGCGGTCCGGGCTCCCCGCTTATCTGTCTTGCCTGGTTTTGAAGCTGGCCAAAGGAAATGCAGCTTTGTTCATCACCGGCATTGGCGCGCTGGCCGGCTTCGTTTCGATGCTTATCGACAATGTCGTCGTCGTCTTGATGTTCGCCCCCGTCATCTTCCACGCCTGCCGGCGCTTTAATTTCCCCGCCTTCGGACCTGTCTTGTTCATGGGGATGTGCGCGAATTTCATGGGAACGGCGATGCTGTTGGGCGATCTGCCTCCCCAGATGCTCCACAGTGTTGCCAAGATCGAGTTCTGGGGCTTCATCTGGCACATGGGCAGACCATCTTCCTTCTTTGTTCTGCTGATCTCCTATATTGTGACCTGCACATTCTTCTATTTTAAATTCAGAAAAGAATACAGTTCTGTCAAGATGGACGTAGCTTCAATGGCAGATGAGAAACCTTCCGACTGCATCAAGGACAAGCCCTTCGCAATCATCACCTGCGGGATCTTCCTTCTGACCATTCTGGCCATGGCCTTCCGGGAAGCATTCGGCTTCCATCTCGGCTTCATCGCCATGTGGGGCGCCCTTGCCAGCGTCCTGTTGTTCACACAGTTCAAGGACCGCTTTACCGTGGCGATCCCCGATGTAGAAGAGATACTGAAGGAACTCGACTGGCGCGCCATATTCTTCTATGTGTCGCTGTTTGCGCTGGTCGGCGGACTCGAACATGCCGGTGTGATCAAGCTTGTCGTTGCGGCGATCACCCCGATGATCAAAGAAAGCATCGTCCTCGGCAGCACGGTGATGTACTGGGTCACAGCGCCCATCGTCGGCATCGTCGAGCACGATGCCTACATTCTGACGATGCTGTATGTCATCCGCGACCTCGGCGAACAGGGAATCAACCCCTGGCCCTTGTACTGGATGCTCCTCTGGGCGGGAACGCTCGGGAGCAACCTGACGATCGCCGGCGCCCCCGCCCTGTTCGTGGCGAAATGCCTCGCTGACAAGGAGGACAAGCGAATGAGCACCCTGAAGGAATTTCTATCCATGTCGGTGCCTTACGTGATAGTTTCGCTCGTCTCCTGTTATGTGCCGGCGATGCTCATCTGGGTGCTGCCGTTTGCCAAATAGTAAGGGGATGAGAGTGAATCTGGGAAAGGTGAATCTTTTCCTTCTCAGGGACAGGTTTTTAGCGGATGGCCCCGCCGTTTTCCGGAGGCGCCGCACCGGCGGCCGATCCCTCTCGTTTTACGATCCGGACCTTGAGGATGGCCGTCTTCGTTACCTCTTCACAGGAGATCAGATACTCCCGCCATTCGATTTTTTCCCCTTTTTCCGGGAACTTCCCGAGACGGTCGAGAATCAGACCGGCCAGCGTGTCGTAGCGGAGCCCCTCGCCGAGCGTGATGCCGAGATGTTCCTCCAGTTCATTGACGGGCAGGAGTGCGTCTACCAGCAGGCTCCCGTCCGGGAGCTTCTGCACCCGGCGCGCCTCGCCGATGTCATGCTCATCCTCGATCTCTCCCACGAGCTCTTCAAGCAGATCCTCCGTTGTGGCGAGGCCGCTCAGGATGCCGTACTCATCTACGACGAGCGCCATCTGGACGCGTTTGCGCTGCATCTCCCGGAGGAGGCTGCTCACCTTCTTCCCCTCCGGGACGAACAGCGGGGCGCGGACGATCCCGGCGATGTCGAACGCTTTTTCCGTACAGAGGTTTCCGATCAGGATGTCCTTCGTGTGGACGAAACCGACCACATGGTCCATGTCACCCCGAATGACCGGATAGCGGGTGTACATATTCTCCCGGACGGTCCGGAGAGTCTCTTCCAGCGGCAGTTCCAGGTCGATCGCGACGATCCGCGCCCTCGGCACCATGACCTCGCGGACGGTGGTGTGTGAGAATTCGAAGATGTTCTCGATGTAGCGGTGTTCGGTTTCGGTCAGCGCGCCTGCTTCGCTTCCCTCCGCGAGGAAATGCTGTACCTCCTCCCGGGTGACGAAGGCCTGTCCCCCCTTCGGTGTGATTCCCAGAAGCGAAAGAACCGCCCGATTGGAGAAGGTCAGAAACCGGACGACAACCGCCGCGACGACCGACAGCAGATGGATCGGCCGGGCGACGTTCAAGGCGATCCGGTCCGCGTACTGCAACCCGATGGTCTTGGGCGCCAGTTCGCCTAAGACGAGGAAGAGGTAGGATATCCCCAGCACAACAATGGCAAGGGAAAGGGGCTCCGCCGCATGTTGGATGAACGGGACGGGTACGGCCTGGAGCAGCGGCTTGAGATATTGGACCGCCGCTGAACCGCCGATGGCCGAGGCGAGCGAGCCGACGACCGTAACGCCGATCTGGACGGTTGCGAGAAAACGGTGGGGGTCCTTCTGGATCTGCTCGACGAGCCCGGCCTGGCGGTTGCCGGCCGAGGCGAGGCTGGCGATCCGGCTCTTGCGTGCGGAAATGACTGCAAGTTCGGCGCCGGCGAAAAAGCCGTTGACCAAAATCAGAAGAAAAATGATCACAAATTCATTCAAGATCGGTTCCAAGGTTCTCTCCCTCCTTGAGAGGCGAAATCATGATACGTTTTTGTGCCGCGATGCTCAACCCGAAGGAAAAGCCGGCCGACGTGGACGCCTTGATGGAAAATTTTCGGGCGCCGCATCGCGGCGGTTATCATTTTCATTCACGGCTCTCTTTTCTTTCTCAACAGGTTGAGCAGCGCTTCGTGGTAATACCAGGCCAGGAGCACGACCAGAACGCTGATTCCGAGGATGGCCACCATGGCGGTATTCTGGTCGTTGCGTGCGTAACTTCCGCTCACGGAGAGCATGATTGTGCCCATGAGACGCCCGGCGGTGCAGAGGATCAGAAAGGTTGTCGTCCTCATGTGGCTGAGGCCGACGATGTATGAGAGGGCGTCCTTCGGGAAGCCGGGGATCAGAAACAGGATGAAGGTGATCGGAATGCCCCGGTGCTCCATGAAGTAGTCGTACTTTTGGATAATCCGGGGGGGGATGATCTTCTCCACGAACGGCAGGCCGAGCCAGCGGGCCAGCAGAAAGGCAAGCCAGGATCCGATGGCAAGACCGATTGTGGAATAGAGCGTCCCCAGGACGGGTCCGTAGAGATATCCGCCGATGAAACCGCTGATCTCTCCGGGAATCGGCGCGACCAGAACCTGGACGATCTGGAGAGCGATGAAGATCACCACCGAGAGAGGGCCGAAGGAGCTTACGAAATGGATGATCTTTTTCCGGCTGAGGAAAAAGCTGTAGAGGTCGTAATGGTAGAAAAGAAAAACGCCGGCGAGGATCAGCGCCAGCAGCAGCGAAATTTTTATGACGGCATCTCTGTTCATGATTTCGTGACCGGTTCAACGGTTGCTCTTGCTTTCTCGAAAATCGAGCTGCACCGGGACCACTTAGCACCTCCGCCCCTGATCGGCAAATATTTTAGTACTCTTTAACAAAAGGACGGCTGATTGTAAAGCCGGATATTTTCAAATAAAACAGTTGACACCGGATTTCCGCCCGTAGTAGATCCGCAGTTCCCCGGGGATGCAGGCCTTTGCACGGCGGTGGATCGGTATGCCGAAGAGGAGGCCTTCCGGGTGATTTCTTTTAGATTGAGGGGGGGGGTATGTCCGGTCTTTGGATTGGTTTGACTGCCGGTGTTCTGGGCGGTCTGGTCGGGGTGGGCGGTGGGGTGATCATGATCCCGCTGATGACGGAGGTGCTCCGGTTCCGGCAGCAGGAGGCCCACGGCACGAGCCTCGTGGCCGTCGTCTTTACGGCCGTGGCGGGATCGTTCATCTACTATCTTCACGGCTCGGCCGATATTCCGGCCTCCGCGCTGCTTGCTGCGATGGCCCTCATGACGGTCCGCTTCGGCGCGAAATACTGTTCTTTCCTGCCGGAATGGAAACTGAAACGGTATTTCGGATGTTTCCTTCTCTTCATCACCCTGTTGCTACTGCTGAAGCCCTTCCTGCCGCCTGTTACGGAAGGGACGTTGCCGGATTGGATCCGCTGGTGTTTTCTGGTCGTTCTGGGTGCGTTGACCGGCTTTGTCTCCGGGATGATGGGGGTGGGCGGCGGGATTTTCATGGTGCCGATGATGGTGATTTTCGCCGGCATCCCCCAGCATACGGCCCAGGGGATCTCCCTGCTGGCCATGATCCCCGCCTCAGCCGTGGGGGCGTGGACCCACTGGAAGATCGGTAACACCCGGAAGAGTCTCCTGCCCGGACTCATCGCCGGGGTGCTCGCAGGGGTTTATGCCGGCGGCAGTTTCGCTCACGTCATGCCGGAGAAGGAATTGCGTTTCGTCTTTATCGCGCTCCTGCTCTATACGGCAACCCGGTATCTTCGGGCGAAGCCCAAACCCGATGCAACCTGCACACTGACAACCGGGCAGGAATAAACCTCCTGCCCGGTTGTATGGAGTGGAGTCCGGTAATATCTGGCAGGCGGTCCGGATCATCATCGTGGCGGACATGAGCATGGGGATCGACAACATGCTGGCGGTCGGCGCCGTCGGGACCGTGTTGAAAGGTATTGTCCCGGAGTAGGGCACATCGGCAACTATTGGGATGTGCCGTATAAAGATACTTGATATTGGAAAAATATTGAAGTAATCTGATCGCAAGCAAAACAGGGGTGCCGGTACGGGCTGAGAAGATACCCTTTGAACCTGACCTGGGTAATGCCAGCGTAGGGATTGGCGTTTGATCTATCGACTTTCCCAAGGGCCATATCCTTCAGAAAAAGGGCGGCCCTTTTTTGTTTCAAGGTGTTTCCCGCTGCCCAACGGCCGGCGGGAGCGGCGGCAGCGGATAGTCTGCCGGCCTCAAAGAACTGTTTGATCTGCAAGGAGAATGGAAATGACACAACTGGAAGAGGCAAGAAACGGCCGAATAACGGAAGAGATGAGGATATGCGCCGAAAACGAGGGCGTCTCCCCGGAATTCATCCGGAAAGGTGTGGCCGAGGGCAATATCGTGGTCGTTCGCAACAACACGCATACCGCCATTTCACCCCTTGCCATAGGAAAAGGGTTGCGGACCAAGGTCAATGCCAATATCGGAACCTCGGGCGACCATACGGACCTGGATGTGGAGCTGGAAAAAGTGAAAGTTTCCGTTGCCGCCGGTGCGGATACGATCATGGATCTTTCCACGGGCGGCGATCTTGGCGCCATCAGAAAGGCGATCCTCAAGGCGTCTTCCGTGCCGCTGGGCACCGTCCCGATATACCAGGCCGCCGCCGCCATGCTGGCCGCGAAAAAAGCCATTGCGGCCATGAGCGCGGACGATATCTTTGCCGTGATTGAAAAAAATGGCGAGGATGGCGTGGATTTCCTTACCGTCCATTGCGGTGTGACGCGGAGAAGCGTTGCCAGCGTGGAAGCCCAGGGGAGGATTCTGGGCATTGTAAGCCGCGGCGGCTCCATTACGGCCAACTGGATGAGATGCAATGGAGCGGAAAATCCCCTCTACGAACATTATAACCGTTTGCTGGAAATTGCCCACCGCTACGACATGGTTTTAAGCCTGGGCGACGGTCTGCGCCCGGGGTGCATTGCCGATGCAACCGACCGGGGTCAGGTGCAGGAACTCATCCTGCTGGGCGAGCTCTGCAAAAGGGCCAGAGATCAGGGTGTACAGGTGATGATCGAGGGGCCGGGCCATGTACCCATCAAGGATATCCAGGCGAACGTCCAGATGGAAAAGAATCTCTGCAACGGGGCGCCCTTTTACGTTCTGGGGCCCTTGCCCACGGATATCGCTCCCGGTTACGATCATATCACCGCGGCGATCGGCGGGGCGATTGCCGGCGCTTGCGGGGCCGATTTTCTCTGCTATGTGACGCCTTCCGAACACCTCCGCCTGCCCAGTATCGAGGATGTTCGGGAAGGGATCATGGCTTCGCGCATTGCCGCCCATATCGCCGACATTGCCAAAGGGTTGCCCGGCGCGCTGGAACAGGACGTCATGATGGCCCGGTACCGAAAGGCGATCGACTGGCAGGGGCAGATTTCTACGGCTATAGACATAGAGAAAGCATCGAAATTACTTGAGAAAAGCGCAACGGCGAAGGAAGAGGGGTGCACGATGTGCGGTGAGTTGTGCGCGATCAAGCTGGGCAAGGGATAAACGGTTCATCCGGTTGATGCGTACTTTCGTGAAAAAAGAAGAGATCAAATCCCGATAGCAAGCAATTTCATTGTCACCTTATCGACGAAATCGAATAATCAGGTGCTTGTCGATAGTTTATTGTAGTCAATAATCGAGGCTGATGTGCTTGTGTAGCAGACTTCTTCGGACTGACGATGGGTGCATGCGGAAATCACAGGACCAGCGTTTGCCACAAAATTGTCGCATTACATGATATTTGGTATTGACATCCACATAAGAATATCTTATGAAAAGACAAAATATAATTATATGA
>JAHIMW010000006.1 GCA_018896355.1 Pseudomonadota bacterium
ACTGCCGACGCCGGAGCAGGCGGCGGACGGGGCCGCGGAGATCGCCGAGGGCTATCGTTCTTACCGGCTCCGCCGGGTGATCAACGCGACGGGCGTCATCCTCCACACAAACCTCGGCCGGGCACCCCTCTGCCGGGAGGCGATCGAGCGGGTCGTCGAGGTCGCCCGGGGCTATTCCAACCTTGAATATGACCTGGAGAAGGGGGAGCGGGGGCTCCGCTACGACCATGTCCGGGGGCTCCTCTGCGCGCTGACCGGAGCGGAGGACGCCCTCGTCGTCAACAACAACGCCGCCGCGATCCTTCTGGTCCTCAATGCGCTATCCGAGGGGAAGGAGGCGATCGTCTCGCGGGGCGAGTTGATTGAGATCGGCGGGGAGTTCCGGATCCCCGACGTGATGGAGAAAAGCGGCGCCCGCCTGAGAGAGGTTGGGACGACGAACCGGACGCGGCTTTCCGACTACGAACGGGCGATCTCTCCGGAGACGGGGATCATCCTCAAGGTCCACACGAGCAACTTCCGGATCATGGGGTTCACCGAGGAGGCGGATCTGGAATCCCTTGTTGCCCTGGGGAAGAAACATCACCTTCCCGTCGTGGACGACCTGGGGAGCGGCTGCCTGATCGAACTGGACCGTTACGGCCTGGAGCGGGAGCCCACCGTCCGCGACTGCCTCGCCGCGGGGGCGGACGTGGTCACCTTCAGCGGCGACAAGCTGCTGGGCGGACCCCAGGCGGGTATCATTCTCGGGAAACGGGAATTTCTGGAGCGGATCCGGCGGAACCCACTGAACCGGGCGCTTCGGATCGACAAGCTGACGCTGGCGGCCCTGGAGGCGACGATGGTGAAGTACCTCCGGCCCGCGGAGGCGCTTGCCGACATCCGGGTCCTGCGGGCGCTGACGGAGCCCATCGCCGATGTGAAGAGGCGGGCGAAGCGGCTGGCGGCGATCCTCCGGCGCGCGTTGCCGGAGGGGTTGGATATCCAACTTGTAACCGGCGTCTCGATGGCCGGCGGCGGGTCACTTCCCACCCGGGAGATCCCGACGCTCCTCGTCGGTCTGCGGGTTGCGTTCCTCTCGGCTGCCGCTCTGGAGGAACGTCTCCGGCGGCGCGAGCTGCCGGTCATCGTCCGGGTGGCCGACGATCGGGTCCTGCTGGACGTCCGAACGGTCGATCCGGATGAGTTTGCCGAGATCCGGGACGCGCTGAAGGCCGTTCTAACGGAACATAAGGCGTGAGGGCTTCGATGGACGGAGGTGAAAGTTATCACCGCTTCACGGTAGCGGCGGAAGATGTGGGCCTTCGCCTGGATCTCTTTCTGACCGCCCGGGAAATCGGTCTTTCCCGCACCCAGATCGGACGGGCCGTCGATGAGGGGCAAGTCCAGGTTAACGACCGACCGGGCCGGGCCGGCCGGAAGATGAAGCCGGGGGATGTTGTCGCCATCGTTATCCCGGCGGCGCGGCCATCCGGGGTCATCCCCGAGGCGATCCCGCTGGAAATCCTCTATGAGGACGCATCGTTGCTGGTCGTCGACAAACCGGCGGGGATGGTCGTGCATCCGGCCGCCGGCCATTCGGGAGGGACACTCGTCAACGCGCTGCTGCACCACTGCCGCGATCTCTCGGGGATCGGCGGCGTGCTGCGCCCCGGGATCGTCCACCGCCTCGACAAGGAGACCTCCGGACTCATGGTGGTCGCCAAATCCGACCATGCCCACCGCGGGCTGGCCGGGCAGTTCAAGCGCCACGAGATGAAGAAGACCTACCAGGCCCTCGTATACGGGGATCCGAAGACGGACGGGGGAAGAATAGAGTCCGCCGTCGGACGCCACCCGACGGACCGCAAGCGGATGTCCACGCAGAGCCGCCGGGGACGGTCCGCCGTGACCGTCTGGCGCGTCCGCGAACGCTACATGGTTGCCGCCCTGTTGGAGGTGAATATCGAAACGGGTCGGACCCACCAGATCCGTGTCCATCTGACGGAGATCGGCCATCCCGTCGTCGGGGACCGGGTCTACGGCGGCGCCGGGAGAATCCGGGCCGTCGGCGATCCGGCGGCCCGCGCCCGGATGAAGGCGCTCGACCGGCAGGCCCTGCACGCCTGGCGTCTCGCCTTTACCCATCCTGTGACCGGGGAGGCGATGCGATTTGCCTCGCCGCCGCCGGAGGACATGGCCGGCCTCTGCGCGTTCCTCCATGAGAGGGGAGGGGCGGGGTAGGCCATGTTCCGTTTCGCGCGCAGCGGGACCATAGAGTATCTTGAATCCGGGGAGCTCTCGGCGCAGGATTTCTTGACCCACGCCTTCTGCACGCGGCGTGGCGGCGTGAGCCGGGCGCCGTACGATGGCCTCAACACGGGCGATCTCGTGGGGGATGAGGAAGAGGATCTCCTCCAAAATCTGAACCTGGTCAAAGACGCCTTCGCGATTCCGGACGGACGGCTGATCCTGATGAGGCAGCTCCATGGCGACCGGATCTATCTGATCGACGAAGAGGGTCCCCTGCCCGACGGGTTGCCCGAATGCGACGGCCTGATCACCGATCGTCCGGGGGTGGCTCTCGGGATCCGGACGGCGGACTGCGTCCCGCTCTTCTTCGTGGACCGGATCCGCCGGGTCATCGGGGCGGCCCATGCGGGCTGGCGGGGGACCGCCCTCGGCATTGCGGCCCGAATGGTCGCGACCCTCACCGAGCGGTTTTCCTCCCGCCCGGAGGATATTCTGGCCGTCATCGGGCCGGCGATCGGCCCCTGCTGCTATCAGGTCGACGCCCCGGTCCTGGCTGCTTTTTCCGCCGTGCCGGACGCCGATCTTTTTTTCCGTCCTTGCCCGCAGAAGGAGCGCTGGATGGTTGATCTCGCCCTTGCCAATCGTCTCCGGATTCTGGCGGCGGGGGTTCCTTCGGAAAACATTTACGCCTCCGGTCTTTGTACGTCGTGCCGGCAGGATCTCTTCTTTTCACACCGCGCCGCCGGCGGCCGTACGGGCAGACAGATCAGCCTCATCATGCTGTGCGATGGGGGGATGCACTAAAAAACGCTTGACATCCGGGAACGGTTGGGTATAGAAGAAAATCAAAATTCAGAAAGGCGTATGCTAAGTCCTTCCTCTTGGATTGAATCCATAGATCAAATTAGCGACCCGAAAAAATCCGTGCACCTCTTTCATAAATCGATACATCACAAAATCTGAAGTTATTTTGGATGGATAATAACAAGCCACAGGCGATAGCGGTTTTTCAAACGTAGCGGATGCGTTGCATCTGCGGATACGAATCAACGCACATTTTAGATAGGAAACGAAAATGCACATCGATGATATCAAGCGGCAACCGATCAGTGAATTGGCAAAGCTGGCCAAGGACCTCGACGTCCCGGGCGCCAGCGGCATGCGCAGGCAGGATCTGATTTTTGCGATCCTGCAGACCCAGGCCGAGAAAAACGGCGTGATCTCCGGGACCGGAGTCCTGGAGATCCTGCCGGACGGCTTCGGATTTCTCCGCGCCGTGGATTACAACTACCTCCCCAGTCCGGACGACATCTACATCTCCCCGTCACAGATCCGGCGGTTCAGCCTGCGGACGGGGGACACCGTTTCCGGCGAGGTCCGCCCCCCCAAGGAAGGGGAGAAGTACTTCGCCCTCCTCAAGGTGGACGAAGTGAACTTCGAGAGCCCGGAGGCGGCCCGCGACAAGATCCTTTTCGATAACCTGACCCCCCTCTACCCTGAGGAGAAACTGAATCTGGAGTTCGACCCGGAGAACCTCTCCACGCGCATCATGGACCTGTTCACCCCGATCGGAAAGGGTCAGCGCGGTCTGATCGTCTCCCCGCCGCGGGCCGGCAAGACCGTCCTGCTGCAGGACATTGCCCACAGCATCACGGCCAACCACAAGGAGGTCATCCTGATGGTCCTGCTGATCGACGAGCGGCCGGAAGAGGTGACGGACATGCAGCGGAGCGTGGCCGGCGAAGTGATCTCCTCCACGTTCGACGAACCGGCGACGCGCCACGTCCAGGTGGCCGAGATGGTGATCGAGAAGGCAAAGCGCCTGGTGGAGCACAAAAAGGATGTCGTCATCCTGCTCGACAGCATTACCCGTCTTGCACGTGCCTACAACACGGTTGTGCCGCCCTCCGGCAAGGTCCTTTCCGGCGGCGTCGATTCCAACGCCCTCCACAAGCCGAAGCGGTTCTTTGGCGCC
Source organism: Pseudomonadota bacterium (assembly GCA_018896355.1). Taxonomy (GTDB): domain Bacteria; phylum Desulfobacterota; class Syntrophia; order Syntrophales; family UBA5619; genus UBA5619. The sequence goes on from JAHIMW010000006.1 coordinate 4,208, forward strand.
GCGAGGAACATCGAGCACGGCGGAAGCCTGACGATCATTTCCACCGCGCTGATCGATACCGGAAGCCGGATGGACGAAGTCATCTTCGAGGAGTTTAAAGGGACTGGCAACATGGAACTCCATCTCGACCGGCGCATCGCCGACCGGCGGGTCTTCCCGGCTTTCGATCTGATCCGTTCCGGGACGCGGAAGGAAGAGCTCCTGATCCCGAAGGCCAATCTCAACCGGATCTGGATCCTGAGGAGGCTCCTCCAGGAGATGAACCCCGTCGATGCGATGGAGTTCATGATGGACAAGGTTCGGAAGACGGAGAACAACAAGCTCTTCCTGGATTCCATGAACTCGTAAATCCGTTTCGCCGGCGCCCGGAGATAGAATATTACAAATATTGCTTGAATTTGCAGCGCAAATGGTTATAATCCACCGCTTCGCGCCGACGGAAAACACCCAAAGCGATCGGAGAGACGGTCAGCGACAAAAAAAGAGAAGGAGAACGGTTCATTATGAAAGAGGGAATTCATCCGGAATACAAGGAAGCCACCATTACCTGTGTTTGCGGGAATGTGATCAAGACGAGGTCCACCAAGCCGGAGATCAAAACCGAAATCTGCGCCCAGTGTCACCCGTTCATGACGGGGAAGCAGAAAATCATCGACACCGCGGGACGTGTGGAGCGGTTTAAAAGGAAGTACGCCGGCCTGGAAAATAAGGCATAGAAGTTCTCTAAACGCTTGTCGATTTTTCCTAACGGGGGTTCCCGCCGCGGCGGCGCCGGGCGCGGGTTCTCCTGCCTTTGAGGTTTCTTAGACGGCGCTGGGGCTGCCGGCGCCGTCTTTCCGGAAAGTTTCTCATTTTTGTTAGCAGGTTGCGATGTTTTCTAAACTGAAGGATATCGAATCCCGATATCGGGATCTGGAACAGCTCCTCAGCGACCCGGCCGTTGTCGGCAAGCAGTGGGTCTATCAGAAATATGCCAAGGAACATTCCGATCTCAGTCTGCTCGTCGAGACCTTCCGCGAATACGAAAAGATCGGCCTTCGCATCGAGGAGGATCAGGCGCTCCTCCGGGAAAGCGACGAAGATCTGAAGGAGATCGCCCGGGAAGAACTGCCCCAGTTGAAGGAATCTCTGGAATCCCTGGCGGACAAGCTGAGAATCCTTCTGCTGCCGCGGGACCCGAATGACGAGAAAAACGTCTTCCTCGAGATCCGGGCCGGCACAGGGGGGGACGAGGCGGGGCTCTTTGTGGAAGACCTTTTCCGGATGTACGCACGCTTCACGGAGACCTGCGGCTGGAAGGTCGAGGTGATGAGCAGCACCGCCGCCGGCGGGATGGGCGGGTTCAAGGAGATCATCGCGCTGGTTACCGGAAAGGGCGCCTACAGCAAGCTAAAATACGAAAGCGGCGTCCACCGGGTTCAGCGGGTGCCGATCACGGAGGCGCAGGGGAGGATCCACACCTCGGCGGTGACGGTGGCGATCCTTCCGGAGGCGGAGGAGGTGGATCTCAAGATCGATCCCAACGACCTTAGGATCGATGTCTTTCATTCGAGCGGCCACGGCGGACAGAGCGTCAACACGACCGATTCCGCCGTCCGGATCGTCCATCTGCCGACCGGACTGATCGTCACCTGCCAGGATGAGAAATCCCAGCTCAAGAACAAGCACAAGGCGATGAAGGTCCTCCGGGCGCGGCTCCTCGATGCGGCGGTGAAGAAACACAACGATGCGATCTCCGAGACGAGAAAGAATCAGGTGGGAAGCGGGGACCGGAGTGAACGGATCCGGACCTACAATTTTCCCCAGGGGAGGATGACGGACCACCGGATCGGGTTCACCTCCTACAGCCTGGAGAATTTCCTGAACGGCGATATCCAGCTCTTGATCGACGCGCTGACAACCCATTTTCAGGCGGATGCACTCAAGCAGTCGGGGCAGTGACATTGCCCCGGGGCCGGGTTTCGGGCAGGGAGACCTTTGAAAGATACCCCCATTTTGTCACACCCGCGAATGCAGGAATGACGATTTTTCCTGTTCCAGGCGAAATTCAAAGGTCCCGCAGTGCCGGTGGCGAGGGAGATCCCATACGATGACGACGATCCGGACCATCCTTCAGCGGGCAGCCCACGACCTGAATCTCTCGGGCAGCCCCTCCGCCCGGCTCGACGCCGAACTCCTGCTGATGCATGGCTTGAAGATCGACCGATTGCAGCTCTGCACGCATCCGGAGCGGGAGCTCGCGGAGGAGGATGCCGCCGCGTTTGTAGAGCGGATTGAGAGACGCAACCTGGGCGAACCGGTCGCCTACATCATCGGGGAGAAGGAGTTCTGGTCGCTCCGTTTCGAGGTCGGCCGCGAGATCCTGATTCCGCGGCCGGAGACGGAGTGCCTCATCGAGGAGATCCTGCGGCGTTACCGCCCCCCCGGGGATGGTCTGCGGATTCTTGATATCGGGACGGGGAGCGGCGCGATCGGCGTCGTCCTGGCCCGGGAACTGCACGCGGCCAGGGTGGTCGCTGCGGACATCTCGGCGGCGGCGCTCTCGGTCGCCCGCCGGAACGCGCTGACCCACGGCGTGGCCGATCGAATGGATTTTTTTCAAGGAGATCTTCTAACGGCGGTTTCCGGAAATTTTGATATCATCTGCTCCAACCCGCCCTATATTCCGGATGTTCAGTACGGCCTCCTGCCGGCGGGAATCCGGGATTTCGAGCCCCGCGGTGCGCTTATCGCCGGACCGGACGGCATGGATTTTCACCGGCGGATCATCCGGGAGGGGGTGCATCGCCTGAAGGCGGGAGGCCGGATCTTCCTGGAGATCGGCGAGGGGCAGAGGGATCGGGTAGAGGCCCTCTTCCGGGAGGAGGGCGGCTATCGGGATATCGATTGCCGCAAGGACTACGGCGGGATCGACCGTGTCGCGTCGGCGCGGAAGGATAATTAGGGACAGAGCCCCTATTGTTTTCGCTGAAAACAATAGGGGCTCTGTCCCTAATTCTCCTGCGAGGTTTGAATGATGGACAAGATCGTGATCGTCGGGGGGCGGAAGCTTCAGGGGGAGGTTCGGATCAGCGGCGCGAAGAACGCCGCGCTG
>JAHIMW010000257.1 GCA_018896355.1 Pseudomonadota bacterium
CACGTCGAAGCCAAACTTGCGCTCTGCCAGAAAGCGGCGAATGATTTTACCGATCTCCAGCTCATTCCAGAGTCGCTCGCAGATCAGCGCCGGACCGATCTTCTTCGCATCCGCCCGGACGTCGCTCTTCCCGGACAGGACCAGAAGAACCTTCTCCGAAAATCGGGAAAGGGAGCGCACCAGATTCTCGATCTCTCCCTTCTCTTGGATCTGATCCATCCGGCCGATGGTGGCGACAACCCGTTGGATGGTCCTGGTGCCTTCCCGCCGGTTTTGGACGATCTGGAGGTACTCATACAGACCGGATTTTTTCACTCTCGCAAACATGGGGGAACCTCCTTGATTAGTCACCCCATATTTAGGATAATAACCTCAAGATGTCAACCGATATCAACCGATTCTGTGGCACCACATTTTTGAGATTTTTTGGATTTTTCAAAGAGCCATCTAAACATTATAAGGGGTTACAATGACGAACCCGCAAACTGCTGTAAAAGAAAAGTCAAGGTATTCTTCGGCATATCCTTCTTTAACCATCTCAAGATTGATATTCCTGTTGCCGATCCAAATCACTCCCACCATGCGTTTATACTGGTCAATGTCGATGATGTCCAGTCTCACCTGCTTCCCCATGATTTTGGCCTCCAGCGCCTTCCATGACTCTTCTCCATAGGGTTTGACCTGGCTTGTTGATATGGCCGGTACGTTGATTGATTTTGGGCGTTTCCGGGGCATCCATCCCGTACAGCCGGACCGTGAGTTTGGTTTTCTCCGGTGTCGTGACATGGATTGTATCGCCGTCTGAGACCTTGGTGACTGTGCCGGTGACGGTGCGGATCGGTTCGCGGGCGATACAGACAGAGGCGAGGAGAAAGGTGGTCAACCCGGCATGCAGGCAGAAGATGAAAAAGCCTTTCATGGAGGATGTTTTTAGGTGCATGGCGTTACCATTAGTGACTTATCAGGTCGGACGGATTGACGATAGGGGAAATAAGAGAGGATGTCAATGGAATAAGCGGCTTTGCGTCTTCCATTTGGTAATCAGCGATGCGTCCTTCAGCAAAACATGGATGTGGCCGGAAACGTCTCCACCTACGAGTATTCACCTATGGTGGATGAATAATTCTGATGATTTGCGTTCGAAATGATTGCTTAACGATAAGGTCAGCGGCGGGGAACCCGTCCGTTGAAGTGATTGGTTATCTTTTTTCTTTGGCAAGGGCGTCATCGAAAGCGTTTGAAAATTCAACGGTATCTTCGACGGTTTCCCACGAAGTGCCTTGAATTTTTAAGTACACAGAAACTAATTTTAGTCTTTTATAAAGGAGGATGTATGCTGTCAACAATGCAAATAGTATGGATAGTATTAACATTAACAACATACCAAATTTGGTTCGGCTTACTTGAATTATGGATATTGAAGAAATCGCCGGGAATTGAGCCAACAGAATGGCAGTTAAGACTCCATCCAATATCCCTGCTGCTCTACGTGTTAATACCTTTAGGATGGTATCAAGTGTTACTTTCATAATTCTGCTCCTTTTTATGATAACGCCCCGGATGAGGAGCGCGCCTTAGCGTGTCTGCTCAATCCGGTTGATGGGCCAAGTGGCCGCACTTCGACTCCCTTATTTAAGGCGCGCGCTCCTCATCCGGGGCGATGGGCCGCCGATAGGCGGCCCATCAAGTTATTCTGAAGTTTCTGGATAACTCCACGTCCCAATGAACCGCCTTGGTGCTCACGCCCGTGCCGGGCGGTGTGAGGGTCGGAGATACCCCCCCGGCTACCCGATTCGGCTGGTCATTCCGGCGAAAGCAAATATCGGATAGTTACAAAATACCTGGACACCGATTTTCACCAGTGTGATGACTGTTTACGAGAGCGTAAACATTCAAGAATCTTTTAACATAAAGAAGGCAATGCCTCCCACGATTAGAACGACCAACCATTGCGTTAAGAGCATACCCACATCGACTGAGCATTGAATTCCGTTGGAAAGCGTTGGTGGAATAAACAAAAAATTATATCCCATGTTTAGTTTTATGCCAGTTGCGGCGATGAAATGAAACGGCGGAAACAGTAACATCGCGACAACAACTGCGATGACAGCCATGAGTACCTTTTTCTGTTTGTTATTCATCGTCTCTCCCATTATAATTCAAACTGATTAACCCGACCATTCACAAGATAAATCTGTTTCACCTGGAATGATTAACGCCCGCGTAAATGCGCTTGTTAGGCAAATCACTCTCCCATTGCCACTTTGATTTCCAGCCATTTGGCGTGCTGAAGCACACTGGTCGTTGGTTTCCCTGCTTCGTACACAGTAAGCGCATAAAGTTTGTTGGTGGCCGGGTTCTTGTACTTTTCGACCACTTCAGCGGGAATGTCCTCACCAATTTTCCAATGTGTAGTGTAACTGCCTTTCGGATCGAGGACGTGAACTTCAACTACCTCAAATGTACGCAAAAGACCGTCCTGCTCCCATTTCTTGAACTCTTTTTCCGATACCTTGGTTTTGAATGGTTTGCCGTTTTCATCACGACCCTCAATAGTAACCTTCTTTCCAAACACTGAATCCCATAGCACCATTGTCATGCCCTCATAGAAATCTACTGGTTACTGGCGCAACATGTCCCGGATTCTATCTTCGGCAGTGACAGCGTTCTTTATGAAATATTCGTCCGCAAATGAGTACGCGTCCTGCCAATTTGGAAATACCTCCGCAAAAGCCGCGACCATCTCTGTAAGAGTTTCGCGGCACTCTTTTGCCTTTATGTTTCTTTCCACTGGCCCATCCACGACCATGGCTAACAGCGTATCCCGAAGAACACTCTCGAACATCTTGTACGAGTCCAATCCTTTGTCTTTCCCGAATATCGTTTTCTTCCCACGATTCGTTTGGTAAGCGGCCATGGCCATAACGAGCTTCTGCAGCGCGTTAAAGGTATGCGGAAATCGTGTCTCAAAAGTGCTCGCCAAGTCCCAGTCTGTTGTAGCCATTCCGCCCCCCTCTTCGTTGCCTAACGGCGAGTTGAGGGGCCGAACGTATAATACCGGAGGGCGCTTGCGCCCGCAGGTGTTATGCGTTCGGACCCCTCGAACGATTGGTTCGAGGCGCGCGAATCAGCGCGCAGCGAACTAATCGGGCGAGGGGCGAAGCCCTCAACTCGCCGTTCGCGTCGTGCGCAGCGCGACGCGAACAATCAATATACAGAATGGATCTGTATCTTTAACTTTATGATGGTCGATATTATATCAATACCTAAAAGGAAGCTGATATTAATAGTAATATTATTCTCAATATCCGTAATTGCTCCGTAATATCATCATATGCGGAAGCCGTATATCATCGGAATCCTTATAAGAGATAAAACTGGCCCCCCAGTTCTTGCAAAGTTGGATGCCAAAAAATTTTGCTATCCATATCACAATTTTCGAGGAATAAACATCAATCATAATGGATTGAAGTCAAGCATTTTCTTCAAGGGCGACGTTTTACTGATTTCAGGAAGATGTGCGTAATCTGAATGAGTGGGTAATAGGCCATCAATCCTTTGCACCCTTCAATCCGAAATCAATAATCAGAGCCCCATGCGCGGTCGCGGCGGCCCGGATCCCCGCTGAGGTGACGCGTTGAGTAACAGTATCCAGAAAGCAGGATCGTTCCGGTAAAGATCAGGACAGGACCTGTGATAATCAGGTGTTTGAATGCCACTTTTCGGATTCCTCTTCCGTCTCCATCTCTTTCAGACGCCGGTTCGCCTGCCGTTTCTTCCGCGTGTACCCGTAAACGAAGATGAGTGCCGCAATGAACCAGAGCGTCGAGACGCTCGTGATGATCGGGATCCACGAGACGCGGAGCTTCAGATAGACGAGCCACCGTTCTTCAAGATCAGCAAGGTTCATTCCCGTCCCCCGCCGGAGCGCCCCCGCCAGATCCCCGTAACGGGTGTAGTCGCGGATCAGCCGATGGAAGGCCTCCCGGCCCACCTTGTTGATCAGGAAGGAGATGAACATGAAACTCTCCGCATAAGCAAGCTCGGCGGGTTCTTCCTCCGCGGGAAACGACAGGGTGAGGATCGGCAGGGGGATCAGCCGGTCCATGAGGGAGGCCCTCGTCAGGACGGAAATCCGGGAAAAGGTCCACTCCCGCGCCTCGTACATCGCAAGCCCCTCGTTCAGCCACGCAGGAACCACCACCCCCGCGAGGGCTCGCCCCAGGGCGATGTGGCTGAACTCGTGGGCAAAGACGTCGATGACGTTGATCCGGCTCCCCTTGATTGCCCGCGGCGAAAGCAGGACGATGACGTTCTGTTCGGGATAGGCGACCCCCACGGCCCAAAGGGGAATCCACGTCCCGCCCGGCTGGGCTTCCCGGAAGGCCTCGATGGTCGGCGAGAGACGGATCTCCGTCTTTTTAGTGAAATCGACCCCGATATCGGCGATGACCCTTTCCCGGATCTGGAGAGAGTCGCGCACCAGCTTCGCCGCGAGCCCATCGTCCCCAGCGGTATAGCGGATAACAAAGCGGTCGTTTTCCAACCGGAGTTCCCCGGTGCCGGCGCTTGCCAAGGACACGAACATGAGAAGGAAGAAGATGATAGCCGGTACGGCTTTTCTCATGTCAAGGCCGGTCCTCTCTATTGACTTACGATTGCAGCATCGGACGGGAACGAACGCTTACTTCACCCCCTGGTTTGTCAAAGGGGAGGGATAATTTTATCAATACTAATTTTGATCGAGGAACGGTAACGGTTTATCCAGCCTATAGACAAGCGCCTGACAAGAGGCAAGAAGACGGCTCTCTCCTTCAACTACCTTGATGTCATAAACCGCGGTTTTATTGGTTCGGTTTATTTCTTTGGCTTCGGCGGTTAATGTGGCGCCTGTAGAAGGGGAGGCAAGATAACTGATGTTCATGTTCAAGGCAACGGCCACGGTGCCATGAGAATTGCCGGCGGTTTCAAAAGCTTCATCAATCAGAGCAAACAGTGCGCCTCCATGGGCTTTCCCAAATATGTTTTCCATATCCGGGGTAAAGACCATTTCAACTTTTGAATATCCTTCGTCCAGATCAATCAGCTTTAGGTTGAATTTATTGGCAAAAGGTTCCTGCTCTACCTGCCTGAAGATTGCTTCCTTAATCTTGCTATCCATACTGCCTCTCCATGTTTTAGATAGTCCGTTGATCAGATCCATCTAACCTATAAGCATCACGACCTATTTTCTATTCTCCCGCCACAGCATGAACGCCAGTACAGCAGGGATAATACATCCCGCGATGCTCAACCAGATAGGAATGTTCACCTCATTTGCAACGATGTTTACCTGAAGAATGAGCCTCAGTAAATGGGCAATGGAAATGGCCATAAGGAGAATCGCGACAATGGTTGTCACCGGTTTCATGATCGGCTTCCTTTCTATAGAAAAACGATGTGATCATTCCATATCATAATTATCGAGGAAATAACACCAACGATAACAGATTGAAATCATACATCTTCATCGACGTTGACGTTTTACTGACTGAAGAAAGACATTTTATACCGCCAGTCGTTTCTGCTTGACGCACCATGGCCTTTCCCCTATATTTCCGCTAACGAAAATGCGGAGGGCTGTTAAAAAAACAGGACTTTCCGTCTTCGAATGGGTCATCGATGAAGAAGGGTCCTTAAACTCAGGGCGGCCCGCTTGCGGAGAGGAGTATCCGCTATTCCCTTCCGAGAATTTCCCCACGGACGCTCACGGTTACGTGACGCATCGGGATATCCGCATTTGCCGCCGCCATCCCCCTTTTTACGATCACCGGCAGCCCCTGGCAACAGGGCACTTCCATTGTAACCACCGTCACGCTCTTAACCCCCGACGTTTTAAAAATATCGGTGAATTTCCGGATGTAATCCTCGGCGTCGTCGAATTTCGGGCATCCGACCATGAGCACCTTGCCCCGGATAAAATCACGATGAAAATCGGGGTAGGCAAAGGGTGTGCAGTCGGCGGCAACGAGCAAATCCGCTCCCTTCAGGAAAGGTGCGGTCGGCGGCACCAGCTTGATCTGTACCGGCCAATGGGAGAGGGCAGAGACATCGCTTTGGTGAAAAGCAGGTTTGTTGGCCTCCTCACAGGAGGCGGGCTTTCCGGCAAAGCTCTGCACCTGGGTAGAAGGGCAGCCGCAGGCCAAAGTCGGCGCGTCTTGAGGCAACGGCGTTGCCGCCGTTTTCAGATGATGCTCCACGGCTTTTTCATCAAAATCCTCCGCTTCCCGTTCCTCAATATGGAGAGCATCTTTGGGACATTCTCCGAGACAGGCGCCGAGACCGTCGCAATACTTTTCCGCCGCCAGGCGGGCCTTGCCGTCGACAATCTGAATGGCGCCTTCCGCGCAGGACGGTACGCACAACCCGCAGCCGTCACATTTATCTTCATCTATTCGGATAATCCTGCGTTTGATTTTCATGATGCACTCCTTTTCGGTTTATCTGAATTTGCCGCTCGGCCCAGCACCTCGCCGGCCAGCCTGCGACCGCCCATCGTTAATAAGGATTTTTCCACAATGGCGGCCAGCCTTTTCTCGTTCACCGGCTCTCCCTTTTCCTCCAGGTTCGTAATCCGATCGGCGTCGTAGAGAATCTTGAAATTGACCGTCTCCTCGGCACGGGGATGATGATGGTGGCCGATGATGTCGCAGACCTCATCAATGATCTCCCGGCTTGCCGAAAGTTTTACCAAAATCTCCCTGGCGATCGGCGGCCCCTCCTCTTCCTGATATTTGGCTTCGGCGCTGCCATGGTTGCGTTTGGCCTCGGGAATGCCGATATCGTGGAGATAGGCGGCGCAGAGAACCACCACCATGTCCCCGCGTTCCTCACGCGCAATCCGTTCCGCATACCGGGCCACTTTCATCGCATGACCGATCTGACGGAAGTCCCGTTTGAAGTAGCGTTTCATCTCCACGGCCACCCGGTCTTTCAGGAGATCCCTCCTCTGTGCGAGCAGCTCCGGCGGGAGCTCTCCCAGGCACTGCTCGGCGTGCTGGCAATAGGATGCACAACCGAAATCCATCCGCGGGTTGACTATCTTATGCCCGCAATGATGACACTTGCGGGTTGACTCGTCCTTGAAAAACTCAACCGTCCCTCCGCATTTGGGGCAGGGGGCGTCGAAGATGGCCCCCGGTTTCCAATAGCGCATGTCCTGTCCCGGGCATTGCATGGCTAAGACTCCTTGAACATCCTGTCGATTTGGAGATCGCTTCTCTCCCCGATCTTGTCTTTACCATAATGGCTAAAAGGGGATAAATCCTTGACCCAAGAGGTAATTGCAAAACTCTTCAAAATATGTTCCCCCTCCCTTGACGGGAGGGGGTTAGGGGGTGGGTGAATCTGCAACATTCTGATTTCACGGCAAGCTCCCCCCCACCCTAACCCTCCCCCGCCAGGGGGGAGGGAATTTATTGGTACTTTTGCAATTACCTCCTGAAATCAAAATATTGTCCATAGGATTTTCTGGGTCAAACTGGCGCCCATAAAAATGGGTGGTTTCTTCACTCAGCCCTCAGCCCTCAGCACTTTCTTTATCGCACTTGTTTTTTATACCAATCCACTTCATATACGGATCGGGATCGTTCAATAAGTGCGTTGCAACCGCAGGCGTTTCAACCCTCATCGTCCTGAATTTCGGCATCTTGAAAATCCCGTTGCCCACACCCACCCGATCGGACCAGTAAAGCACCGGGCCGGGCGAGGTAAGCTTGACCAGTAAGGCCACCATCAGCATAGGAAGGCCAAACAATAAGAGCGCCACCAATACCGCCGCACAATCAAAGATTCGTTTCACAAAACGCCATTGTTAATGAACTTGAGAGATAAACCGGGAATATCAATGAAGTCTTTTCCATTATAGGTGAGCAGGGTCAAACTGTGCTGTATTGTCTGACTTGCAATCCACAGATCCTGCACACGGTGTCGATGCTGGAGCCCCAATGCTTTCATCTGCGCTGCCAAACTGCCGAAGATTTCGCCGGTGGTTTCATCGATGCGCAGGACGGGCTTTCGTTTCAGCCTAAAAAGGGCCGCCTGCCGCCTTTGGCGGATATTCGGGTCCGATGCGTTATCGGCGCCAAATTTAAGTTCGGCAATGGTCACGGGTGAAATATAAACGGCATCCGTGCCGGTGAAACGGGCGACATCTGCCGGGGCTAAAGTGCCCCGCTCAACATCGACCCAGATGCAAGTATCGATCAGGAAACCCATGGATCACGCAAGCTGGTGAGGTTGTCCAACGTTTCTTCCCTGCTGTCGCTCACCCATGCGGCGCCGGCATCATCAGGCAAGGTCCGATAAAGATCCGACATGGCTTCGATAGCCGTCATCATTGCCGGTCCTGGAATGATTTTCGCTATATGATGGTTGTTGCGGATAATGATCAATTCTTCTCCCTGAAATTCAACCAGATTCATCATCTGTTTGAACTTCCGGGCCAGTTCTGTGGCCGTAATCTGAAGCATGACGGGCACCTCCTTTGATAATCTGATGGTATCATATAATCAGATAACGTTTCTGTCAAGAGGTAATTGCAAAACTCTTCAAAATATGTTCCCCCTCCCTTGACGGGAGGGGGTTAGGGGGTGGGTGAATCTGCAACATTCTGATTTCACGGCAAGCTCCCCCCCACCCTAACCC
>JAHIMW010000088.1 GCA_018896355.1 Pseudomonadota bacterium
AACTGCGGGATGGCGATGGCCGCCAGGATGCCGATGATCGCGATAACGATCATGAGCTCGATCAAAGTGAAGCCCTTCTGCCCTCTTTTGTGAAATGAACTAATCATAATCTTTCTCCTTTTCTTTTTAGTTGTTTGAATTTACGATATCGGGTGATTCCTGAACGATATAAACTTGGACTCTTTCCGCCATCACCCCCTTTTCAATCCTTGGTTTTGATGCCCTTTGAAACTCTGTAAGACTCATATGCAATGGTCATGCCATTAGCCACTCGCTTCATGCGTATTTCATGATATTATTTCATTTCCTCACAATTCTATATGGTTATCAAAACGAATCCGGCGGAACAATCTTTCGTTTTTCTTTGACTTCCGGTATTTCTCGTCATTTTCACGGGAATTTCCTGATTTTTTCCATAGCCTGTCCATTCCATTTTAACCTCAAATTGTCCTGAGGGCGGACTCCCTCCGGAAAATCCTCATGGCTTAGCCCTTTAATTTTCCCTGATAGGCATCGGAATCGTTTTGTGATATGGTAAGATCAACAATGCGGAGGAAATAACCATGTACGAAGTTACCATAAGAAAATCCTTTGCCGCTGCGCATCTTCTCCGGGAGATCGGCGGCAAGTGCGAAGAGCTCCACGGACACAACTTTATCGTGGAGATCTCGGCCGCCGCCGCCAAACTTAATGAGGATGGTCTTCTGATAGATTTCCGTCTGCTGAAGCGCTGGACCGATGAGGTTCTTGAGGAGCTCGATCACAAATATCTGAACGAGCTTCCTTTTTTCAAGGATATGAACCCCTCGTCCGAACAGATCGCCCGTTTCCTCTATGAGAGGATCGGAGAAAAGGCAAAGCCGGCGAAGACCCCTCTCTCCCGCGTGACCGTCTGGGAATCGGAGAACGCCCGCGTCTCCTACAGCCTATGATCGACATCCAGAACCTGAAGGACGAACGGAATATCGACATCAAGAGGGTCGGAGTCAAGGGGCTCAAATACCCCATCGTTGTGCTGGACCGCGCCCACGAAACGCAGCAGGTCAATGCGACGATCAACATGTATGTGAGCCTCCTTCACCATTTCAAGGGGACGCACATGAGCCGTTTCGTCGAGGTCCTCAATGAGATCCGGGAACAGGTCAACATCCGGACATTCCACAGCATCCTGGAGAAGATCCGGGCCAGACTGCGCGCCGAATCGGCCCATATCGAAATCGAATTCCCCTACTTCGTCGAGAAGACCGCCCCAAGGTCCCGAGCGAAAAGTCTGATGGAATACCGCTGTCAGTTTATCGGGACCTGCAACGACAGCGGCATGGATTTCCTGGTGGGAATGGTCGTCCCGGTGACAACCGTCTGCCCCTGCTCCAAGGAGATCAGCCGCGCCGGCGCCCACAACCAGCGGAGCATCGTCACCGTCCGGGTAAGGTTTCGTAAATTCTTCTGGATCGAGGACGTGATCAAACTGATCGAAAAGTCGGCCAGCGGCGAAGTTTACTCCCTTCTGAAGCGGGTCGATGAAAAATTCGTCACCGAAAACGGTTATGAAAACCCGATGTTTGTCGAGGATGTCGTCAGAAACGTTGCCACCCGACTCAGCCAGGATCCCAATTTCACCTGGTACAGCGTGGAGGCGGAAAATTTTGAAAGCATCCACAACCACAGCGCCTACGCCTGTGTGGAGAAGGAATAACCATGGGAAATGAAAGCGAGTTCTTCAATCTGTACCGTCACGGCTTCATCCGGGTCGCCGTCTGCACCCCGGAGGTCAAGGTGGCGGATACCGTATTCAACGCCGGAGAGACCATTCGCCTCGCCCGCGAGGCCGCGGAGCGGAAAGCCGTTTTCGCCCTCTTTCCCGAACTCGGCCTCTCCGCCTATTCCAACGATGACCTCTTCCAGCAGGAGGCCCTCCTCCAGGGGGTCCTTCGCGCAATCGAACGGATCGCAGGCGAAACGGAAGCCCTCAACCTGATCCTCGTCGTCGGCGCGCCGCTGCAAGTCGACTCCCGCCTCTTCAATTGCGGAATCGTTCTCTGCCGGGGCCGCATTATGGGGGTGGCGGTGAAATCCTACCTCCCCAACTACCGGGAATTTTACGAGGGGCGTCAGTTCAGCCCAGCCGAAGAGACGCTTGCGAAAACCATTCGCCTCTGCGGCCAGCACGAGATCCCGTTCGGCGCCGACCTTCTTTTCGATGTTTCCACGATCCGCCATTTCCGCTTTTTCCTGGAAATGTGCGAGGACGTGTGGGTCCCCATCCCTCCCTCCTCCTTTGCCGCGCTGGCCGGAGCGACCGTGATCGGAAACCTCTCCGCCTCCAACGCGACGATCGGGAAGGCGGAATACCGGCGGAGCCTGACCGCAAACCAGTCCGCCCGGTGCGTCGCCGCCTATCTTTACGCCGCAGCCGGCCCCGGGGAATCGACGACGGACCTGGCCTGGGACGGTCATGCCATGATCTATGAAAACGGCAATCTTCTCGCCGAATCGGAGAGATTCACGGATGGTTCCCGGATGATCCTCGCCGACCTCGACCTGGACCGTCTTGCCCAGGATCGGATGCGGCAGACCAGTTTCGGCAGGAACGCCTTCACCCACCGTGAAGCGCTGTCGAGGTTCCGCCGGGTCGAAATGAATCTGGATCCCGGCGGCGAACGCCTGCTCCTCGACCGCGAATACGCCCGCTTCCCCTACATCCCGACGGACCCCGCCATGAGGGAACAGCGCTGCTATGAGGCCTACAACATCCAGGTTCAGGGGCTCTCCCAGCGCCTGAAGTCCTCCGGGATCGACAAGGTCGTGATCGGCGTCTCCGGGGGACTCGACTCCACCCATGCCCTGATCGTCGCCGCCCGGACGATGGACATGCTGAAACTGCCCCGCTCCCATGTGCTGGCCTATACGATGCCCGGTTTCGCGACATCCGATAAGACCTACCGCAACGCCCTTCGCCTGATGAAGGCGCTCGGGGCGGAGGTGAACGAGATCGACACCAAACCAAGCTGCATGCAGATGCTGAAGGATATCGGACACCCCTACGCGGAGGGGAAAATGGTTTATGATATCACTTTTGAAAACATCCAAGCCGGGGAGAGGACCTCACACCTCTTCCGCATCGCCAATTGGAGAAACGGCCTCGTGGTCGGCACGGGCGACCTGAGCGAACTCGCGCTCGGCTGGTGCACCTACGGCGTCGGCGACCACATGTCCCACTACAATGTGAACGCAAGCGTTCCCAAGACGCTGATTCAGCATCTGATCCGCTGGGTCGCGCGCTCCGTGCAATTCTCTCCCGATGTCTCCGCGATCCTCCTCGATATCCTCGATACGGAGATCAGCCCCGAGCTGATTCCGGGCGATGGAGAGTCCCAGCCATCCCAGAAGACGGAAGAGATCGTCGGCCCGTACGAACTCCAGGATTTCAACATTTTCTACACAACGCGCTTCGGTTATCTCCCCACCAAGATCGCCTTCATGGCCTATTGCGCCTGGCGGGACCGGACGCGGGGAGACTGGCCCGACGTCCCCGAGTCGAAGAGAAGCGCCTACACGATCGGCGAGATACGCCACTGGCTGGGGGTCTACCTCTACCGGTTCTTCCAGATCAGCCAGTTCAAGCGCTCCTGCGTTCCCAACGGCCCCAAAGTCGGTTCGGGCGGGTCCCTCTCGCCGCGGGGCGATTACCGGGCGCCGAGCGACAGCAAGGCCGCCGTCTGGCTGGAGGATGCGAAGAGAATCCCGGAAAGAGATGAGGAATGAGCCGGGAACAATACAGGGATTTCGACGCCACGGAACTCTTCTGCCCCAAGTGCAGGCGCGCCGTCCCGGTGCGGAAGCGCCTCCTCCTCGTTCTTTCGAACGGTGACAAATACGACTACACGTGCACCTTCTGCGGAACCTCCGTGGGCGACAAGATGGTGACGGAACGGGACAACCTCCGCGTCCTGCTGAAATGAAAAGGGGCGGCCCATGGCCGCCCCTTTCGTTATGAGAATTATTGAAAGATACCACTGTTTGACGCACTCGTAAAAAGTCCAAAATTTCCTCCCCCTTGACGGGGGAGGGTTAGGGTGGGGGTGAAAAAAAGGTTGCATTGCAGTCCGTTATTTCCCCCTCCCCTTAATCCCCTCCCGCCGGGGGAGGGGAAGTTTCACTTTTTACGGGTTCATCACTGTTTTGTCATTCCTGCAATTCCGGGATCCCCGCATAGTGGTCGAGGGCCTCCGGATTCTTCAGGGCGTCCTTGTTCTGAACGGCCTGCCCTTCGATCACCTTCTTCACCGAAAGCTCGACCTTCTTCATGTTCAGCGTGTACGGGATGTCCGGCACGGCGATGATCTTGGCCGGGACGTGGCGCGGGGATGCATTCACGCGGATCATCTTTCGGATCCGGTCCCGGAGCTCGTCTGTCAGCTCCTTCCCCGGCGCCATCTTGACGAAGAGAATGATGCGGACATCGTTCTTCCAGTTCTGCCCGACGACGATGCTGTCGGCAATCCCCTCGATGTTCTCGACCTGGCGGTAGATCTCCGCCGTTCCGATCCGGACGCCGCCCGGGTTCAGCGTGGCGTCGGAGCGGCCGTAGATCACGACGCCGCCCCGCTCGTTGATCAGGATGTAATCCCCGTGCCGCCATATATTCGGATAGACCTCGAAATAGGCGGCCCTGTATTTCTTGTATCCCGGATCGTCCCAGAAGTAGATGGGCATCGAGGGGGAAGGCGCCGTGCAGACGAGCTCGCCCTGCTGGTTGATCACAGGCTTGCCGTTCTCGTCGAAGGCCTCGACCTTCATCGCAAGACCCCGGCACTGGAGTTCTCCGGAATAGACCGCTCCCATCGGGTTTCCCAGCGCAAAGCAGCCGTTGATGTCCGAGCCGCCGGAGATGGAGGCGAGCTGAAGATCCTCCTTGATCTCCCGGTAGATGAACTCGAACCCGTCCTCGGAGAGGGGGGACCCCGTCGAGAGAATGGATTTGAGGGCGGAAAGATCATATTCCTTGCCCGGCCGGACCCCCTCGTTCATCAGCGCGGCGATGTAACCGGCGCTGGTCCCGAAGACCGTGATCCCTTCCTCCTGGGCCGTACGCCACAGGACGCCCGGGTCCGGATGGAAGGGGTTCCCATCATAGAGTAGGAGTTTCGCGCCCACGCCGAGCGAGCTCACGAGCCAGTTCCACATCATCCAGCCGCAGGTGGTGAAATAGAAGATCGTATCCTCCCGCTTGAGGTTCGTATGGAGGATCAGTTCCTTCAGGTGGTGGATCAGGATCCCGCCGGCGCTCTGCACCATGCACTTCGGCAGACCGGTGGTCCCCGAGGTGAACATGATGTAGAGCGGGTGTTCGAACGGGAGCTGCTCGAACTGGATTTTCAGACCATTTTCCGGCGCCCGGAAATCCTTGTAATGGACGGCATTGCGCAGACCGCTGATATCCGGCTCGTTTTCCGTATAGGAAACGACGACAACCTTTTCGATCGACGGAAGATCCTTGATGATCTCCGCCACACGGGAGATCGAGTCAAGGCTCTTCCCTTTGAAGAAGTAGCCGTTGGCGACGAAAAGAACTTTCGGTTTGATCTGCCCGAAGCGATCCAGCACGCCCTTGATCCCGAAATCGGGAGAGCAGGAGGACCACACCGCCCCTATGCTTGTCGCGGCGAGCATCGCCGTCACGGCCTCGGGCATGTTCGGCATGAATCCGACGACGCGGTCGCCGGGCCCAACCCCGCACGCCTTCAGACTCTTCGCCAGTCTGGCCACCTCATCGTACAGTTCGGCGTAGGTCATCTTCACCGTCGGGTGATCCTCGCCTTTGAAGATGAGGGCAACCGAATCATCCCGGAAGCGCAGCAGGTTCTCCGCAAAGTTCAGACGGGCCCCCGGAAACCACTTTGCCCCGGGCATTTTGTGTTCGTTGTCGATCACCCGATCATAGCCCCGTGAGGCATTAATCCCGACGAAATCCCAGACCGCTGCCCAGAATTCGGGAATATGATTCACCGACCAGGCATACAGGCTGTCATAATCGGTGAAACTCTGTTTGTGTCGATCGTTTACGAACGTCATAAAGCGGTACATATTGCTGTTCCTGACGCGTTCCTCCGAAGGCTCCCACAACATCCTCCCCATCTTAAGATCCTCCCTATATTATGAATACGGTTATGATCTCTTTTTTTCCAACGCTTTTTTAAGTTTATCGGCGAGGGCGCCCATCCCCCCCGCGGCGGCTTCGTCGCGATAGACGACAACCTGCTCCCGGGAGGCGGCCGTTCCTTCTATGTAATCTCCCAGCACTCCCCTACTGTGGAGATCCTCATGGCAGTAGGCGCAGAGGTTCTCCCAGTTGCTTCCGTCCGGAGGGTTGTTGTGGTGATTGCCGTCTTTATGATGGACGGTCAGGAGGTGGCGGTTTGCGGCCTCAAACTCTCTCCCGCAGCGGCCGCAGATCAGACCATGCAGGGACAAAGCCCTCTCGCGATACTCCTCCCCGCCGGATTGTTGCGACGCCTTGATCTCCCGGACGACCTCTTCGGCCGACCTGGATGATCTGCCCTTGTCCTGAAGATTCTGGACCCGGACCCGTCCCCCCTTACCACCATACGTTACACCGGCCATATCCGCCCTCCGGTTGCATAGTTCCCGGTTTTATGCCAAATCAAGGCTACCTATGACGAACTGCTGCTCTTTCCTTCCGGACCACCGCCGGTGAAACAATCGAGAAAGACCCGAACCCCCCTGCCCACCGCCATGGAGGTCCGAAGGGTCCGCGCAAACGGAAAACTCATCCGGCGCCGGAGAACCTCCTCCAGTCCGAGGAAAAAGCCAATAATCCCCTGAATCCGATTCAGTGTCAGAGAAATTTCGGCGACCTGTCGGTGAACGGTGATCGACGTCCGGTTGATGTTGGTCGTGATCTCCTCCAGATTCTTCATGATCAGCGGCAGTCTCTGATTGAGGAGTTGGAGGGTCATGGCCATCTCCCTTGCCGTACGCAGGATCTGAATGAGGAACGGAACGCAAAGTCCGGCGAAAAGCAGAAAGGCGGCACTCAATATGATCAAAATGTTGTCGGTCACGGCGTCACTCCATCTTCGATGTTCAGAGGGTCTTGTTCTGTTCCTCCCGGAAGGCGCCGACCCCTGCTTCGACGGCCTTCTTCAGCCGGCTTTTCCCATCCTGCAGGGTCTCTTTTCCGCGGCCGGCCAGCTCGTCCACCTTATCGCCCACCTCCTCCACCTTTTCCTTTGCCGTTTCCTCCAGTTTCTTCAGGCGCTCTACGGTCGCCTCGTAAGCCTTGCGGCTCTTTTCAACGGCATGGTCGTACTCCTCTTTCGCTTTGGAAAGGAGTTCATCGGCCTTCCGTCCGATCTCCTCGCGGGTTTCCTTCCCGCTTCTCGGCGCGTACAAGATGCCGATCACCGCTCCAATCAGACCACCAACGACAAGTCCTGCAATAAAATCACCGTTCTTGCTCATGGCTTTACCTCCTTTTCTGGTTCACTTATCCTGACAATGACTAATGTTTTTCAACTTGAAAACCGATGCCGGCTGGATTGCATCGTCTGCATGGATCATACAACAACGTGCCCGTCGCCGTCAAAAATAATTTTGGGGTGTAAAATAGGGGGTATTTCAAATAAAAAAAGACGGCCGCATGCGGATGCCGGCCGTCTTTTTCGAGGTCTTTACAATTCTACTTTGCTGCAGGAGCCGCGGGCGCTGCCGGAGCAGGAGCAGGTGCAGGAGCAGGTGCAGGTGCAGGTGCAGGTGCGGGAGCCGGGGCAGCGGTCTCAGCCGGCTTCTGCTCTTCCGCTTTCTTGCAGCCAACGACTGCAAACGATAACGTCATGAAGAAAAGCGTTGAAAGAATAATAGCAGATACCTTTTTCATCGATATGTCACCTCCTTTCGCAGATTTTAATCCCGATGCCGGTTTGCAGATGCATAACCGGCAACGCAGCATAAAATACGCTTTATTATTACCTTGTCAAGACAATTTTATCATTATATGAATGCGCAAAGGATGGGCGAGGCGAAAACACGTCCGGGTCCATTTTCAGGACCGGGAACGGGGCATCTGTCTCGTCAAATGACGGAACCCCTTCATTTCAGCGTGTGCCGGACATGAGGCTATGAAACAACTGCTTATTCACGACCCCGAGAACCGGCGCGGGAGGCATCTCTGCCCGCGGAAGACCGGATTGAAACGCACCTCGACTAAAAAATTGGACATAGATATGCTCAATAAAGGATTATCCCCCAACAAATCAGACCGAACCCTTCACTTTGACAAGAATTTGCTTGTCATTGATATCTATTTCCATACTCAACCGGATGTGCTCCAATTCTCCGGGCCGCAACCGAGTTGCCCCCTCATGGTTTTGAACGGACGGCGTTCATTCTCCCTTGAAGACCGGTTTGCGCTTTTCCGCAAAGGCGGCCAGCGCCTCAAGCCGGTCTTTCGTCGGGATCGTAACCTCGTAGGCCTTGGACTCCAGCGGGAGGGCCACGCCGAGGGAGGCCTCCATTCCGCAGTTGATGGCAAACTTGGCCTGACTGACACCGATGGGACCGTTCTTCGCGATCTCCTGGGCAAGTTCCCGCGCCGCGGGAATCAATTCCGCCGGTTCAACAACCCGATTGACGAGACCGATATCCAGCGCCATCCGCGCGTCGATCCGGCGCGCGGTGAAGATCAGCTCCTTCGCCTTCGCGATTCCGATGATCCGCGGCAGCCGCTGCGTGCCGCCCGCCCCCGGAATAATCGCGAGACTCGTTTCGGTGAGCCCCATGATCACGTTGGACGACGCGATACGAAGATCACAGGCGAGCGCGAGTTCCATCCCACCGCCGAATGCAAATCCGTTGATCGCCGCGATGACCGGGACGCGCACCTGCTCCACGGCGGTAAACGTGTTCCGGATCGTGAAGATGAAACGCCGGACCTGATCCGGACTCAGGGTTCGGCGCTCTTTCAGATCGGCCCCCGTCGAAAAGGAGGCCTTCTTCGTATCCTCGCCTCCGGCGCCGGTTATGATGATGCACCGCAAATCCATATCGAAGTTCGCCTCGCGGATCGTGTCGGCGAGCGCCGCGAGCAGATCGAAATTGAAACAGTTCATCGCCTCCGGACGGTTCAGCGTCAGGATCAGGATCCCCTCTTCCGTCCTTTCCTGCAACAGAATGTCGGCCATACAATTCTCCTCAATGACACGTAATGCAGGTACGTTCTAATGGATTCCCGCTTTCGCGGGAATGACCTTTGTGGCCTTAAACCTTCATGTCTCCCCAGACCGATTCCCGGATCGGCACGTGGAGGGCGATCTCGAACGCCCGCGCGAGCCGCTCCCGCGCCTCGCTGAAGGCGATGACGCCGTCGTGAAACAGAAGCGACCCGGTGTAGAAGGGGTGGCCTTCCTCATCGTAACGGTTCCGCATCTGCTGCCGGAATGCGGCCATCTCCGCCTCGTCAACTACCCCGCCCTTGTCCGTAATGTTCTTCCGCCTTAACGTCTCCAGGATGAACCCGGCTGTCTCGCCGGACATGACCGTCGTCCGGCCGCGCATGTTCGTGAAAGCGAACCGGGGTTTGAACGCCCGGCCGCACATCCCGTAATTGGCCGCGCCGTGGTCGGGACCGATCACGTAGGTCACCTTGGGCGCCTCGATGCAGGTGCAGGCGCGGACCATGTCGGCGCCGTACTTGCCGATCCCGCCCCACTCCTCCGCCTTGCCGACCATATACCCGGGGGAGGCCTGGAGGAACAGCACCGGAATCCGGGAATTTCCGCAGCGGATCATCCATTCGGTCGCCTTCCGCGCCGCCTCGACATAGATCACCCCGCCGGCATTCGAGGCGATCACCCCGACGGGGATCCCCTTGAGCCACATTTTCCCGCAGACGATCGATTCCCCCCGCGCGAGGCCGTACTTCGCCTTGTATTCGTGGAAATAGCTGTCGTCGGCGAGACACTTGATCGTGTCGCGGATGCTGATGTGCTGGTAGGTGTTGATCGGGGTGGAGGCCATCATCTCCCGGAAGTCGTATCGCGGTTCCCGCGACGCACGCCGCTCGATGCAGATCTTCTGCGCCGGTTCGAATTCCATCATCGCCCGAAGCTTCTCGATCCCCTCCTGCTGGGTATGGACCAAGTGATCGCAACCTCCGGAGTGCTGCGTATGGACATAGGCGCCACCCAGGTCTTCCATCGCAACGGTCTCGCCGATTGCGGCTTTCACCATCGGCGGACCGGCCAGAAAGGCGTAGGCCATCTTCTCGATCATGATCGATTCGGAAGCGAGGTAGACAATGTAGGCGCCGCCGGCGGTGTTTCCGCCGGTGGAGAGGGTGTACTGTTTGATCCCTTTGGCCGACATCCGGCACATGTTGTAGAACATCGATCCGAAATGGCCGTCGTCCGCGAAGCTGCCGACCTGCAGCGGGAGGTTGACGCCGCCGGAATCGGCGATGTAGATGCAGGGGAGGCCGCACTGCTCGGCGATTGCCTGGGCCCGCATGTGCCTCTTCAAGGTGATCGGAAAGTAGCTCCCCGCCGCAACCCGGTTTTCATTGGCAAAGATCATGCAGTCCTTCCCGTGGACGATACCGACGCCGGTCACGACGCCGCCGCCGGGAATATGCCCCCGCTTTTCCTCCTCATAGGCCGGTCCGCCGTGGAGCCTTTTCTTGCCGATGTCGTACCCGGCGTCGAGCCCAAGTTCGAAAAAATCGGTTCCGGGATCGATCAGCATCCGGATCAGTTCCCGCATCGGCTTCTTGCCCTGCTTCGCGAGACGCTCCGTCTGGACCGCGCCTCCGATCTCGTAGGCTTCCTGGCGGTGGCGAAGCAGCAGCGCGTCCTGCTCCTCCCAGTGCCTCAGATTCGCCTCACGCTCCTGCGCCTGTCTTTCCGCCCGCGTCAGCCGCGGCTTCGTCTCCTCTGCCATATCCTCTACTCCTTGCCCGATCCCCGCCCTAACCTTCTCGCTGAAGGGGAGGACGCTTCTCGTGTGACTCAAATTCTGCTAACGAATTCGGGAAAACCTGTCGCTACCCTTTGATGCCGTTCGGGCCAAGATGGAACTACTCCCGGTACATCGACTCGATCAACTCCCCGTAATGGGCGTTGATGAACTTCCGTTTGACCTTCATCGTCGGGGTCATCTCCCCGTCTTCCGTATAGAGTTTTTTGTCGAGGATCCGGAATTTGCGGATGTTCTCCACGCGGGCCATCTGGGCATTCACCTTGTTCACCTCCTCCTGGATCAGCCGGACGACCTCTTCCGTCCGCGTCAGGCTGGCGAATGTGGTGAATTGAATCTTCTGATCCTGCGCGTACTTCACGACATTCTCCTCGTCGATGACGATGATCGCGCTCACAAATTTTCGCTTGTCGCCGATGACAACCGCGTCGTTGATGTAGGGAGAAAATTTCAGGAGATTCTCGATATACTGCGGGGCGATGTTCTTCCCGCCGGCGGTGATGATCAGGTCCTTCTTCCGGTCGGTGATCTTGAGAAAGCCGTCCGCGTCGATCTCCCCCACGTCGCCCGTATGCATCCAGCCGTCGCGGAGCGCCTCCCTCGTCGTCTCCTCGTCCCGGTAATAACCCTTGAATATCGCCTTGTGGCGGACGAGGATCTCCCCATCCTCCGCAATCCGGACCTCCGTCTCGGGGAGGGCCTTCCCCACGGTCCCCAGCTTGAAATTCCTCTCGTCGGACATGTGGGTGATTCCCGTTGTCTCCGTCATCCCGTATCCCTCCCGGATGGTGATACCGATGCTCTGGAAATACTTCAGGATGTTATGGGAGATTGGCGCGGCGCCCGAAAATCCGATCTGAACCCGGTCGAAACCGAGACGCTCCTTGAGTTTTCGGAAAACCGCGAAGTAGGCGATCTCATTGGCGAGGCGCAGGGCGAACGACGGCGAACGCCCGGCGAGCTTCTCCTCGTTGTAGCGGGTGCCGATCCCGAGGGCCGTCCGGTAGGCGACCTGCTTGAACCAGGTCGCGTCCGCCATCTTCAGGACGATGCCTGAATAGTACTTCTCCCAGATCCGCGGTACCGCGTGGAACACGGTGGGGGATACGTCGCGCATGTCCGTCATCACGGTATCGGTATTCTCGGTGAAATTCACGATGTGCCCGACGGTGAGGTGGATCATCAGATCGAAGATCTGCTCGTAGATATGGTTCAACGGGAGAAAGGAGATGCTCTCGTCATCCCGGCCGGCGCGGATCAGCGAGGTCGTGTGACTGCCCATCCAGAGATATCCCTCGTGGGCGAGCATCGCCCCCTTGGGGGGGCCGGTCGTGCCCGATGTGTAGATGATCCCGGCGATATCCCCGCCGCATCCCCCGGCCACAAGGCGCTCAAACAAAAGGGAATCCTCTTCGGCGGTCTTCCGTCCGAGAGCGAGGAGGTCGTCGAAGCTCATGACCATCGGGTCCTGGAAATCCCGGAGACCCTCCATGTCCCAGACGATCATCTTGCGGAGCGTCGGCGTGCTCCCCCGGAAGGCAAGCGCCTTGTCCAACTGCTCCTCGTCTTCGCAGATATAGACGACGGCGCCCGCATGGCCGACTACATATTCACACTCGGCAACGGGGTTCGTCGTGTAGATCCCGACAAACGTCGCCCCGGCGGACATGGCGCCCAGCGCCGAAAAAAGCCACTCCGGCTGATTTTCGCCGATGATCGCCACATGGTCCCCTTTGCGGACACCGAGCGCGTGCAGTCCAAGGGCCACATCCTTGACTTTTTCCAGGTATTCCGACCAGTGGATGTCGTGCCAGACCCCAAGCTCCTTTCTCCGCATCGCTACCCGTTCGGGCTCGATGCCAACCATCCGGACCAGGGCTTTCGGCAATGTATCAATATCCATGATTTCTCCCTTGAGGTTCATGCAAAACTCTTCAAAATATATTCCCCCTCCCTTCACGGGAGGGGGTTAGGGGGTGGGTGAAATTGCATCCTGACTTCATGGCAACCTCCCCCCACCCTAACCCTCCCCCGCCAGGGGGGAGGGAACTAATTGGTACTTTTGCAATTACCTCAACAGCCGGCTAACGGAACCGGACTTTCCGTCTGTACCGCTGGTAACCCTTGACCGAGGTTTCTTTGGCGATGCCGAGATAAAATTCCTTGACATCCTCGTCCTCCCGAAGGATCTCGGGTTTTTCGGCGCGGACAATCCGTCCGTTCTCCATCATAAAAGCGAAGTTCGCGTATTTCAGCGCCATGTTGACATTCTGCTCGACCAGCAGGATGGTCACGCCGTCCTTTTGATTGATGTCCCGGATGATCGTAAAGATGTCCCGGGTGAGCAGCGGCGACAGCCCCAACGAAGGCTCATCCAGCATCAGAAGTTTCGGTCGGCTCATCAGCGCCCGGCCGATGGCGAGCATCTGCTGCTCACCGCCGCTGAGATGGCCCGCCTCTTGATCCTTCCTGGCTTTCAGAATCGGAAAGTGATCAAACACATGGTCGATGTCATCCTTGATCGTTTTTCGGTCCCGGCGGGTATAAGCGCCCATCATGATATTTTCCAGAACGGAGAGCTCCGGGAAAACCTCGCGACCCTCCGGAACATAGCTGATTCCCATGCGGACGATCTCGTCGGTGTTCTTCCGGTCGATCCGTTCGCCCATGAATTCGATCGTACCCTTTTCCGGTTGCTCCTCCTTCAGGTCATAGAGGAGGCGCATGATGGTCTTCAAGATCGTCGATTTCCCCGCCCCGTTGGACCCCAGGAGAGTCACAATATCGCCTTGCTTCACCTCGAAAGAGATACCGTGCAGCGCCCGGATCAGATCATACCAGGTTTCGATATTGTTCACTTTCAGCATCAGTGCTCCTCCCCCAGATAGGCCTTGATGACCTCCGGGTGGCTCTGGACTTCCGCCGCTACCCCTTCGACGATCTTCTCGCCCTGGTTCATCGCAAATATGCGGTCGGAAATGCCCATGATCATGTTCATATCGTGCTCGATCAGCAGAATCGTCACCTGATAGTCGGCCTGTATATCCTTGATCCAGATATTCAGGTCGCCCTTCTCCTCGGTATTCATGCCGGCGGAGGGTTCATCCAACAGCAGTATCTTGGGTTCCAGCGCGAGGGCGCGGCCGAGTTCAACCAGCTTTCGTTTGCCGTAGGGGAGGCTCGCCACATAATGATTTCTGACCGATTGGAGGTCGAGAAAATCGATGATTCTTTCAACGATTTCCCGGTTTGCAATCTCCTCCTTTGCGGCTGCCGATCCCCGTCCCCACAAGAAAGCCCCGGCAAACACACCCGTTTTCATGTGGATATGCCGCCCCAACAGCAGGTTGTCCATCACGGTGGCATTCGAAAACAACTCGATGTTCTGAAACGTGCGGGCCACCCCTTTCCGGGCGACGTGATCCGGCGTGAGCCCCACAATATTTTCCCCATCGCAGATGATCCGGCCGCTGTCCGGCTTATAGATACCGCTGATCATGTTGAAGATGGTTGTCTTGCCGGAGCCGTTGGGCCCGATGATGGAGAAGATCGAATTCTTTTCAACGCTGAAACTGACGCTGTTGACCGCCTTCAGGCCGCCGAAGCAGATGCTCAGATTTTCAACTGTAAAGTGATCCATGGCCGGATGTCCCACTCCTCCCTCATTGTTGCGACCGGAAAAATCATAGAGAGACAATCCGGGGGCGGCCCTTCAAGCCGGGCGGCAAAAGGGCCGCCCCCGGAACGGTTATTTCTTCCAGGTGGCCATATCGTTGGTTGTCCAGTCCTGTAGCATGATGTAGCTTGCATTGGGACCGCATTTATGGATCATCACCGAGTCCGTCCCCTGATGCTGCTTTTCCGTCCAGTTGACCTTGGGACCAAGCGTCTGATGGTCCTTGGTGGAGTTGAGCGCCTTCAGGAGGGCCTCAGTGCTGAGGTTTCGTCCCACTTTCTTGAGGGCCTCGACGATCGGGTCGGCGAAGACGATGCCGGCGTAATAGAAGACGCCCCACCGCTCTTCCGGCGCCAGCCTCTTGGCCGCTTCGCGATACTTGATCATCAGGGGACTCTTGGAGTCCGGGGTCTCTGCCAAAGCACCCGTGATCACCCCTTCCCACAGCCCGCCGGTGATCTTGAACATCAGGGGATAATCGGAAAGGGTGTTCGACGCAACCCAGTGCGGTTTGAAGCCCACGTTGGCGGCGGTCTTCATTGTGATCACGGCCGCGGTCGGCATGACGTACAGGATCACCGTTTCCGCCCCGGCGGTCTTGAGCCTCAGGACCTGAGAGGCCATGTCCTTTTCCGTCGGTTCCACCGGGATTTCGGCCACCAGGTCCATTTTGTACGTGGCGAGGCGTTCCTTCACCCCCTCCAGGCCGTCCTTTCCGTAGGCGTCGTTCTGGTAGAGGATCCCGATCTTCTTCATCTTGAGTTTTTCCACGATGTACTTGGCCAGGATGCTGCCCTCGTCCTTGTAGAGGGGATAAGAGGCAAAAAGATAAGGATTCAGAGGAAAGGCGAAGTCTTTATCGGCGGCAGCCGGACCGATCCAGGCGATTTTCTTGGCCGCCAGATAATCCCTCACCGCCATGCCGGTGGCGCTGCCCACACCGCCGACAAAGGCAAAGACCCCCTGACGCTCCACCAGTTCTTTCACCACGGCCACGGTCTGGGCGGGGTTGTACATGTCATCCCGGATGAAATATTTGATTTTCCGGCCGTGGATGCCGCCCTCTTCGTTGACGATATCGAACAGCAGCTTGCTGCCGCGGGCCACCGACCCCCAGGGCGCCGCGGGACCGGTCTGGGGTCCCCACTGGCCTATGCGGATTTCGTTGTCGTCAAAACCCGCAGGCATCGCCGCCTGCGCCGCAGGGGCGAGGCATAAAACAGCCCATACCGCAATCCATAAAACAACCATCCTCTTTTGGAACATCATGGCATCCTCCTTTTGATGAACATCCGGTTTCTTGGGAAAAACAGTATCGAAATTGTTGTCGCTTCTTTATCGGCACGACGCCTATTAAACCTTTTTCACATAGTGCTTTGTAAAAAGTCCGCTCGGCCGCAGGCAGAGGACC
This sequence comes from Pseudomonadota bacterium, assembly GCA_018896355.1. Taxonomy (GTDB): domain Bacteria; phylum Desulfobacterota; class Syntrophia; order Syntrophales; family UBA5619; genus UBA5619. Next base: position 16,080 of record JAHIMW010000088.1, read on the forward strand.
AGAATGATCACGATAAATGCGATAATCGGTTTCCAATGGGGCCAAAAGTATCCGAAGAAGTTCTCGATCAATCCCATCAGAGCGCCGCCGATGATCACCCCCGGGATGCTCATCAGCCCGCCCAGGACGGCTGCCGCAAAGGCGCGCAGAAAAGGTTCCATCATGAAGGCCGGATCCAGCGTCGCCCGGGACGCAAAAAACATCCCCGCGACGGCGCCGATCAGCGAGCTGAATCCCCAGGCAAAGGAAAATATCCGCTCGGTCCGGATTCCCATGATCTTGGCGGCATGTTTGTTTTGCTGCGTCGCCCGCATGGCCACACCCAGCCTGGTAAATTTGAAGAAGATATAAAGAAACAGCATGATACAGGCGGTCACGGCGAACACCGCGATGGCCCAGTTTGTGATGATCATCCCCTTGACCGGCTCATACGTAACCGAGGGATTCAGCGGCAACGAAAAAAATTTCTGCTCCGCCCCCCACTTCCAACTGGCGAGGCCCATCAAAAACATCTCCGCCCCCAGCGTAATGACGATCATCCCCAGGATGCTGGGGTGCTTGGCGGGACGCAGAAACAGAAATTCGATCAGGATCCCCAACAGGATCGAAAAGAGCATCGTGATCACAAAGGCGAGCCAGAACGGATATTGATAAGCGGAAAGGATATGAAAAGCGACGAACGATGAGAACATGGCCATCTCGCCCTGGGCAAAATTGACCACCTCGGAGGTCTTATAGATGATCACCACGGCCGTCGCAAAGAGACCGTAACAGGCGCCAATCGCCAGACCTTCCACCAAAAGCTGTCCTATCGGCATCGTCAATCACCTTTCTTGACGGCTTCGTAAAAAAGCCGGATGCTGCGTTGCGCTTCATCCCTCGTCATTGCGGCGTACGACGCAGTACGCCTCATTCCTCAGGATTCGCGCGCCTTGCCTGCGGCCTTTTTACGAAGCCGCCCCATTTTCAAGACTTTTAAGACTTTTTTACGCGGTCGTCTTTCTTGCTTGTTAAAAAGGCCATGTCATCCAGTACTTCTTCATGCGAATCCAGACGCCGAACATGCCGAGCGGCTCAAAAATGATAATCCCGATCATGATGAGCCCGATGGCCATGCTGCTGAAATTCTCGAGGCCGACCACAGTAAACCACTGTTTTGAAACGGCAACCATTAGCGCGCCGAAATAGGGAACTTCCGCAATGTTTTTCAGGAGATCGTATTGAAGGTAGGTGATCAGCGCGGCGCCCATGATGCCCCCCGCGATGGTGCCCAACCCGCCAACCACGACCATCACCAGAAAGATGATCGAGAGAATCATGTTGAAGGTAAAGGGATCGAAGAACCCCAGGACGAATCCAAACAATCCCCCGGCGATGCCCGCATAAAAGGCGCTGACCGCAAAGGCCAGCGTCTTGTAAATGGTGAGATTCACGCCGATCACCTCCGCGGCGATGTCGCTGTCCCGGATCGCCACAAACGAGCGCCCGACCCGGGTCTTCAGGATATTCCGTGCGCCGACCACCATGATGATCGTCGTGATCAGGATCAGGTAGTACTTCTGGAAATCCGTGGTCAGGATCCAGCTGATTCCCAGTTGCTTGATCCCCAGATCGAGCGGCGGAACCTTAACCCCCATCCGGCCGCCGAACACATCCATCCCCCCGATGATATGCATGATGGTCAGCCCGAAGCCCAACGAGACGATCGCCAGGTAGGGGCCCTCCAGTCGCAACGCCGGCAGTCCGAGAATAAAGCCGAAAAAGGCCGCGATAAAGGCGGCGATCAGTATGGCGAGGACGAAAGGGAGCTGAAACGTGGTCATCATCAGGACCGTCCCATAGGCGCCGATCGCGAAAAAACCGGCGTGGCCCAGGGATATCTGGCCGGTGGATCCGACAAGGATGTTCAAACCCACGGCCAATATGATGTGGACCATTATAATATTGAAGAGATAGATGTAGTAATTGGGGGTGTAAAGGGGGATGGTAAAGAGGACAAGCAATAGCGCCGCCGACCAGAAAAGAACCACATTGCTTTTGAAGAGCTGAACGTCCTCATAGTAATCCCGCTTCATGTCCATGGCAATACCTCGTTTTTCAAATACTTAATATCGGTTCCGCCTCACCCTCTATTTTTTCCAGGCGGCCAGATCATTGGCCGTCCAATCCTGCAGCTTGATGTAGCTCCCGCCGGGACCGCATTTATGAATCATGATTGAATCGGTCCCCTGATGCTGTTTTTCCGACCAGTTGATCTTCGGGCCGATGGTCTGATACCCGGTGAGGGAGTTCAGCGCCTTCAATAAAGCGTCGGTGCTCAGGTTCCGCCCGACCCTCTTTAAGGCCTCAACCAGGGGATCGGCAAAGATGATCCCGGCATAATAGAAGACTCCCCATCGTTCCTCGGGGGCCAGTCTCTTGGCGGCTTCCCGATATTTGACCATCAAGGGGTGTTTGGAATCCGGAATATCTCCGACGGCGCCGGTGATCACGCCTTCCCAGAGGCCGCCCGATATCTTGTTCATCAAGGGATAATCGGAGAGGGTGTGGGAAGAGACCCATTGGGGTTTGAAGCCTATGGTCGCGCTCGTTTTCAGGGCGATGACGGCTATGGTGGGGCTGACATACAAAATGACCGCTTCGGCCCCGGAGTTTTTCAGCCTCAGCACCTGTGAAGCCATATCCTTCTCGGTCGGCTCCACCGGTATTTCGGCGACGAGACCCATTTTGTAGGCGGCAAGACGCTGCTTTACCCCTTCCAGACCAGCCTTACCGTAAACATCATTCTGATAAAGGATGCCGATTTTTCTCGTGTTCAGCTTGTCAACGACATATTTTGCCAGGAGGCTCCCCTCATCCGCATAAAGGGTGTTCACCGCAAATAGATAAGGTTTTGCAGGAAAAACATACTCATCGACGGCCCCCACCGGACCCACCCAGATGACCTTGTTCTCCGCCAGGTAATCCTTTACGGCCAAACCTGACGCGGTGCCCACACCACCCACAAATGCCAAGACGCCGGCCCGCTCCACCAGTTCCTTCACCACGCCGACGGTCTGGGCGGGGTTGTACATGTCGTCCCGGATGAAATATTTGATCTTCCGGCCGTGGATGCCGCCCTCCTCGTTGACGATATCGAACAGCAACTTGCTTCCCCGGGCTACCGACCCCCAGGGCGCCGCGGGACCGGTCTGGGGTCCCCACTGGCCTATGCGTATTTCGTTGTCGTCAAAACCCGCAGGCATCGCCGCCTGCGCCATACCGGCAACGGTCAGGACCGCCAGCGCCGCGACGAAAAAGAACGGCACTTTCTTTCTCAAAGTCATGGCCCCTCTCCTTTTCAATAGTCATTCCGTTTTATCGGTTGAGGCTCTTGCAAAACTCTTCAAAATAGGTTCCCCCTCCCTTGACGGGAGGGGGTTAGGGGGTGGGTGAAATTGCAATACGCTGATTTCATGGCAACCTCCCCCCCCACCCTAACCCTCCCCCGCCAGGGGGGGAGGGGATTTGTTGGTACTTTTGCAATTACCTCGGGTGAATAAACTCTCTGATGCCTGCGAAATTTCCGGTACCTTTGCAAGAACACTCGACGGCCGGGCATGGTTTGCCTGCGGCAAATTAGATATGCCTGGCGGGATGGAAAGGCGCCGCCGCCGGCCAATCCCTCCCGGTAACGAGACCGCTTTCTAACAAGCTTTCCGGCGCCTGTCAAGAAATATTGCGGTTTATTACCTTGACTTTGGATGCGCCTCCCCACTATATATTTCCGCATTGCCGAACGGTTCGAGTCGCTCCACAGAACCCGAAAGAGAGCCCCGTGGGCGGAGGTATGCCGTGCTGAACAAAACCGTCATCGATCATCTCCGGCAGAAGGTCGGCGCCGGAAACGTCTACCATGAAAGAGAGGATCTCCTCGTCTACGGTTATGACGCCACACCGGAAATCGCCGGGTTTCCCGACGTGGCCGTCTTTCCGCAGAACCGGGAGGGCTTGCAGGCCGCCCTGGAGGTGAGCCGCCGGGAGGGTCTTGCCGTCACCCCCCGCGGCGCCGCAACCGGCCTCTCCGGAGGCAGCACCCCCTTCCGGGGAGGAATGGTCCTCGGCCTCACCCGGATGAACCGTATTCGGGAGATCGATGAGGAGAATCTGACCATGACCGCCGAAGCGGGTGTCATCACGGTAGATCTCTTCAATGCCGCGGCGGAAAAGGGTCTCTTCTACCCGCCCGACCCCGGCTCCCAGAACGTATCGACGCTCGGCGGCAACGTCGCCGAGAACGCGGGCGGCCTCCGGGGCCTCAAATACGGCGTAACGCGGAACTATGTCATGGCCCTCTCCGGATTCCTCTACGACGGCACGGAATTTCACGCCGGAAACAAATGCGTCAAGGATGTGGCCGGCTATTCGCTGCGCGACCTGCTGGTCGGCAGCGAGGGGACGCTCGGCATCATCACCGAGGTGACTGTCCGTCTGATCAACCCGCCGCAGGACAAGCGGACGCTTCTCGCCTATTTCCGGGATATCCGGACCGCCGGTGAGGCGGTTTCCAAAATCATCGCCGCGCGGATCATCCCCGCAACCCTCGAAATCATGGACAAAACGACGATCAACTGCGTGGAGGACTACGCCCGGATCGGCCTCCCCCGCGAGATGGGCGCGCTGCTGCTGATCGAGGTGGACGGCCACCCCGCGGTCGTCGCCGAGGAGGCGGAAGGGGTCCGGAAGATCCTCGAGGAGGTCCGGGCGGACGTGATTCGCCAGGCCGCCAATACCCAGGAGGCCTTGCAGCTCGCCGCCGCGAGGCGGACCGCCCTCTCGGCCGTCGCCCGCGTCTCCCCGACCACCATCCTCGAGGATACGACCGTGCCAAGGAGCCGCCTCGCCGAAACCTTCGCCGAGATCGAGCGCCTCAGCGAGAAATACGGGATCCGCGTCGCCACCTTCGGCCACGCCGGCGACGGCAACCTCCATCCGACGGCGGTGACCGACGAACGGAACCTGGAGGAGGTCGCCCGGGTCCACGCCTTCTTCTCCGATCTCTACGAAAAGGTGCTTTCCATGGGAGGCACCGTTTCCGGGGAGCACGGGATCGGCATCGCCAAGAAGGGCTACCTGCTGCGCCAGTTCGGCGAGGGGGGCATCGGCGTCATGCGCCGGATCAAGCACGCCTTCGACCCGGACGGCCGCCTCAACCCGGGGAAGATCTTCCTCGATGAAGGGGTTCCGGCGGAAATGCAGACTCCGGGAGGAACCGATGGCTGAGCCATGCCCGGCGGGCCATTTCCATCCTAAGGACGCCCCGGATTACGAATCCATTCTCCAGTGCATGCGCTGCGGCTTCTGCCTCGCGGTCTGCCCCACCTACGCGCTGACGAACCGGGAAAGATCGAGCCCCCGGGGCCGGGCGGCCCTTGCCCGCGCCGTAGCGGAGGGAAATCTGGAATTCACCGCCGCCGTCCGGGACGAGTCCTTTTTCTGCCTCGACTGCAAGGCCTGCTCCACCGCGTGCCCGTCGGGGGTCCGCGTCGGAACGATCATGGAGTTCTGCCGGAGCCAGGCGCAGGTTTTCCACCCCCCTTCCCTCCCCGCCGGGATGCTGCGGGATTTTATCCTGAAGCGGATGCTCCCCTCCCCCGCTCTGTTGGAAACCTCCATGCTGCCCGCCCGCCTCTACCAGCGCCTCGGTCTCCAGTGGGTGGTCCGCCATCTCCGGATCAACCGGTTCCTGCCCCCCACCCTCGCCAAAATGGAGGGGATCCTTCCGATACTGACCCCTCCGCTGCGCTTGGAGATCCCGGAGATGATCCCCGCGCTGGGGGAAAAACGGGGCCGCGTCGGCTTTTTCCTCGGCTGCGCGATGAGCCTGGTCTTCCCGGAGGTCTCCCGCCAGACGGCCCGCATCCTCTCCCAGCAGGGTTTCGATGTCGTCACACCGAGGGAGGTCAAGTGCTGCGGGGCGCCCCATCTGGCCGAAGGGGAGCGCGAAACCGCCCGGCGTCTCGCCCGGATCAACATCGACCTTTTCCTCTCGCTGGAGGTCGATTTCATCGTGACCGACTGCGCCGGCTGCGGCTGTGCGCTCAAGGAATACGAGGAGCTGTTGGAAGGACCCGGCGATCATGAACGGGTCGGCCGTTTCCGGGCGAAGATCCGCGACATCTCCGAATTCCTTTCGGAGGCGGGCATCAGGACCGAGGGGCTCCGTCCGGTGCCGCTGACCGTCACCTACCACGAGCCCTGCCACCTCGTCCACGGCCAGGGCCTTTCCGGCCCGCCGCGCCAGGTGATCCGGGCGATCCCCGGGGTCGAACTGCGGGAGATGAAGGAATCGAACTGGTGCTGCGGCATGGCGGGTTCTTTCGCGCTCAAGGAGTTGGAGACGAGTCGCCGTATTCTCGAGAGGAAACTCGCCCATGTCCGAGCCACCGGCGCCGACGCCCTCGTCACGGCGAACCCCGGCTGCCACCTCCAGCTCGCCTGGGGCGTCCGGGAGTTGGGCATGAAACAGTCCGTCCTGCACATCGTGGAACTCCTGGGAAAGGCCCTTCCGCAATGAACGACAACAGGAAAGCCCCGGAAAAGATCGCCGTCCGTCCCGACGCGCAAAGCGATTCTCGTTCCGGCAACGGGCCGAGGAGATGCTTTCGGGATGACGGGAGAAGCTCTCCCCGCAGGCCGGTCGAACCATGGCGGCGTGCGCCTCGCAACGTCGGGAGGGACAGGAATTGAAATCATCCGCCAACGTTGAAACGAAATTCCGGGAACTGCTCGACCTCGTCGAAAAGCTGCGCTCACCCGACGGCTGCCCCTGGGACCGGGCGCAGAAGAAGGGCGATATCGGCCGCTATCTGATGGAAGAGGCCTATGAGGTTCTCGAGGCGTTGGAGGGCTCCTCGCCGGAGAACGTACAGGAGGAGCTCGGCGATCTCCTATTCCAGATCCTCTTTCTCGCCCAGATGGCGGAAGAGGCGGGTGAATTCGACATCGCGGCCGTTCTCGGTGGGATTACTGAAAAGATGATCCGCCGCCATCCGCATGTCTTCGGCGACACCACGGTCGAGGGCGTCGAGGAGGTCCGCACAAACTGGGAGCGGATCAAGACGGAGGTGGAACACAAGGGAGATAAGGGGTCCCCCATCTGCGACGGCATCCCCCGTTCCCTCTCCACGCTGGTGCGGGCGCAGCGGATCACCGCCCGGACCGCGGAGGCCGGATTCGACTGGCCCGACACCGCCGGGGTGCTGGACAAAGTCGAGGAGGAACTCGCCGAATTGCGCGCCGCACTGGAAGCGAAAGACCCGAAACGGATGCAGGACGAGGCGGGCGACCTCCTGTTCACGCTGGTTAACCTCTGCCGTTTTGCCAAGGTGGATGCGGAAACGGCGCTCCGCTCTTCAATGCGGAAATTCATCAACCGCTTTTCCCATATCGAACGGGAACTGGCCGCACGCGGAAAGGCCCCCAAAGGCTCTTCGCCGGCCGAGATGGACCGGATCTGGGAGGAAGCCAAGAAAAACGAAAGGAACAGTATGCTGGAACTGATGAGAAAAAGAAGAAGCGTCCGAAAATTCAAGAAGGATCGAATTGCCCAGACCGCAATGGATGATCTAAAGGAAGCGGCATTGCGGTCTCCCTCTTCACGGGGAAACAGACCATGGAAATTTTTCTTCGTGCAGGATGCCGAGGTTATCACGAGACTGTCCCGCTGCAAGGAAAGCGGATCCGCTTTCCTGAAAGACGCTTCTCTTGCGGTGGTGGTTTGCGGCGATGAAACCGTATCCGACGTATGGATCGAGGATTGTTCCATCGCCGCGATTATCGTGCACCTGGCCGCCGAAAGCCTGGGTCTGGGGAGCTGCTGGATCCAGGTAAGAAACCGGAGACACAACGCCGAATCGACCTCCGAGGATTACGTACGAAACATCCTGGGTATCGCCTATCCGTTCAGGGTTTTATCCATAATCGCCATCGGACTTCCGGATGAGATCAAGGCGGGCCATCCCTACGAGAGCCTCGATCATGGGAAAGTTGATGCGCCCGTACTTCCTCCTACGTAATCAGGCAGAGCCAGGGAAAGTTGATGCTTTCAGATGGGAAACAGCATCTGATGGCCGATATTATATTTGACATCTCAATGAGTATCCTGTAGCGTTTGAGCGCCAGATACATCTCATATACGACCCTCCTTTCTTTTCAGTCGGCACCATTTGTCATCATAAGGGGCGTCAGGTGAAAGATCTATACAAGACAAATCCAGAACTGATCGATGAGATATCTGCCTTAATGCAGAAAATCCAGGAACTGAAAAACTCGGATTCAGAGCACAAGCGGGCGGAGGTTGCCTGCGATATTGCGGAAGATCCGGCTCCCTATTACAAAATTCTTCAGATCAATCCCAACGTTTCCTTATTGGACATCCAGCTCGCCTTTGAAAAAATGACCAGCGCTTTGGATCCTGAACGTTACCCTCATGTTCCATCCTGGAAAAAAACTTCAACGGAAAAGCTGAAGGAAATCAAGAGTGCCTATGAGAAGCTTTTGCTTCTGCACGCGGCCCGTGAGACAGCCGATCCTGAAGATTTAACCCATCCGCCCCTATCAACGGCGCTCCTATCTGTCCCCGTAAACCCCGATCAGGAAGAAACGGCGCCTGTCAAAGCGAACGTCAACGTGCTTCCCGGATCGCCATTTAAACATCGCCCGTGGCTGCTCGCCTCAGGCGCCCTCATCGCGATCATTCTGCTCCTGGTTTTCTTGTGGCCAACTCTTTATTACTACGAGACCATCCGGCTGGGAGGCAAGGATTATCCGCTCCGCATCAACAGACTGACCGCCCTTACTCAATATTTTGATGGTCGGCAGTGGCTTGAACCACCCCTTCGCGTTGAGACGCCGCACAATGTCCCCCCCGGGATAGCGTTGCCCCCTTTGCTTGATCAACCGACCGGGGCTGGGATCCGGAACGAACCAAAGACATCCCCGCCTCCCCTGGCAAAGCAGGAGATCACGCCCCCGGATCGAATCAGCGTTAAAACAAAGACCGGCGGACCGTACAGCATCCAGGTCAGCGCCTATCAGGAAAAAAACAAGGCAGAAGCCTTGGCAAAGGAAATACAGGCTAAGAAGTTTGCGGGTCGGGTGGAAGAGGTTTATATCCAAGGCAAGGGCCAATGGTATCGGGTTCTGCTTGGTCAATTTGAAAACCGTGCCGCCGCTCTCCAGTATCTCAAGGATCATCAGATTGGAGAAACTTATCCCGGATGTTTTATTCAGAAATCCATCATCCAATGAACCTCCCCGCCGCAAGCAGCGGGGTATCTTCACCGGAGTCATGATTCTTTCGCCGCAAGCGGCGGGGAATTTACCCTGAGAGATTAATATGAGGCTCGGTCGCGGCCTGAACGCACCGGGCAGTGGTTCAGAAGCGAACATTTTGCCGACCGGATTGAAAGCCGGCAATCCGAAATGCTGTCGCCATAAAATAACTGCTTATCCTAACATCAATTCCAGATCAAAAACCATTGAGTTGCTCTCTCATCCAGCAAGATACGTGGATTTCACTCTTTTACGTAGCATATTGCAAGAATGGTTGACTTTCCATCCTGTTTCTGATTATGTGCCTCAGATTTCGCGGGGATGGGGTTGGTCTTAATGATGAGGCTGGAAGAGTTCGCTTATGACTTGCCGGAGGAGTTGATCGCCCAGGAACCGGCGGCGGTCCGCGACGGTTCCCGGATGATGGTCGTGCACCGCAAGACGGGGGAGATCGAGATCCGGACATTCCGGGATCTTCCGGGGTACTTCGGCGAAGGGGACGTTTTGGTCGTCAACGATTCCCGCGTCCTTCCGGCGCGCCTGATCGGCAGGAAGGAGACGGGCGGCCTGATCGAGATTCTGTTGCTGACGCGACAACCGGGAGACCCTCCCGAGGAGACCTGGGAAGTCCTGCTGCGCCCCGCCAAGCGGGTCGATGTCGGAACCACGGTCACGTTCGCTGACGGCTGTCGGGCGCGGATCGTCCGCCGGCTGTCGGAGAAACAGTGGCTTCTGGAATTCCGAACGGAAATCCCGTTCGACGATTTTCTCGCCCGTTTCGGTAGGGCGCCGCTGCCGCCCTACATCAAAAGGAAGAGGCGGGAAACGCGGTTGCAGCAGGATCTGGAGCGCTACCAGACCGTCTATGCGCGCGTAAAGGGTTCCGTAGCGGCGCCGACGGCGGGGCTTCATTTTACCGAAGAGGTGTTCGATCTTTTAAGAGGCCGGGCGGTGGGGATCGCCCCCGTCACGCTCCATGTCGGCTACGGCACCTTCCTCCCGATCGCAGCGGAGAATGTGGAAGATCACGTCATGGAAGAGGAACTTTTCACCATCGACGGTGAGACGGTCCGGCTGGTCAACGGGGCGAAACGGGTCATCGCCGTGGGGACGACCTCGACCCGCGTCCTCGAATCCGTCGCCGACGACGAGGGAAAGATCCGGCCTGTTTCCGGCTCGACGCGTCTCTACCTCTATCCCGGCAGCCGTTTCCGGCGGGTCGATGCGCTGCTGACGAACTTCCACCTCCCCAAATCGTCCCTGTTTCTGTTGGTGTGCGCCTTTGCCGGCACGGAACGGATGCAGGAGACATACCGGATTGCCGTCGAGAACCGGTTCCGTTTCTACAGTTACGGGGATTGCATGCTGATCCTGTAGGAAGACTTAAGATGGAATTTACGATGATAGCAAAAGACCCCGGCTGCGGGGCCAGGCTCGGGAAGATCGGGACGCCGCACGGCGATGTGCGGACGCCTGCCTTCATGCCGGTCGGCACTCAGGGAACCGTGAAGGGGCTGACGCCGGAGCAGGTCCGCGGCCTCGGGGCGGAGATCATCCTCGGCAACACCTACCATCTCTATCTGAGGCCGGGACACCGCCTGATCGCCGATTTTGGAGGGCTGCACGGATTCATGAACTGGCCCGGGCCCATTCTGACCGACAGCGGCGGATTCCAGATCTTCAGCCTCGGCGCCCTGCGGCGAATAGCGGAAGAGGGGGCGACTTTTCAGTCCCATATCGACGGTTCGAGCCATTTCCTCAGCCCGGAGAAGGCCGTGGAGATCCAGGAGGCGCTCGGCAGCGACATCATGATGTGCCTCGACGAGTGCATTGCCTATCCCGCCGCCCGGGAAGAGGTCGAACGGGCGCTTGCCAGAACCGCCCGCTGGGCGGACCGCTGCAAGCAGAGCCGGAAGAATCGGGCGCAGGCCCTCTTCGGGATCGTCCAGGGCGGCGTCTATTCCGATCTGCGCCGGCGGGGCGCGGAGGAGATCACGGCAATCGGTTTTGACGGCTACGCGATCGGCGGGCTCAGCGTCGGGGAACCCAAGGCGCTGATGCTGGAAAACCTGGCCGCGACCGCCCCGCTCCTCCCGGAAGACCGGCCGCGCTACCTGATGGGCGTCGGAACACCCGAGGATCTCGTCGATGGCGTCTTCCACGGAATCGACATGTTTGACTGCGTGATGCCGACCCGAAACGCCCGAAACGGATTGTTGTTTACAAACGGAGAAAAGGTTGTTATAAAAAACGCCCGTTACCGGGAGGATGCCTCGCCCATTGACAGCGAATGTGATTGTTATACCTGTCAAAATTACTCGCGGGCCTACCTGCGGCACCTGTATGTGGCCGGGGAGATCCTGGCGATGGTGCTGAACACGATCCACAACCTCCGGCATTATCTGCATCTGATGGAGCGGATCCGGGAGGCGATCCGGGTGGGCCGGTATCCGGAGTTCCGGGACCGTTTTCTCCGGGAGCGGAAATCCATCCATATCGACAGTTGCCCCGAAACGTAAGACCGGGGGGAATGAAACAAAAATATTTTCAACAGACATAAGGGAGGGCTTGACATTGATGAATTCAGCTTACGCGATGGGTGTTCCGGGAGGCGGAGGCGGCGGCGCCGCAGGCGGTGATTTCAGCTTCATCATCATGATGGCGGTTCTTTTCGGTATCTTTTACTTTCTTCTGATCCGCCCGCAGCAGAAGAAGCAGAAGGAAATAAAAAATATGATAGCAAATCTTGCACACGGGGATCTGGTGATGACCTCCGGCGGGATCCAGGGGAAGGTCGTGGCGCTGACGGATACGGTCGTGACGATCGAGATCGCCGACAAGGTCAAGATCAAGGTTGCCCGGAATTTCATCGGCGCCGTCCTGCAGAAGGCGTCTTAGGAATGAGTCTTACGAACTGCATGCGCTGAAGCGTCAAGTTTGAAAGGGGTAAACCATGTTTAAAAGCATCAAAATCAGGGCGGCCGTTACCATCCTCCTCTGTCTGGCCGCGTTTGTCTATCTGGCGCCTTCCCTGACCTCCGATCTTCCCGAGACGTGGAAGAGATACCTCCCGACCGACCGAATCCACCTCGGACTCGACCTCCAGGGAGGGATGCATCTGGTTCTGGAGGTGGAAACCGCCAAGGCGGTGGAAAGCACGCTGGAGAGGACCGTAAATGACCTGAAGGAGGGCCTGATGGAAAACCGGGTCCGTTTCAAGCTGCATGAACGGACCAAGGAGAAGAATCCGACCTTCGAGTTTCCCGATACGGCCTCGCGGGAAGCCTTCGAAAAGATCCTTAAAAACCAGTATCCGGATCTGGAGGTCGCCTCCTCGCAGACGGTGGAAGGAAAGGGGCTGGCCTCGCTGAAGATCAAGGACAAACGCGCCGCAGAAATCAAGAAGATGGCCGTGGAACAGAGCCTGGAGACGATACGAAACCGGGTCGATCAGTTCGGCATCTCCGAACCGGAGATCATCCCGCAGGGGGTGGATCGGATCATCGTCCAGCTCCCCGGCGTGAAGGATCCGGCGCGGGCCAAGAATCTGATCGGCCGGACGGCCCTGCTGGAATTCAAACTGGTGGACGACGAGCACAGCCTCGACGAAGCCCTCAAGGGGAACGTCCCCGAGGGAAGCGTAGTCGCCAATGAATCCCGGATGGATCGGACTTCCGGCAGGCGTTCCGAAATTCCGCTTCTTCTCAAAGCCCGAACACTGATGACCGGCGAAGCGCTGGAAAGCGCGAAGGTCCAGATCGGCGACCGCTTCGGCGAACCCCACGTATCCCTCAAATTCAACGCCCAGGGGGCGAGGGACTTTGACCGGATCACCTCGGAAAACGTCAAGAAGCGACTGGCGATCGTGCTGGACGGCGTCATCCATTCCGCCCCGGTGATCCAGGAGAGGATCTCCGGCGGCCAGGCCCAGATCACCGGTTCGTTCACTATGGAGGAGGCGACCGACCTGGCCATCGTTCTGCGCGCCGGCGCGTTACCCGCGCCGGTGGTCATTCTCGAGGAGCGGACGGTCGGTCCCTCGCTCGGCCAGGATTCGATCGACAAGGGAACCTTGGCCAGCATCATCTCAGGAATCCTGATTCTCCTCTTCATGATCTTCTACTACCGTCTCTCCGGTATGATTGTCGATGTGGCGCTGGCCATGAATATGCTGCTGCTGCTGGGCATCATGGTCGCCTTCAAGGCGACGCTGACCCTTCCCGGCATCGCCGGCATCGCGCTAACCATCGGCATGGCGGTGGACGCCAACGTGCTGATTAACGAACGGATCCGGGAAGAACTGCGTCTCGGAAAAACGCCGCGGGCGGCCATCGACGCCGGCTATGCGAAGGCCTTTCTGACCATCTTCGACTCGAACGTAACGACCCTGGTGGCGGCTCTCTTCCTCTTCGGCTTCGGGACCGGACCGGTCAAAGGTTTCGCCGTGACACTGACGATCGGCATCGTGGTCAGCATGTTCACCGCCGTCTTCGTCACGCGGATCATCTACGACCACTTCATCTGGAATCGCAAGATCGAAAGAATCAGCATTTAAGGGATTTGAGGAGAATTCAATGGAAATCATCAAAACGGAGACCCACTATAATTTCGTCAGGATGATGAAGCCCGCCGTCATCCTGTCGCTCGCCGTCATCATCATCGGCATCGGCTCCCTGATCTGGCACGGGGGACCCAATTTCGGCATCGATTTCGCGGGCGGCACGCTGATCCAGATCAAATTCCAAAAAGAGACCCCGGCGGACAAGATCCGGGATGCGTTCAAGTCGATCGGCTTCGAGGGGAGCATCATCCAGGATTTCGGTCCGAAGGAGGTCATCGTCCGTACGGCCGAATCCGGAACCGACGCCAAGGGGCTCACTTCGAGCGTCGAGGAGGCGCTCGGCGCCGCCTTCGGCAAAGGGGCCTATGAAGTCCGGCGGGTCGAGATGGTCGGCCCGAAGGTCGGCAGGGACCTGACGCGAAAGGCGATTCTGGCGATCATATTCTCCTGGATCGGGATTCTTGTCTATGTCGGGGTGCGGTTCGAATTTCGCTACGCGCTGGGGGGCATCGTCGCGCTGGTCCATGATATCCTGATCACGATTACGTTTCTCTCCCTCTTCAACAAAGAATTCGATCTGAATATCGTGGCGGCGCTGCTGGCGATCATCGGGTACTCGATCAACGACACGATCGTCATCTTCGACCGGATCCGTGAAAACGCGCGCAAAAACATCCGGCAGAGCCTCGACGAGGTCATCAATGCAAGCGTGAACCAGACCCTCAGCCGGACCATCCTGACATCCCTGACGGTCATCATCGTTTTGTTCGTCCTCTTCTTTTTCGGAGGGGCCGTGATCCACGATTTCACCTTCGCGCTGCTCGTGGGGACCTTCGCCGGCGTCTATTCGACCGTCTTCATCGCGAGCCCGATCGTGCTTATGTTCGAGAAGATCAAACCGACGGGATTGAAGAGGAAAAAATAACGTTGACCCCGCTGGAGATCGGAGGAATGACGGTATTCATTCTGGTGCTTCTGTTCGGCGCCTTCTCCATACTTTTCGGCCTTCCGGGGACCGTCATCATCCTGATCGATGTGGTCATTTATGCAACCGTGACCGGATTTGAAAGGATCGGGGTCAAGATCCTCATCACGCTGCTCGTTCTCTCGATCCTTGCGGAACTCGCCGATTTCGCCGTCGGGATGGGAGGCGCCGTCAAGTTCGGCGCCTCCCGGAAGGCGTTCTGGGCCTCCATCATCGGCGGTCTGATCGGGGCTGTGCTGATGGCGCCTTTTCTTCTCGGATTGGGCGCCGTCGTCGGAGGGTTCTTCGGCGGGTTCGCCGGCGTCCTGATCGTCGAGCTTCTTCGCCGGAACCGACTGAAACCGTCGCTCCGGGCGGCCTGGGGGGCGCTCCTGGGACGCGCCGCGGGGATCTGCGTGAAGGGGAGTTTTGCGCTGATCATGATCGTCATTACATTGTCCAGTGTTTATAACTAAGGAAACTTAAATGAGCAAACCTAAATCGAAACTGCGGGAATATATCGAGGCGATCCTCCTGGCCATCGTGATCGCTTTTTTCATACGAACCTTCGTGATTCAGGCCTACAAGATTCCCTCCGGTTCGATGAAGCCGACGCTGCTGATCGGCGATCACATCCTTGTGAGCAAATTCAACTACGGGGTCAGACTCCCGCTTCTCCGTTCCACTCTGATCCCCCTCGGGACGCCCAAGCGGGGGGACATCGTGGTCTTTATCTATCCCGAGGACCGTTCAAAGGATTTCATCAAGCGCCTGATCGGCCTGCCGGGAGACACAATCGAGATCCGCAACAAAAAAATCCTTCTGAACGGCCTCCCCTGGAGCGACACCCGCGGGGTCTATGTGGACAACCTGATCATCTCGGGCGCCGTCCAGCCCCGCGACAACTTCGGACCGGCCACGGTGCCGGAGGGTTCCCTCTTCGTCATGGGAGACAACCGGGATGAGAGTTACGACAGCCGCTTCTGGGGATTCGTCCCGATGAAGGACGTTCTGGGCAAAGCACTGATCATCTACTGGTCCTGGAACCGGGAGAATAACGGCGTACGCCTGGGTCGGATCGGATCGATCCTCCATTAGATTTTGTCAGATCAGCGTGAAGACCAGCATGGCCAGCGAAAGGAAGGTGAGAACCGCTACGGTCAGCCAGGAGAGGATGTTCATGACGGGGCCGTTCGTGTATTTCCCCATGATCCGCCGGTCGTTCACCAGCAGAAGCATGAAGACGAGAATCACCGGGAGGATCGCCCCGTTGATGACCTGGGAGTAGAACATGATCCGGATCAGCGGCATGTCGGGCAGCAGAATGATTCCGGCGCCGAGAAGAACCATCAGGGAGTAGAGGCCGTAGAACTGCGGGGCCTCCAGGAATTTGCGGTTCAGGCTGGACTCCCATCCGAAGGCCTCGCAGATCGTGTAGGCGGTAGAGATTGGCAGGATCGAGGCGGCGAAGAGCGAAGCGTTCAGCAGGCCAAAGGCGAACAGCCAGGAGCAGTACGCACCCGCGAGCGGCGCCAGCGCCTGGGCGGCATCCTTGGCGCTCTCGATCCGTACGCCGTTCTGGAAGAGCGTGACCGCGCAGAGCATGATGATGAAAAAGGCGATCACGTTCACCGTCACCGATCCGAGGATGACATCCATCCGGGCGTATGGGTAATCCTCCGCCTTCAGCCCCTTGTCCACCACGGAGGACTGGAGGTAGAACTGCATCCAGGGGGCGATCGTCGTTCCGATCAACGCCACGAACATCGTCAGGAAGCCCGATTCCATCCGGAAGGTCGGCTTCAGCAGGGAGGAGCCCACGGCGCTCCAGTCCGGCTTTCCCATGAAACCCGAGACGATGTAGGAAAGATAAAAGAGGCAGGCGAACAGAAACACCTTCTCCACGGATTTGTAATTCCCCTTGACGACCAGCCACCAGACAAATGCGGCGCTGAAAGGCACGGAAAGGTACCGGCTGATGCCGAAGATTTCCAGGCTCGCCGCGACGCCGGCAAATTCGGAAACCGTGTTCCCCAGATTGGCCAGAAACAGCACGATCATCAGGTAGAAGGTGATACGCGCCCCGAACCGCTCGCGAATCAGGTCGGAGAGCCCCTTGCCCGAAACGACGCCCATCCGGGCGCACATCTCCTGGATAATGATCAGGGCTGCGGTGATCGGGATGAGTGTCCACAGAAGCGTGAGACCGTATTCGGCGCCGGCAAGGGAGTAGGTCGTGATGCCGCCGGCGTCGTTGTCCACGTTGGAGGTGATGATCCCCGGTCCGATCAGTGCGAAGAAGAGCCCGAGCGAGCGCCAGTATTTTTTGATGGACGGGAACCGCAGGAATCTGTGGATGCCTCCAAAAAGGGATTCAACCATCGCTCAGTGCCGCCTTCCTCATCCATCGTCTTCCTACCGGCCCAACTTGGGCGCCACCACTTCAAGAAGGTTCTTGAACAGAATAACCCCCTTCAGGGAGTTGTTTTCATCAACAACCGGCATGGCCAGGATGCCGTACTTGGCGAAATCGTCGGCGATCCGCTCCTTCTTCTCCTCGATATTCACCGCAACCACCCGCGTATCCATCAGATCGGAGAGCATCGTCACCGGCGGTGCTACCAGAAGATCCCGGAGACTTAAGACGCCGAGGAGGCGCTCCCGGCCGTCCACAACGTAGAGGTAATAGATAAGATCCATGTCATCGGCTTCACGACGGATCTTCTCCATGGCCTCGCCGGCTGTCACCGCAGGTGCAAAGCTGAGATACGAGGTGGTCATCAGGCCTCCCGCCTTCTCTTCCGGATGCGCGAGGAGCTCCTTCATGTCCTCCGCCACCTCCCTCTCCATCTCATTGAGAATCCCTTCCACCCTCTCCTTCGGGAGATCCCCCAGGAGGTCGGCCGCCTCGGAGAGGGACATCTCTTCGATGATATCGGAGGCGTTCTCCGTCGACAGTCCCTCGATCAGGCTCACCTGGATTTTCGGATCGGTCTCCTCCAGGGTTTCCGCCGCCGTTTCAATGTCGAGCGAACCGAAAACAGCGGAACGCTGATGGATATCGAGATCTTCGATGATATCGGCGAGATCCGCAGGGTGGAGTTGAGCAAGTCGCTTCTGGGCGACGGTCAGCCGCAGCAGATCCGGCGATGAGACGGGCTGGACAAATTTCCAGGAAATCAGTTGATCCGTCATGATGTAGTCGAAGAGTATACGGAGGATAAAACCGATCGGCTTCTCCAGACCGACGCGCCGCAGAAGACCGCGGAAACCGACATCCACGTGGACCAGGTAGAGAATCCTGTTCGCCAGCAGAAACTGCAGGTCGTTGACCCGCCGGATCTTCGCCCCGTCCGTGTCCACAACCTGCTTGTCCAGCAGGGTCTCTTTGAGGAGGAGTTCTCCGGATCGGTGCGCCGGTTCCCGGAAATCCTCCGGCAGCAGGGGCCTTGCGGTCAACGTCCCGTTGACCGCCTCGATGGCCTTCCAGGGAAGCATAACCGTTCGCCGATCCTTTTCCAATTGCACGAGGATATCGATGACCGGAGGGTACATACCGCCAATGTTTCCGGTCAGATCGATGACCCTTCCGATGGGGCGGCCTTCCGAACCAACAATCCTTTTTCCCAGGAGTTCGCTTAAAAACAAAAACACCTGGGGTTCATGGTCCACCACCATATTTACCGACATTTTCACCGCCTCCACGCAAGGCTGCCTATAACACCAAACCCGATATTTCAACAGTTTTTTTCAGCGCATTTTGGGGCTTGACCTGCCGGTGAAATCGCGATCTCCAGGCGCAAGAGTCAAATGGCTTCCGGCGCTATCCGCACCGGCTCCTTCCGGCTAATTCCGCTATTTTCCAGACCTGAAGGTTTTTGGGATGTATGACAACATTTTCCCCATGACGAAGACTTCCCCCTGAAATTTTTGCTCTGAGATCACCCCCCGGAACAGAGGATAGATTATATTTCTATTGACAGCCAGAAGGGGGTTGCATATATTGGCGCCGCTGTTGATGGTTGTATTATTGCCCGTTGGAATGGATATTATCTGTGACTACAGGGATGCTCAAACTGCCTGCCGTATTGATGCGCCGTTTGTATGACTGGACCGTTCACTGGTCCGGGACTAAAAGCGCCTCATGGGCGCTTTTTTTCATAGCTTTTGCGGAGAGTTCTTTTTTCCCCATCCCCCCGGACGTACTTTTGATAGCGATGGTGCTGGGCAATTCTCGGCGATGGCTCAGAGGTGCGGCAATCTGCACCATAGGTTCCGTGTCCGGCGCGCTGCTTGGCTACCTTATCGGCTGGACTTTTTATGAAACTGCGGGGAAGGCCGTGGTGGAGTTTTATAATCTCCAGGCGGGAATGGAAATGATCGGGAACAAATATGCGGATAACGCCTTCCTGACAGTTTTGACCGCCGCCTTCACCCCGGTTCCCTTTAAGGTTATAACAATTGGCGCCGGCCTTTTCAAAATCCCCCTCGGGGTGCTCATCTTAGCTTCCACACTGGGGCGGGCCGGACGTTTTTTCCTCGTGGCCGGGCTCCTGCGTTTATATGGACCGATGATAACCAAAACACTGGAAAAGTATTTTAATTTGTTTACCCTGATCTTTATGTTACTCCTCATCGGCGGTTTTGTACTCCTCAAATTAATGTGATGTTTCAATCACCGGGAGCTGCAATTTCGGAGAGTACAGGAGATGTCTGCCTGAACTCTACGGGTGACTCGACCTCCCCTTCCCCATCGCATAGCCGGCCTCTGCTTTTCAACAGTCGTCTCCCTCTGCATTTTGGGGCTTGACACCTGCCGTTTTCTTGTTGTATGTTCTCGCCGAAAAGTGGCGGTTCCAGTACCCTTTTAATTGAATCCCGCGAGATTGAAAAGGGACGACTCGTGCGAAAATTTTATGCCTTCAAAAAACGGTATGCAGGCCTTCACCCAGCGGGGGAAGGCTTTTTTTTGAATCACGGTATTGAATGAGGGGAACAATGGAGCAGAAAAAGGTCGTCATGGATGCGGAAGGAATTGACCGTTCTCTGACTCGCATCGCTTATGAGATCCTGGAAAAAAACAAAGGAGTCAAGGAGTTGATCCTGGTTGGAATCCGGACCAGAGGGGTTTTTCTCGCGGAGCGTCTCCGCCGGAAGATCTCAGGAATCGAAGCCAAAGAGGTCCCTCTCGGGATCCTCGACATCACCCTCTACCGGGATGACCTGCAGAACTCCCACCGAAAACCGCGATTAGGAAAGACGGATATCCCCTTCTCGCTGGACGGGAAAAAGGTTGTCCTTGTCGACGATGTCCTTTTTACCGGCCGCACGATCCGCGCCGCCATGGACTGCCTGATCGACTTCGGCCGACCGAAACGGATCCAGCTTGCCGTCCTGATCGACCGCGGGCACCGCGAATTGCCCATCCGGGCGGACTTCGTCGGCAAGAACCTCCCCTCTTCGCTCTGGGAGGCGGTGAGCGTGACGCTGACGGAGAAGGACGGGATGGACGAGGTGGTCATCGTGGAGAACCCATAGGGAAGACTTCTCGAAACGGGGACACCTTGCCGCAAGGTGTCCCCATCCAGGTTACGCGCGGGCGGTCGTTAAAGCGAGGACGCTCCCGATCATGCGAGGCTTGAACCATGAAATTGAACCGGAAAGACATCCTCGGCATCCGGGAACTCTCCGTGGATGAGATCGACCTGATTCTCGAAACGGCGGATTCCTTCATCGAGGTATCCACCCGTGAGATCAAGAAGGTCCCTACCCTCCGGGGAAAGACCGTCATCAACCTTTTCTATGAGGCCAGCACCCGGACAAGGACCTCCTTCGAGATCGCCGCCAAGCGCCTGAGCGCGGATACAATCAACATCTCGGCTTCGACCAGCAGCGTCGTGAAGGGAGAAACCCTGATCGACACGGCGAGAAACCTGGAGGCGATGAATCCGGACATTATCGTGATCCGCCACGGCGCCGCCGGGGCGCCTCACATGCTGGCCGGCATCCTCCGACAGTCGATCATCAACGCCGGCGACGGGGCGCATGAACACCCGACCCAGGCGCTCTTGGACATGATGACGATCCGGGCGAAGAAAGGGCGAATCGCCGGACTTAAGGTGGCGATCGTCGGCGACATCGCCCACAGCCGCGTCGCCCGTTCCAACATCCACGGCCTGACGAAGATGGGGGCCCAAGTCTGCGTGTCTGGTCCGGCCACAATGATCCCCCGCGGCATCGAGAAGATGGGGGTCGTCGTCCATATGCGCATCGAGGAGGCGATCCGTGATGCGGATATCATCATGATGCTCCGTATCCAGACGGAGCGGGAAAAGCAGAACATCTTTCCGTCACTGCGGGAATACGCGCAGTATTTCTCGCTCAACCGCAAGAACATCGGTTTCGCCCGGAAGGACGTTCTCATCATGCATCCGGGACCGATCAACCGCGGAGTCGAGATCTCTCCGGATCTTGCTGACGGCCCTCATTCGATCATACTCGAACAGGTCACGAACGGCGTGGCCGTCCGGATGGCCCTTCTCTATCTGCTGACAGGAGGAACCCAATGACTCTCTTACTCAAAGGCGGCAGGCTTGTGGACCCCTCCCGGAAAGTGGACGGAACGGGGGACCTGCTGATCGAAAACGGGAAAATCGCCGGAAGCGGCGGCGGGCAGCAGCAGACCGGCAAGGCCAGAGGGAAAGGAGTTCCCCCCGGCATGGAGGTTCTCGATCTCCGAGGGAAGATTGTCGTCCCCGGCCTGATCGACATGCACACCCACCTGCGGGAGCCCGGCTTCGAGTACAGGGAGACAATCGCCTCCGGAAGCGAGGCGGCCGCGGCGGGCGGCTTCACCTCTGTCGCCTGCATGCCCAACACGAACCCGGTGAACGACAACCGGTCCGTCACCGAATTCATCCGGAGAAAGGCGGCGGAATGCGGCCTGGTAAACGTCTATCCGATCGCGGCGATCAGCCTGAAGTCGGAGGGCGCCTTCCTCTGTGAGTATTGGGATCTGAAGGACGCCGGCGCCATCGGTTTTTCCGATGACGGCAGGCCGGTCATGAACGCCGCCCTGATGCGCCGGGCGCTCGAATACGCCTCCTCGCTGGACATGCCGGTCATCGCGCACTGCGAGGACCGGAACCTCTCCGCGGGCGGAATGATGCACGAGGGCTTCGTCTCCACCGAAATCGGCCTCCCGGGCATCCCCACGATCGCAGAAGAGGTCATGGTCGCCCGCGATCTTCTCCTCGCCGAATACACCGGGGCGCACCTTCACATTGCCCACGTCAGCACCGCCGGCGCGGTCCGCCTGATCCGCGAGGCCAAGGCCCGCGGAGTCCCTGTCACCGCAGAGACAGCGCCCCATTACTTCACGCTGACCGACGAGGCCGTTCGGACCTTCGATACCGCCACGAAGGTTTACCCCCCGCTACGCGGCGCGGAGGATCGCGACGCCGTCCGGGAAGGGCTTCGCGACGGCACGATCGATGTGATCGCAAGCGACCACGCGCCCCATGCCCAGACCGACAAGGAGGTGGAATTTGACTTCGCGGAAAGCGGCATTACGGGTCTGGAAACCTCTTTATCCCTCTCGCTTGGCCTGGTTGAAGAGGGTCTTTTCACGCTTCCGGAACTGATCGAAAAGATGACCGTCAACGCAGCCCGGATCCTCCGCATCCCGAAGGGGACCCTCGCCGACGGCGCCGACGCCGATATCACGGTCATCGACCCAAAGCGGGAATGGACCGTGGATCGCGGACTTTTCCGTTCCCGGGGGAAGAACACCCCCTTTCACAACCGGACCCTGAAGGGAAAGGCGGTCCTGACGATCGTCGGCGGCGTGATCCGCTGTCGCGACTGCTGACATGATCCCGACCCGAACAGCGCTGCGGACGGAGGCCATCGTTCTGCGGGCGATCGACTACGGCGAATCGGACCGGATCGTAACCTTCTGCACCGCGGACTTCGGGAAGATCCGTGGAATCGCCAAAGGGGCCCGGCGTAGTCGAAAACGTTTTGCAAACGCGATCGAGCCCTTTTGCTGCTCCCGGATTCTCTTTTCGCGGAGAAGTCCGGACAGTCTGGCCCTGATCGAAGGGTGCGATGTCCTCTCGCATTTTCCCGGCATCCGCTCCGATTTGGGAAAAACACTGGCCGCCTCCTGCCTGATCGATCTCACGGATCAGTTCACGCCGGAAGACAAGAAGAGCGAGGCCTCATTTTGCCTTCTGCTCGATTTTCTCCGCCTGCTGGAGGAAACCGCCTTGACGGAGGCGCTGCTCCGTTTTTTCGAAATCCGTCTCCTGCGGATCTCCGGATATGACCCGGTTCTGGACCGCTGCATTTCCTGTAAGACGCCAATCGTAAAAGATGCGGCCTACCGTTTCGACGCCGCCAAAGGCGGTTTGACCTGCAACGTCTGCGCACCCGGGAACCGGGACGCGATCCCGGTATCCCTCGGAACGATCCGGACGCTGATGCTGGGACGCGAGATGAAGATCGACCGTCTGGGCCGCCTGCTCCTCTCGGATCAGTCCGCAGATGAAAGCCGCCGACTCCTCGCCCATTTCATCCGCCACATCCTCGGACGGGAGCTGAAGTCGGTTCACGTCCTGAATGAAATCCGCCGTCTGGGGATCTGAACCGCCGCGATTTCATATTGACATGCGCCGGGTGGCGTGTTAAGAACCTGCCCGTAAAAACAGTCATGATATCAAGAAATAACATATTATAACCTACAGGAGGAGAAGTGACTTTTCAGGAGTTGATTTTCGCCCTCGAGCGGTACTGGGCGGACCAGGGGTGCGTCATCCAGCAGCCCTATGACATCGAGAAGGGGGCGGGCACCTTCAACCCGGCCACCTTCCTGCGGGCCCTGGGACCGGAACCCTGGAACGTGGCCTACGTGGAGCCGTCCCGCAGACCCACGGACGGCCGCTACGGGGAAAATCCGAACCGCCTGCAGCACTACTATCAGTATCAAGTGATCATGAAGCCGTCGCCTCCGAACATCCAGCAGCTCTACCTCGACTCGCTGAAGAGCTTCGGCATCGACCCGCTGGAGCACGACATCCGTTTTGTGGAGGATGACTGGGAATCGCCCACCATCGGCGCCTGGGGTCTCGGCTGGGAGGTTTGGCTCGACGGAATGGAGATCTCACAGTTCACCTACTTCCAGCAGGTCGGCGGTTTCGATTGCCGCCCCGTCTGCGCCGAGCTGACCTACGGCACCGAACGGATCGCCATGTACATCCAGGGGATCGACAACGTCTATGACCTCGAATGGACCCAGGGAATCAAATACGGCGACATCCACCATCGGAGCGAGGTGGAATGGTCCATTTACAACTTCGAAACCGCCGACATCTCCCAACTCAGTCAACGCTTCGATATGTACGAGGCCGAAGGGATGCGGGCGGCGGAAGAGGGCCTCATTCTGCCGACGTACGATCATTGTCTCAAGTGTTCCCACACCTTCAACCTGCTGAATGCCCGGGGTGCGATCAGCGTAGCCGAGCGGACGAGCTACATCGGCCGCGTCCGAAACCTCGCCCGTCTGAGCGCCGAGGGTTACCTCCGGCAGCGGGAGGTTATGGGCTACCCGCTGCTGAACCGGAAATAACGCGGAATGGGGGGAGAGAGAAACCCTTTTTCTCTGAATAGACTTTGTAACGAATTAGCAGTAGGGTGCGTTAGCGAAGCGTAACGCACCGAAGCAAACTGAGAAGAAAAACACTCAGCACTGAGCATTCAGCGCTGTTTTTTAAGGAGAATTTTGATGGGCAAGGAACTTCTCTTGGAAATCGGGACGGAAGAGATCCCGGCCGCCTTTCTGCCAAAGGCGCTCAGGGATTTGGAGGAGATCGCCCGCGGAGAACTGGCTGCAAACCGGATCCGTCACGGGGAGATCCGCACGATGGGGACGCCCCGCCGGCTCTTCCTGACGGCGGACGGCCTGGCCGAACAGCAGGAGGATCAGGTGATCGAAAAGCTGGGCCCGGCCGCGAGGGTCGCCTTCGACGAGCAGGGAAACCCTTCCCGCGCCGCTGTCGGTTTCGCCAGAGGGCAGAACCTCGACATCGCCGAACTGGAGCGGGTAACGACGGAGAAGGGGGAGTACCTCTGCGCCCGGAAGAAGATCCTCGGCGAGGCGACGGAGGGCCTCCTCCCGGCAATCCTGACGAATGTCATCACCGGGATACCCTTCCGGAAATCGATGCGCTGGTCCGACCAGGAGTTCCGTTTTGCAAGGCCGATCCACTGGATCCTCGCACTCTTCGACGGCCGGATCGTCCCGTTCCGAATCGCAAATGTCGAAAGCGGCAATACGAGCCGCGGCCACCGGTTCATGAGCCCGGACTCCTTCCCGGTCGGCAGCCTGGAAGCGTATCTTGCCGGAACGCGCGACCGTTTCGTGATCGTCGATCCCGCCCTGCGAAAGGAAATCATCCGCCAGGAGGCCGGGAAGGCGGCGGCGGCCGTCGGCGGCGGCGTCCTTCCGTCCGAGGAACTTCTGGAAACGGTGACCTTCCTCACCGAGTATCCGACGGTCGTCTGCGGGAATTTCGACCGGGAATACCTGAAGCTTCCGCAAGAGGTTCTCATCACCACGATGATCTCCCACCAGAAGTATTTTCCGGTGGTGGATGAAAAAGGCGCGCTGCTCCCCCACTTCATCACGATCAACAACACGCTGGCCCGCGACCCTTCGGTCGTACAAAAGGGAAACGAGAGGGTGATCCGCGCCCGCCTCTCCGATGCTCGGTTCTTCTTCGAGGCGGACCGGAAGATCCCCCTCGACCGGCGCGTGGCTGATCTCAAGAAAGTGGTCTTCCATACCCTTCTCGGAACATCCTATGAAAAGGTCATGCGCTTCCGGCAACTGGCCGGATGGATCGCCCGAAAGGTTGAACCGTCGCATGGCAACAAGATCGCCTTCGAGGCGCATGTCGACAGGGCCGCGCTGCTCGCGAAGGCGGATCTGGACACCCAGATGGTAGGCGAGTTCGCGGAGCTCCAGGGGATCATGGGGCGCGAGTACGCGCTGCTGGCCGGCGAAGACCCCGTTGTGGCGAAGGCCATCTACGAACATTACCTGCCCACCGCGGCGGGCGGCGCTCTTCCCGAATCCGATGAGGGCGCCATCGTCAGCATCGCCGACAAGACGGATTCGATCTGCGGCTTCTTCGGCGTCGAGTTGATCCCGACCGGAACAGCCGATCCCTACGCGTTGCGACGCCAGGCGCTCGGCGTGATCAACATCATTCTGGCGAAACGCTATCATTTTTCGCTTGGTTCCCTGATCGATGAGAGCCTCGCCATCCTCGGACCGCTGCTGAAGCGCCCCTCCGATGAAACAAAAACGGCGGTACTGGAATTCTTCAAGGGTCGGTTCGAGAACCAGCTCATCTCGCAGGGCCACCCCTATGACGTCGTCGACGCCATCCTGGCCACCGGCATGGACAACCTGGTCGCGGCGGATGATAAGATCCGGGCGATGTCGGCATTTAAGTCCCATCCGGACTTTCAGCCGCTCGCGATCGCCTTCAAGCGGGTGGTCAACATCATCCGCGGCTTCCAGAACGGCGCCGTCGATCCGGCTCTGCTTTCAGGACCGGAGGAAAAAAATCTCCACAAGGCGTTCCTGAAGATCCGCGAGACGGTCTTGACCCACATCTCCGGTGGGGATTATTCCGCCGTTCTCTTCGATCTTGCACGGCTCAGGGAACCGGTCGATGCCTTTTTCGAGGCGGTTCTCGTGATGGCGGAGGATGAAAAGGTCCGTTTCAACCGGCTCTCCCTGCTGGAGGAGATTTCCACCCTCTTCCACGATGTCGCCGACTTTTCAAAAATTGTTACGGAGTCTCAGGGGTGACCGGACTCTCCTGGTCACACAAGTCCGTTCGGAGGCCGGTGGACCCCCGGGGGTCCGGGCGACGGAAAACGGGCTTGCAATTTAAATTCATATTGAATTATGATTCGCAATGATTTAACTTTAAAAATAGATGCGATCGATCGGAATATTTCCGATAGCGACCGGGCATCATGATGGCGTCGCACAATCAACGGAGATGATCATGACAGATCCTATCAAGAACAAAGAGGTTGCCGAACTCGAAGATAAACTCCAACTGCGCCAGTCCCTTCTTGACATCACGAACCGGATTCACGCCGCCCAGAACATCAAGCAGATCCTCGTCGATCTTAGGGATGGGATTCTGAACCTCTTCAGCGCCCATTCGATCACCATCTATGTGGTGGACCGACCGCGCAACGAAATCTATTCCATGTTTCTCGCCGGGGCACAGGTCAAGGAGATCCGGGTCCCCATCAACAACAAGAGTATCGCCGGGCACGTCGCGAATACGGGAAAAGTGATCAACATCGCCGACGCCTATGATATCGAGGAGTTGAAAAAAATCGACAAGGAGCTGGCCTTTGATTTAAGTTGGGACAAGAAGTCCGGTTTCCGGACGAAGCAGATCCTTGCAGCTCCGATTTTCCACAACAAGACGCTGATGGGCGTTCTCCAGATCCTCAACAAAAAAGGCGAGCCCGGCAGGTTCTCCGAGGATGAGAAGGGATTTCTGCAGGAGATCTCGGACGTCCTCGGTGTCGCCTTCTTCAACCAGGAACG
>JAHIMW010000089.1 GCA_018896355.1 Pseudomonadota bacterium
CCCATTGTTTCTCAGAGAAGAGATTGCCTTGGTGAACACTGTTTCACAATGGATTGGATCGATAGTAGAACATAAGATGTTGGAGGAGCGGTTTTGAGTCCCAGCTACCAGTGATCCATTCATTGTGGACCAATCATTTCATTCGTAAATCTTCATAATATTTCACTCACCAGCATTATCGACTTGTAGAAAGTGATGTTGCTTACTATCGGGCTTTTATCTCATCCTTTTTCACGAAGTAAGCATCAACCGGATGAACCAGTTTTTGAACCACCCGAAGAAGGGAGACCGGAACATGATTATTGGCATCGGCTCAGGCTGCCGATTCCGTCCGCGGGGAGTTCGTTTCATCCGGTGCAGTCAATGGGAATGAGGGTAGCGGGATCGAAGGCAAAGGCTGCAAAGCGGCCGTCGTGGCTGAGGCTGACCTCCGCGGCGAGCAGGTCTCCGCGAAAAATGACGCGGGGAGCGCCGAGGCCGTCTTGGTTTTTTACGATAGAGAGATCGGTAACGGGACAATTGAGACGGCGTGCAATCTCCCGGAGGAGCGCCCCCCGGACAAAGACCGAAGGATCTCCGGCGCTCTTCCCCCCGTCCAGCCGCTTGACGCGCCGACAGAGTCTTCGGAGCGTTTCCTCCGCTCCGGCCGCCAGAGCATGAACCAGATCCGCCGACACGGCGACTTCGAGAACGAGTTTTCCCTGCGGGGTGATCACTTTCCCGGTCCGACGGACGGGCTTTCGCGTCGTATCCTCCGCATCGAGGACCACTTGATATTGGCGGGGAATCGAACAGACCGCCGGATCTCCGCGGCTGACGGCCTTGTAGGCCGCCTCTTTCGCCGCCCAAAGCGACCAGAGGAGCGTATCGGGAGACGGGGCCGAGGCGATCCATTCCCGCTCCCCGGCAGTGAAGACGCGGCCGAGAAACCGATCATCCCTGCTTTTCTCGATATTTTCCGGATCTTTCAGATCGACGACATCGTTACCAACGCCCGGCAAAGTATTCGCCCTCCATGCCGGCCAGCCGCTCGATGATCCGCCGCGCATACTCGCGCTGGCGTCTCAATCCACCGACGTCCACAACGCCGGGATCGAACACCTCCGCGGTCATCGTGAAGCGCTCTCCGAAACGGGGCATCGTCGCGTATCTCTCCTGCCCGTCGCCCCGGAGATAGACGAGCATCACCCGGCAGCGGCTTTTCTCATCGAGAAAGCGGCCGACCCCATAGGAGAAGTTCTCCTGGTTTATCCGCGCCGTCCGCGATCTCCCCCCTTCCGGAAAAACCAAAAGCGACTGCTCCCAATCCAGAACCCGACCGCACTTTTCGAGGAGCAGATGGAGCGCCTCGCGGCTCCCGCCCCGGTCGACGGGCAGACACTTAACCAGATAGCATAGCAGCGCGAGGAAGGGGTTCCGCTGAAAATTCTTCCGCTCCGGCAGGTTCCAGAGGATCCGCCGGAAATGGAGGATATGGTCCGCGAGGGAAAGCATCCCATAGCTGACCACGAGCGAGTCGATCATGGTCAGGTGGTTCGGACAGACGATCCAGGGCCCATCGTACGCCCGGTACATGCGCTTGACTTCGCTCCGGATCCGCCTGATGTCGCGGATGCGATAACCCATCAGGCGAACGAAGAGGAAGCAGAGCGGCGCCGTAATAACGATGGCGATTCGCCCCAGAACGTACTGCAAACCGAGGAGAAGACGATCCCGTCCTTCCATGACCGGCTTTACGCCGCCTTCTGCTGGATCAGCAGCACGGCATCCCCGATCGTCGCAATCCGGTCGGCCTCGTCATCGTCGATGGAGGTCCCGAACACATCCTCGCACTTGATGATGATATCCACAAGCCTCGCCGAATTGACCTTCAGATCTCTGAGGATGTGTGTTTCCTGCGTCGCCTTCTCCAGCAGTGATGCATCCTTGACGTATCCCCGCAGGATGTCGATGACCTTCTGTGTAATCTGTTCTACGCTCATTGTCTTTCCTCCTTGTTTTCGTTTGTTGAAAAAGTTCCGTTCATTGTTCCCATTTTCTGAAAATCAGACAACTGTTCACATCGCCGAAGCCGAAGCCGGCCTTGGCTATGACTTTGAGATCCGGACATGCCACGGCCGAATGCGGGATCTTCGCTTCGTAGGAAGCGATCTCCGGATGGAGATCCCCGCAGTTCAGCGACGGATGGACAAACCTGTCCCGGAGCTGCAGAACGACGGCCACGCATTCGATTGCGCCGGCCGCCCCCAGGCAGTGTCCGATCATCGACTTGGTCGAGTTGATCCAGGGGAAATCTTCCGGACCCCGCTCCAGGGCGGCCGACCAGTTTTTCACCTCCACCGGATCGGCGTAGGTTGCCGTCAGATGGCCGTTGATCGCGTCGATCTCGCGAGGCGAAATCCCCGCGTCGGCCACGGCCCCACGGACACACCGCATCACCCCCTCCGGGTTCGGCGCGGTGATGGTGCCTCCCATCCGGTGCCCGCCGCAGTTAACCATCCCGCCCAGCACCTCGGCGTAGATCCGCACCCCCCGCGCCAGGGCCGATTCCAACTCCTCCAGTAGAAGGAATGCCCCGCCCGCGCCGGGGACAAAACCGGCGGCGCTTGCGCTCATCGGCCGGGAGGCCTCTTCCGGCCGGTCGTTGAACTTCCGGCAGATCACCCGCATCGCATCAAACCCGGCCCAGATGTAAGGTGAGGCCCCCTCCGAACCGCCTGCCAGCATCCGGGTAGCCAGTCCAAGCCGGATGCGCGCCACCGCTTCAATGACTGCCTCGTTTCCGGTACTGCACGCCGAGGAATTTGAAGTCACCTGGTTTCCCAGGGCCAACAACCCCGCGATCCGTGCGCTGGTCCCGCTGTTCATCACCTGCTCGACGATCCGGCTCCCCATCCGCCGGACCTTCCCTTCGTTCACCATCGGAACCACCGTCCGGGCGATCGTGTCCATTCCGCCGATCCCCGATCCGGCGATCACCCCCGTTTCCCAGTCCACGCGGTCGTCTTCGGCCTCGGGCACGGCAAAACCCGCATCGGTCCATGCGTCCACGGCCGCCACGGAGGCGTAGCCGATGTTGTCGTTGAGCGACAGCAGCTTTTCATGATCGAAATAGCGCTCCCGTATCGCATCGAATCCCTCCGGAATACCCCCGACCTGGCAGGCGAAGTTCAATTGCGCCAATTCCGGAATATGACGGATGCCCGAACGCCCCGCCCGAAGGGCCTCTGCGAATCGATCCAGTCCGTGGCCGTTCGGTGCGACCACCCCCATACCCGTGACAACCACCCTGCGTTTCATAACCCTTTCTCCTGAAGCGATCCATCCTCAAAGAGCGGCGCGTGACCCCGTCCATTTTCTCCGGCGAATTTATCCCGGGAAACCCCTTTCCCCGCAAGGGTGCCCGAGCAGACCTCATCGCCGTTGGATCGCGTCATCACGCAGTCAACCTTGAGCTGATTTCCGCGGAAATAAACCTTCTGCCCCGCAACCCGGACGAGCTCGCCGGGGCGGACCACACCGCTGAACTCCACCTGTTCCGCGAGTGTAAACAACGTAACGGGATCCTCGATTGGCCTCTCCCCCTTCCCCCGAAGCAGATTCAGGTAAAGACCGAAGGCCACGACACCCGTCTGGGCCATTGTCTCGATGAGGATAACCCCCGGTGTGACGGGAAGGCCCGGGAAATGGCCAGGGTAGAAATATTCATCGCTGCGGAACCGGTAGCTGCCGACGATGTGTTCCTCGTCCAATTCCAGGATCTCCTCGATAAAACGGAAGGGGTGCTGCTGGGGCACCATCTCCAGAATCCGGCTCCGCATGACAGGATCAGCCTCCATACAGCCCTCCATTCACATGAATCACCGTACCGGTTATGTATGAACCCGCCGTGGCCAGGAAACCCACCACCTCCGCGACCTCCTCCGGCCGCCCCATTCGATTGAGGGGAATCCCGGCAAGAATCCCCGTCCGGACCTCTTCGGGCAGGCGGGCGGTCATCTCCGTTGCGATGAATCCCGGAGCGACGGAATTGACCAGGATGTCGCGCCCCCGAAGCTCCCGGGCGAGCGACTTTGTCAGCGCGTCCATGGCCGCCTTCTCCATCGTGTAGGGAATCTGGCCGCCATTCCCCGTGTGGCCGACAACGCTCGATATGTTGATGATCCGGCCGCTGTTCGCGCGGAGCATATATTGGCGCAGGACGCGCTTCGTCAGGTACCAGGCGCCGCGTACAACCGCACGCTGTGCATCGAACTGCTCGATCCGCATCCGCTGCATGTCGGCGTCGAGGGAGACCCCGGCGTTGTTCACGAGGAGATCGCAACGGTCCGTCTGCCCCTTCAGCGCCTCCACCATCGCATCGATCTGGGCGATGTCGGACAGATCTGCCGGCAGCAGGAATCCGTCACCGATCTCTGCAAGAAGGGAAAGCGCTGCCGCCGCGCTCGATCGGTAATGGATCCCCACGCGAAAGCCCTTTGCCGCCAACTCCCGAACGCAGGCCGCCCCGATTCCCGTTGCGCCCCCCGTCACCACCGCAACCTTCTTCTCACTCATTCTTCATCCCTTTTTTCTTTTCTGATCCTTTTTCTGCTCGCGAACGCCGGTCTTCGGGAGGGACGCATTGGAGATTTTTCGGGTCACCCTGCCGGAAAATTAGGGACAGCTCCCGATTTTTCCCTGGAAAAAATCGGGAGCTGTCCCCATTTTCCGTTGCAGGGTCGAAAAATGTCCAGCGGCCCGGCAAAGACTCTCGTTCGCGAGCCCCGCCCCTTACCCATTCATCCGGCCGCCGACGGCGTTCGCCGATCGACGGGGGTAGTCCGGATAGGCGATCCCCCTGAAGACGCCTGTCCGCGCCCCATGGATCTCGGCAACCGTCTCGCCGTCTACCGAAACCGTCCCTTCCCCGATGACGATGCTGGCGCCCGATTCCTTGAGGTTGGTAAAACGCCGCACGTCGACCTCGTAACGCACGCAGCGGTTGAAGGGACGGATCTGGCCGCTGAATACCACCTCCCCGCAGCCCAGCGCACGCCCCGACCCGAGCGCCCCCCGCCAGATGCAGAAGAAACCCAGGAGCTGCCAGATGGCGTCCACACCGAGGCAGCCGGGCTGCACCGGATCGCCAGGCATGTGGCACTGGAAGTACCAGGCATCCAGTCGAATATCCTGTTCCGCCACGATCCTCCCCTGACGACCGTCCGACCGGATTTCGAGGATCCGGTCCACCATCAGGAAAGGCGGCGCCGGCAGCCGGGCCGCAAATCCTTCCGGGGGGTCTTCCACCAGGGTCCCGTAGGCAAAGGCGATGAGTTCCTCCATGCCGAAGCAGGAACTTCCCTTGAATTCGTCGTAGGTCATCGCACCCTCCCCGTAAGTCGATTATGCATCCCATCAGGTGCGGCTTCGCAAAAAGCTCCAGAGGCAAGGCGCGCGAGACTGAGGAGTGAGGCGTACTGGTGTGTACGCCGCAACGACGAAAGGCGAAGCGCAATGCAGCATATGGACTTTTTCCGAAGCCGCCGGGTCATCATCGCTCCTCCACGGTCAGCATCAGGCTGACCCAGGTCAGACCCGCCCCGACGAGACAGATTGCCACTTGGTCGCCGGATATCAGCTCCTCCCAGTGCCTGCTCAAAACGGCTGGCGCACCTGCGCCGCCCGTGTTCCCGAAGTCGACCACGTTGTACCAGTGCTGATCATCAGGGATACCCGCCCGCTCGCAGACGGTCTGGAGCGCCCCCAGATTTGCCTGGTGGCCGATGAAATGGAAACGCCCCTCTTGCGCCAAGCCGGATTTGAGACCCTGGAGGGACTCGGTCATCCGGCGGATCGCAAACCCCTGGACGGCTTGGCCCTCTTGGCGGAAATGGGAGGTGGTCTGGATGGTCACCTTCTCCCAGCCCGAGGGGTTGGTCCCGCAACTGGATTCGGTAAAGGCCGCCCGCGCCGGAACCGTCGCCGAGACGACGGCGGCCGTGGTCGCATCGCCGAACAGGACAGAAGCGGAACGGTCGCTGTAATCGATGGCGCGGGTGATCCCTTCCGGCTGAACCATGAGCACGAACGGCGGAAGCTTATCCACCGCCATTCTGTTGACGAACTCAACCTGCATCCCGAAGGTCGTGCAGGCCGAGCTCACATCAAGACAGGGGGCGTCGATCCCCAGTTCCGCCGCCACCGTGGCCGCCTCCGCCGGTGTCGAGAAGGAGGGGATGCTGCTCCCGGACAGAACCAGTCCGATGTCGCCGGACGTGATACCCGCCCGCTCGATGGCCATCTGCGCCGCGGCTGCAGCGGTCTCGGCATTCCGGTAAAGGCTCGCCTCATGGGCCGCCCGCACATCGCGGTTCTTCGTCTGGCGGATATAGTCGAGGGAGAGGACCGTCCGCCGCTCGCGGATCCCTACACGCTCCAGGATCCAGGCCTCGTCGGTCCCGATCCCGAGCTCCTCCAGAAACCGGTTCGTGATCGCGTTTTCCGGATGAAAATGGCCGATGCCGTGCAGATAGAGCATCAGATCAGCTCCCGCCCAATGATCATGTTCTGGACCTCGCGGACCCCCTCGTAGATGTCGATGATCTGGGCGTCTCGAATAAGCTTCGAGATCTCGTATTCCGACATGAAGCCGTATCCGCCGTGGAGGTGCAACCCCTCCGTCGAGCAGAATACCGCCGCCTCCGCTGCGAGGTTCTTGGCGAGCGAGGCGTAAACGCCCCGGTCGGGCGCCCCCTCCTGGACCATAAAGGCCGCCTTCATAAGGGCCATCTCCGCCAGTTCGACCCGTTTCCACATCGCAACCAGGGTCTCCCGGGCGACAGGCATGTCGCAGATCCGCTGGCCGAACTGTCGGCGCTCCTGCGTGTAGGCAAGCGTGACATCGAGGGCGCGCCGGGCGAGACCGACGCCGATGGCGGCCACCATGGGCCGCGCATAGTCAAGAACATCGGTGAGGTACTGGAATCCGAGCCGCCGGTCGCCGATGATCTGATCGTCGCCGATCTCCACATCCTCGAAGGTGACGGTCGCCGTGTTGGAGAGGCGCTGTCCCAACTTGTCCTCCGGCTTTCCCGTTACGATTCGCCCCCCGCAGGGAAGCGGGATCTCCCGGCATGCATGCGAGCCGGCCTCCGCCGTGTCAGGCTCAACCGCGATTGCGGGAACGACGACGCAGGCGATAAAGGGTGAAGAGGATTTGCCGACCTTGCAAAAAACGGTAAACTGCGATGCGAACGAGGCGTTCGTGATGAAGCACTTCGATCCGTTGAGCAGGTATTTCCCATCCTTTCCCTTCCGAATGACGCTCGTCATCGCGGAATTGTCCGAGCCCGCCCCCGGTTCCGTCAGGCAGAAGGAAGCCAGCAGCGGCCGCTCCACGAAGGGGGCCAGGAAGGCCTGTTGCTGCGCCTCCGTACCATGCATGGCGATTACGGCATTGGCCAGATCGTTGCACATGGCCGACGTTGCGATGCCGCTGTCCCCGTAAGATAGTTCCCTGATGATAAGCGCCGTCGAGATGAGGTCGATACCGTACCCCTTGACCGCCTCCGGGATGGAAAGGTTCAGAATCCCGAGATCCCAGGCTTTCCGGATGATATCGAAGGGAAAGTCGTGGCCCTTCTCGATGTTCATCGCACGGGGAATGATCTCCCGGCCGACAAAACGGCGCACGGTTTCCACATACTGCTTCTGCTCCTCGTTCAGATTCAAATCCATAAGAAAATGCCTCTTCCCATTGCTTTTTCCCGTTCCCCGCGCGGGCCGCGGACGC
Organism: Pseudomonadota bacterium; assembly: GCA_018896355.1. Taxonomy (GTDB): domain Bacteria; phylum Desulfobacterota; class Syntrophia; order Syntrophales; family UBA5619; genus UBA5619. The sequence goes on from JAHIMW010000089.1 coordinate 7,775, forward strand.
AATATCCCGGCGCCGCACCGGACGGTTGCAAAATAATACGCATCAACCGTGCCACAACGTCGTCGGACTCATAAAACAAAATATTTCCGGACTATTGGCGCTGAACGGCTCCTCCTTTGCGCAGAAATTCACCCCGCGAATGTCGCCTCGGGGTGCGTAATATCCGGTTAGGGTGCGAAGCTACTACGCAGCGGTTTTCCTCTGCTTGACTTCCGATGCAGGATTACGGTATGGCGTATGGGACCATCTGCAAAGATCTCCCCAGGAAAGGTGTCGGACAACAATGGAAATCTTCATGCTGACGGCGGTGGGCATCACGGTATCCGCTGCGCTGATGATCAACAAGAAACGGGAGCCGCTGCACATCTCCTTCGCCGCCCTCTGCCTGGCCATCTCCTTTCACAAGGGGGGCATCTTCTTCAGCCCGTTCTTCCATTCCGGCGTCTGGCTGCTTGTCGAGCGGCTGGGGCTCCTCGCCATCCCCCCCCTCACAATCAAGTTCAGTCGCGACTTCTGCGAGGAGCAAACCCTGCTAAAAAAGCGGGACATCCGGACCACGGCCCTCTTCAGCGCGGGGCTCGCCGCGATCCTTTTCACGCCGGTCGCGGGATGGAAGTACCTGGGGCCGTTCATCTATCTCTACGGGGAAACGGTCCTGCTCTTGAGTTACCTCTCGCTGATCGCCTTTGCCAGACGCAGTGCCACGGGCGTCGAAAAGAAGCGCATCGTCTATCTCATCATCGCCTGCACGGCCGCCATCGCCACCTACAGCATCCCGCCGCTGTTCAACCTGGTCGTCGCCGGCATGCTCTACTTTATCCTGATCATGATCACCCACCCCCATCTGACGGAGCTCCATGACCTGATGACCCGCGCGCTGGTGATCCTGATCGTCGCCCTCTTCACCACCATCGTCTTTTATCTCGTGATCGGCTTCTTCGGGAAAGGACCCGCGCCGCCGTTCACGCTCGTATTCATGGTCTCCTTCCTCATTGTCATCGCGATCGGACCCTTTCAGGTCATTCTGAAACGGCTGCTCACGACGATTTACCCCGAGATCAAAGACGTCTTCACCTCGCCGTATGACCTGGACGAAAAGCTGGAGAGGGAAAAGGCTCTCCTGTTGGAGAAGATGGCCCCCGTCCTCGCCCACGAGATCCGGAACCCGCTGGGGTCGATCAAAGGGGCCGCCCAGTACCTCCGCTCGGAGGTGGAGGGAGAGGAGCAGAGGAAGCTTATCGACGTGATCATCGAAGAGGTGAACCGCCTGAACCGGGTCGTCTCGCAGTTTCTCAACTACGCCCGGCCTTACTCGCCGGATTTGAAGCCGCGTCCGATCAACGCCGTAATCGAAAAGGCGATGGCCGTCATTGAGGCCGACAGCCTCTCGGACCGTATCCATGTACAGATGGAGCTCCATCCCCATCTGCCGCCCGTCCCGATGGACCAGGAGCAGATCCACCAGGTCATTATGAACATCGCCCTCAACGCGATCGAGGCGATGCCCGAGGGCGGCACGCTGACGGTCCGGACATCCCGGATTGGAAGCGATACCGGCGACGCCGTAGGAATTTCCATTCGGGATACGGGGCAAGGAATACGCCGTGAGGCCCTCAAGCAGATCTTCACCCCTTTTTTCACGACCAAGGAGCGGGGGGTGGGCCTGGGGCTGGCCGTCTGCCGGCGCATCATCCGGAATCATGGGGGAAAACTCCGGGTGAAGTCGATCCCGGGTCAGGGGACGATCTTCTATATACGCCTCGAAACGGTGAGGTAGGGAGGAGGAGTCTTGACAGATAGGGACAAACCGGGAGATAGTTCTGCACGACAGGGCGACAGGAACGCGCCTGCGGGACGGAAAGGAAGGAACGGCTCCGCAATGAAACCGGCCAAGATCCTCGTCGTGGATGACGAGGCGAACATGCGGCTGGTCCTCGAGACCATGTTGAAAAAGGAAGGCTACGAGGTGGCCACGGCCGCGGACGGCATGGAGGCTCTGCAGATCCTGAAGGAGGAGAAGATCGCCGCCGTCGCCACGGATCTCCGGATGCCGCGGATCGACGGCATGGGGCTGCTCCAGCGGATCATGCAGGACGATCCCGCCCTGCCCGTCATCATCCTGACCGCCCACGGCACCGTGGCGAACGCCGTGGACGCGTTGAAGAGGGGGGCCTTCGATTACCTCACCAAACCGTTCGAACAGGATGAACTCAAAACGGTCATCCTTAAGGCGGTCAAGACCCGGCAACTTGGCGACCTCGACCTCTCGGCGCCGGCCGGCGATGTCGATCCCCACAGGATCATCGGCGCAAGCAGCCGGATGGCCGAGATCCACGAGATCATCCGGAAGGTTTCACCCACGACTACCACCGTCCTCATCACGGGAGAGACGGGAACAGGCAAGGAGCTGATCGCCCGGGCCATCCACCGGAACAGCTCCCGGAGCGAACAGCCCTTCATCAAGATCAACTGCGCCGCCATTGCGGAAAATCTCGTGGAAAGCGAACTCTTCGGCTATGAAAAAGGGGCCTTCACCGGCGCCGTGACCACGAAGCCGGGAAGGTTCGAGCTGGCCCACCGGGGAACACTCTTTCTGGACGAGGTCGGAGAAATACCGCGGGACATGCAGGCAAAACTCCTCCAGGCGATCCAGGACCAGAACTTCGAAAGGGTGGGCGGCCTGAAGAACATCTCGGTGGATGTGCGCCTGATCGCGGCCACAAACCGGAATCTCCAACAGGAGGTCAAGGAAGGAAAGTTCCGGGAGGACCTCTTCTACCGTCTGAACGTCTTTCCCATCCATATCCCGCCCCTCCGGGAGCGGACCGAAGACATCCTCCCGCTGACCGTCCATTTTCTCGATAAATTCAACCGGAAGCTCAAAATGCAGGTCCAAGGGCTTGCCCCGGAGGTCAGGGAGTGCCTTCTCGCCTACCCCTGGCCGGGGAACATCCGCGAGCTCGAGCATCTTGTTGAGCGGATGGTTCTGATGGCGGAGGGTCCCATCATCACGATGGCGATCGCCCCGCCGGAGATCGTGCGGGCCGCACATGAACCTCGCCCGGCGGCGCCAGCCACGACGGAAACGCCGGAACGCGACGTCCTGAAGAGCCACATGGAGGAGATGGAAAAACAGATCATCGCCCGCTGCCTTGAGGAGTGCGACGGCAATGTCACACGCGCGGCGGAACGGCTGGGACTGAGCCGGAAGGGGCTCCAGCTCAAGATGATCAAGCACCGCCTCCGGAAACGGGAGGAGGGGTAACTTTCCCCGGGTTTTCGAGGCAAATACCGGGAGACGGAGGGAAACCCCGGCATCCCCGAACAACGGCAGGATGAAGAACTGTAAAGAATACTGCGGTTTAATCCTGGCCTTACCTATTCTTTTTCAAAAACCCGTCCAGCCAGAACAGATTCAGCTCGGCAAGCTTTCCTCTTGTCGGTACGCCATCCTTGGGATCCCAGCCCATCGCCTCATAATACAGAGTCAAGAGATCTTCAAACTCCCGGCGATCTATCCCTTTCCCCTGGAGGGCGCCGCTCTCCAGAGGCTCGAAGAGCCGATCCGGAAGGGTGTCATCCCTGCGCCCGAACCCTTCGCGCAGGTTGAATACCCGGGCCATGGTCACGGCTCTCTCGCCGACCTTCATCAGTTCCCACAGGCTCGTCTCCCA
>JAHIMW010000007.1 GCA_018896355.1 Pseudomonadota bacterium
CGGGGGGTGTCGAAGCTGCTCGATATCGGTCTTCACGAGTTGGAAGCCTGGACCTGTTGCGGCTCCACGTCCGCCCACTGCACAGATGAGGCTCTGGCGGTCGCCCTTCCGGTCCGGAACTTGAGGCTCGCAGAGAAACACGACCGCGAGATGGTTGTGCCCTGCGTGGCCTGTTACAGCCGTTTCAAGGCGGCGGAAGCGGAAGCGAAGGAACATCCGGAGTATCTTCCTTCTCCTTATGAAGGGAAGGTATCCGTCCGTTACGCCCTCGACTTCTTTTGCGATGCCGGCATGATCGAGGAACTTAAGGCAAAGATTGTAAAGCCCCTTACGGGTCTCAAGGTCGCGTGTTACTACGGTTGCCTTGCCGTCCGTCCCCCGGAGCTGACGGGCGTGGAGCACTATGAGAATCCCGAACATATGGATCGCCTGATGGAGATGCTGGGTGCCGAAGCCGTGCCCTGGTCCTATAAAACGGACTGTTGCGGGGCGTCTCTGGTGATGACGCGGACCGACATCGTTGTAAACTTGAGTCAACGAATCCTATCGATGGCGTTGGAGGCGGGCGCCGACTGCATCGTTACGGGCTGCACCATGTGTCACGCCAATCTGGATACAAGGCAGGCGGGGCTTACGGCCCAGGAGGGGAAAAACGAGATCCCCGTCTTGTATTTTACGGAACTGATGGGCGTGGCCATGGGGCATAAGGAGGTAAAAAAGTGGCTTGCCCGCCATTTAATCGATCCCATCAAACTGCTGTCAGATAAGGGATTACTGTAAAAATTGAATAACTGAGGCTCTTGCAAAACTCTTCCAAATATGTTCCCCCTCCCTTGACGGGAGGGGGTTAGGGGGCGGGTGAAGCTGCAACATGCTGATGTCATGGCAACCTCCCCCCCACCCTAACCCTCCCCCGCCAGGGGGGAGGGATCTTGTTGGTACTTTTGCAATTACCTCAACTGATTGCGAAAAACCGTGGGTCGACCTGAAGACCCACCCTGCTTTACGGAAATGTTGGCAAAGGGAAACACATGGAATCTAAAGTAGGGGCGGTGTTGGTCGTCGGGGGAGGGATTGCGGGAATCCAGGCCTCTCTCGATCTTGCCAATTCAGGCATCAAGGTCTATCTGCTGGAGAAGTCCGCCGCCATCGGCGGCCGCATGGCTCAGTTGGACAAGACGTTCCCGACGAACGATTGCGCCATGTGCATCGTATCGCCGAAGCTCGTCGAGGCGGGCCGTCATCTGAATATCGAGATTCTCACCAATTCCGAACTTCTTTCCCTGTCCGGCGATCCGGGCCGTTTTACGGCTCGGTTGCGCCGCCATCCCCGATATGTGAACACAGCGAAGTGCACCGGTTGCGCCGATTGTGTGGAGGTATGCCCGATCGGGTTGGTCAATGAGTTTAACGAGGGGTTGGATAACCGGAAGGCGATATACCGCCCCTATCCGCAGGCCGTTCCCAACTCTTTTGTAGTGACGAAGCGGGGCACCTCTCCGTGCAAAGCGACCTGTCCTGCGGAGACGAGTGCACAGGGCTACGTGGCCTTGATCCAGGAAGGCCGTTATGAGGAGGCTCTGGAGGTAATAAAGGAGTACAATCCTTTTCCCGCCTCGGTGGGAAGGGTGTGCACCCACCCCTGTGAGACTCAGTGCAGTCGCGGGAAGTTGGATTCTCCGGTGGCGATCTGCGCCTTGAAGCGTTTTGCGGCGGACTGGGTATATGAGCATGGCGTGTCCAGGGAGAAGGCCGTTGACGCAGGCGACGGCATAACGGATCGTCCCTCCGCAAAAATAGCCGTGGTAGGATCCGGTCCTGCGGGACTCAGTTGCGCCCATCATCTGGTGCGGATGGGATATGGGGTTACGGTATTTGAGTCCCTGCCCGCCGCGGGGGGAATGATGCGGGTGGGGATTCCCGCTTACCGCCTGCCCCGGGAGGTATTGCAGAGGGAGATAGACGCCATCGTTGCCGAGGGTGTGGAGATCAGACTGAACACCCCTGTCCGGGACATTAACTCTCTTTTCGCCGAGGGATACACAGCGGTGTTTCTGGCGATCGGGGCGCACGAGCCGCAGCGTCTGGGGATCGAGGGTGAGGATGCCCAGGGGGTATATCACGGCGTTCCTTTTTTGCAGGCGGTGAGTCTGGCGGCTGGAGGCGGGAATTTGCCCACCGTGGGCGAGCGCGTGGTGGTGATCGGAGGGGGGAACACGGCCGTGGATGCGGCACGGACGGCCCTTCGTTTGGGTGCGCGCGAAGTGGCGATGGTCTATCGTCGTTCGCGGGAGGAGATGCCGGCCAGCAGTTGGGAGATTGAGGAGGCCGAGCGCGAGGGTGTCCGATTGGAATTGCTGACGGCCCCGGTGGCGGTGGATGTAAAGGACGGCAGGGTAGCGGGTATCCGATGTCAGCGTATGGAGCTTGGCGAGCCGGATGAGAGCGGCCGGCGGCGTCCCGTTCCTGTGGCCGGTTCGGAGTTTGTGATTGCGGCGGATACGATGATCGCGGCGGTGGCGCAGGCGCCGGAGATATCCTTTCTGGATGCGGGTCATGGTCTGGAGGTGAGTGCGCGGGGCACCTTTGTCGTTGATGCAAAGACGCTGACGACGGGAAGACCCGGCATCTTTGCCGGCGGCGATGCCCATCGCGGCCCCGGGATATTGATAGAGGCAATAGCAGATGGCAGGCGCGGCGCCCTTTCGATAGATCGGTATTTGCGGGGGGTTGATCTTCTTACGGCGCGGGAGGAGGTTCCGCTGCCGGTGGTTGATCTCCCGGATGAAGAGATAGCGCAAATCGTTGCTTCGGGGAAAGCGGATTCATCACCGCGGGTGGTGATCCCTACGGTTCCCGCTTCCGAGCGGGTGCGTGATTTCCGGGAAGTGGAACTGGCGCTTACGGAGGATGAGGCGAAAAGGGAAGCATCGCGATGTCTCGCCTGCGGCATCTGCTCGGAGTGTCATTTGTGCGTACATGTCTGCAAGGCGGGCGCGATAGATCATCAGGAGACGGTTTGCGAGGAAGAGATACTCGTCGGTTCGGTGATCCTGGCGCCGGGCTATTCCTTATACAAGCCCGAGTTATCGCCGGAGTTGGGGTATGGTCGTTATCCCAATGTGGTGACCAGCATGGAGTATGAGCGTATGCTGAGCGCCTCGGGTCCGTTTGGCGGCCATGTGACGCGTCCCTCCGATCATAGCGAGCCGAAGCGGATCGCCTTTCTCCAGTGCGTGGGCTCCCGGAACAAGGACAGCGGCTACTGCAGCTCCGTATGCTGCATGTACGCCATAAAGGAAGCGGTAATCACCAAAGAACATCTCCCTGCCGCGGAATCCGCCATTTTTTATATGGATATCCGCGCCCAAGGCAAGGATTTCGATCTTTATTACGAGAGAGCGAAGAAGGATTACGGCGTCCGTTTCATCCATTCTCAGGTTTCCCGGATTGCGGAAAGACCGAAGAGCAAAAACCTCGCACTGGTCTACATAGACGACGAAGGTCGACCCCGGGAAGAGGAGTTCGATCTGGCGGTCCTTGCCGTGGGGATGAAACCGGCGCCCGACGCCCTCGATCTTGCCGGCAGGCTCGGCATCTCTCTGGACGACTACGGTTTCTGCAAGACCGACGGATTCGCACCCTTGAACACCTCCCGGGACGGCGTTTTCGCCTGCGGCGTCTTTCAAGGACCCAAAGACATCCCCGAAACGGTCGTTCAGGCCGGCGCTGCAGCGGAAGCGGCATCCGCCTTTCTCTCCGAGGTGCGGGGAACGCTTACCAAGACGAAAGAGTACCCGCCGGAGCGCGACGTGGCAGGGCAGGCGCCCCGGATCGGCGTCTTTGTTTGTCACTGCGGAATCAATATCGGCGGTGTGGTCAACGTCCCGGAGGTAAAGGAATATGCCCGCACGTTGCCGAACGTGGAATACGTGGATGAAAATCTCTACACCTGTTCCCAGGATACGCAGGAGAAGATCAAGAAGGCCATTGAAGAGCATCGTCTGAACCGGGTGGTCGTGGCCTCCTGCTCGCCGCGCACCCACGAACCCCTCTTCCAGGAAACGATCCGGGAAATCGGTCTCAACAAATACCTCTTTGAGATGGCCAATATCCGTGATCAATGTTCCTGGGTGCACATGCAGCTTCCCCAGGAGGCCACTGCAAAGTCAAAGGATCTGCTCCGGATGGCGGTGGCAAAGGCGCGTCTGCTGCAACCCCTCGAGGAACCGACGCTCGGGATAACCAAAAAGGCCCTCGTCATCGGCGGCGGTCTGGCGGGGATGAAAGCCGCCCTGGGCCTGGCGCGTCAGGGATTCGCCAGCGCGCTCGTGGAAAAGGAAACGGAGCTCGGCGGAAACCTCCGTCATATCTATCACACCATTGAAGGGAAGGATGTTCAGGAGCTTCTGCAAAGTACCGTCCGGGAGGTTTTGTCCACACCGGAGATCACCGTTTTTACGGCTGCAGAGCTAAAAAGCGTCGACGGCTATCTGGGCAACTTCCGCAGCGTCATTTCCGCCGCCGGCAGGGACGAGGAATACGAACACGGGGTTGTCATCGTGGCCGTGGGCGCCAGGGAAAGCCAGCCTGCCGAGTATCTTTACGGCAAGGAGAGCCGCGTCGTGACGCAGAAAGAGCTGGAGGAGCGTCTCGCCCTTCATCCGGAAGAGAGCAAAGAATATCGAAACGTCGTCATGATCCAGTGCGTGGGTTCTCGCAATCCCGATCGTCCCAACTGCAGCCGGATCTGTTGTTCCGTGGCCGTAAAAAATGCGCTGAAGATCAAAGAGCTTTCCCCCCACACGGCGGTTACCGTCCTCTACCGGGACATCCGCACCTACGGTTTGATGGAATCTTACTATAAGCTGGCTCGGGAAAAGGGGATCCAATTCATCCGTTACGCCGCGGAGGCAAAACCGGAACTTTTCGCAGTGAACGGCGATCTGGAGCTGAAGGTAAGAGACCTTATGATCGGGGCAGAAACGGTCATGGCCCCCGATCTGGTCGTCCTTTCCAGTGCGGTGATTCCCTATGACAATACCCAACTGGCAAAAATGCTCAAGATTCCCCTCACGGCCGATAAATTCTTCCTTGAAGCCCACATGAAACTCCGGCCGGTGGATTTTGCGACGGACGGGATCTTTCTGGCCGGCATGGCCCATTTTCCCAAGACCATAAGCGAGACGATCGCCCAGGCCGGCGCCGCCGTGGCGCGCGCCACCGCCGCCATCGCCAAAGGCTACGTCACCATCCTCCCCACGATTTCCTTCGTGGATCAGAGCCGATGCATCGGTTGCGGCCTTTGCGAATCCCTCTGCCCCTTCAATGCCATTCGTGTTGTCGAGACGGAGAAAGGGAAAAAGTCCGAAACGATCGCCGCATCGTGCAAAGGCTGCGGCATCTGCAGCGCCAGTTGTCCGCAGCAGTCGGTCACAATCCGCCATTTCACGGACGAGGAATTCTTCGCCCAGATCGAGGCGTTGAATGAGGGGAAAAGTGTAGCGACGATAAATTGACGACCTCGTAAGAAGTCTGAAAAGTCGTGAAAATGATTGACGAGAGTGAAGCGGGTGTATGATGAGCTTTGAGCCGAAGATCCTTTCCTTCCTTTGCAACTGGTGCGCTTACGCCGGCGCCGACCTGGCCGGCATCTCGCGTTTCCAGTACCCCCCGAACACCCGCGTCATCCGGGTGATGTGTTCCGGCAGGGTGGATCCTGCCTTTGTCCCAAGGGCCTTTCTTGCCGGTTTCGACGGGGTGATGATCCTCGGATGTCACCCCGGCGATTGCCATTACATAAGCGGCAACATCCAGGCGGAAAGAAAGATCACCCTTTTGCGCAAACTCCTTTCCGATGAGGGCGTCGGCAGCGAGAGACTCCTTCTCGACTGGGTTTCCGCCGGCGAGGGACAGCGTTTTGCCGAGCTGATCAGAGGGTTCACGGAACAGATCCGTTCCCTGGGGCCTTTTCCCATGACGGAAGAGAATGAGGGCAAGTTGCGGGCGATTCGGATCTCTCTCGAAGGCGAAAAGATCCGCTGGATGGTGGGAAAGGCGCCGGAGCTGATGGAAAAGGAAAATGTCTACGGTGAACGCACGGATCCCGAAAGAGTCAAAGAGGTACTGGAAACGACCCTTCGCGAGGAGCTGTGCAAGAACCGGATCATGGGATTTCTTGAAGCAGGGACAATGACGGCGAAGGAGATCAGCGACAAGCTCTCTCTTCCCCTTAAGGAAACCCTTCCCCATCTGGTTTCTCTGGTGGGGGAGGGGCGGATCGGTTTTGAGCCTTCGGAAGAAAGTCATCATCCGCGATATGTACGAAGTGGATAATGGTTCATATGAAAATGCCAACTCCCTGTACCCCTCCCCCACGACGGGGAAGAGAGAGGTGGGGGTGAGTGCCATTTCATTCCCGCCCGCCGGGGGAGGGGAGCTTCTTAAAGAGGGACGGAATATACTCATGGAGTTATCCGGGATGACGACCAGCAAAGATCCGGCCAAACCAGTCGGTGCGGTAATGGTTGTGGGCGGCGGAATCGGAGGGATGCAGGCCTCGCTTGATTTGGCGGAATCGGGGTTTTTTGTCTATCTCGTAGACGACTCGCCGACCATCGGCGGGGTGATGTCCCAGCTCGACAAGACCTTTCCGACGAACGATTGCGCCATGTGCATCATGTCGCCCAAACTTGTGGGCACCGGCAGCCATCGGAATATACGGGTCATTACCCACGCCGAGGTAAGGGAAATCACCGGCCCTCCGGGTTCTTTCGAGGCGGCGGTCGTCCACCGGCCCCGGTACATTCGCGCCGATAAATGCACGGGCTGCGGCGAGTGCGCCAAACATTGCCCCGTCACCGCGATCGACAGCTATAACGAGGGAATGAGCAAACGGACGGCGGTTTATATCCGCTACCCGCAGGCCATCCCCAAGGTCTTTCTCATCGACAGGGACACCTGCATCGGCTGCGGCCTCTGCGAAAGGGCGTGTCTCGCCGGCGCCGTCGATTATGGCGACAAGGAAAGCGTGGAGAAGATATCCGTGGGTTCCGTCATCCTGGCGCCCGGCTTCGAGGTGTTTGCAGCGGAACGGCGGCCTGAATTCGGCTACGGCGTTTTTCCCAACGTGATGACCAGCATCGAGTTCGAGAGGATTTTAAGCGCGACCGGCCCCCATCGGAGCCATCTGCTGCGCCCCTCCGATGGCGCCATTCCCGAAAGAATTGCCTTCATCCAATGCGTCGGATCCCGTGACGTGAAATGCGGCAACGACTACTGTTCGTCCGTCTGCTGCATGTATGCAGTAAAAGAGGCGATCATCGCCAAGGAGCATGTCCCGTTTGTCAAGCCCACTATTTTCAACATGGATATCAGGGCCCACGGAAAGGGATTCGATGCCTATTATGAGCGGGCGAAGACCGACTATGATGTCCGGTTCATCAGGAGCATGGTCTCCAAGGTCAGGGAAAAACAGGCAACCGGCAATCTCATCGTCACGTTTTTGAACGAAGAGGGAAACGCAAGCGAAGAAGAGTTCGATCTGGTCGTTCTTTCCCTGGGCATGACATCTTCGCAATCCGTCCGGGATATGGCGGCGAGGCTGGGGGTCAATCTGAACCGGTTCGGATTCTGTGAAACGGAAACCTTTACCCCCCTTGCCACCTCGCGGGAAGGGATCTATGTCTGCGGCGCCTTTCAGTCGCCGAAGGACATTCCCGAGACCGTTGCCCAGGCGAGCGGCGCCGCCGCAGCCGCCGCGGAAATGATCGCTTCCGCGAGGGGGACGCTGTCGATAAAAAAGGAATACCCGCCGGAAAGCGAGGTGAAACCGGGGGAGGAAGTAAGGATCGGCGTTTTTGTCTGCCACTGCGGCATCAACATCGGCGGGGTGGTGAACGTTCCCGCCGTCCGGGAGTACGCAAGCACCCTGCCCAATGTGATCCATGCGGATGAAAATCTCTATACCTGCTCCCAGGATACGCAGGAAAAGATCAAAAATGCCATTAAAGAGCACCGCCTGAACCGGGTGATCGTGGCTTCCTGCTCTCCCCGTACGCATGAGCCCATGTTCCGCGAGACAATCAGGGACGCGGGCATCAACAAGTTTCTCTTTGAGATGGCCAATATCCGCGACCAGTGTTCCTGGGTGCACATGCGCCGGAAGCCGGAAGCCACAGCGAAGGCGAAGCAGCTCGTCCGTATGGCCGTAGCCAATGCCCGCTTGAATTCCCCCTTGGAAGAAACGGCTGTGCCCGTCGTGCAGCGCGGTCTCGTCATCGGCGGCGGTGTTGCCGGCATGACGGCGGCCCTTCGTCTCGCCGAACAGGGGTTTGAGGTTTACCTTGTGGAAAAGGAGGAGAGGCTGGGCGGAAATCTGCTCCATCTCCACTACACCATCGACGGGGGGGATGTGAAGACTTTCCTGGCGGACCTGATTGACGGGGTGTCCCGCCATTCTTCGATCCATGTCCTGCTCAACTCTCTTGTCGTGGATTTCAGCGGCGTCAGGGGGAACTTTGCCACCGGCGTCATGACGGCGCCCGCCATGATTTACCAAAAGATCCAGCACGGCATAACCATCCTGGCCACCGGCGCCCAGGAGGAGAGGCCTGAAGGTTACCTCTATGGCGAAGACCCGCGTGTTCTCACCCAACTGGAGCTGGAAGACCGGCTCTATAAGACGGGGAACGAGGCGGCCGGCCTGAGAGAGGTGGTGATGATCCAGTGCGTGGGATCGCGGAACGAGAAACACCCTTCGTGCAGCCGGACCTGCTGCGCCACGGCGGTAAAGAATGCCCTGAAGCTGAAAAAGATCAATCCGGCGATGAACATCCGCATCCTTTACCGCGACATTCGCACCTTCGGTTTTTTGGAGACATACTACACCCAGGCCCGCAGGGAAGGAATCGTCTTCGTCCGGTATGATCCCGAAGAGAGCCCTGAGATAAGAAAAGAGGGAGAAACCCTCATGATCTCCTTCGAGGATAAAATATTGAAGGAGCGGATGACGCTGAAGCCAGATCTGATCGTTCTTTCATCGGCATCCATCCCGCGAGAAAACAAGGAGCTGGCCAATTTATTGAAGGCGCAGCGCACCGCCGAGGGCTTTTTTCTGGAGGCGCACATGAAGCTTCGGCCCGTGGACTTAGCCTCCGATGGAATCTATGTTGCGGGCTCCGCCCATGCACCGAAATTAATCAGTGAAAGCATTTCTCAGGCCTATGCCGCCGCAGCGAGAGCGTGCACCATCCTTTCCAAGGATAATCTTATGGTGGGGGGCATCGTGGCCGTTGTGGATGGGGAGCGTTGCGCCGCGTGTCTGACCTGTGTTCGCGTGTGCCCCTATGAAGTTCCGGTGGTGAATGTGCGCGGCGAAGCGGAGATAGACATCATTCAATGCAAGGGATGCGGC
>JAHIMW010000090.1 GCA_018896355.1 Pseudomonadota bacterium
ACGGGAATTGCGGAATATGATTCTGAAAGCAGTGTGGAGGAATTTATCAAGGCAGTCGATGACGCGCTGTATGAAGCTAAAAACAAGAGAAACGAGGAGGTTAATGGATAATGAAAGGGAAACCGGTGGATATTCTGTTAGTGGAAGACAATGAGGATCACATAGAGCTGACGTTGAGGGCGCTGAAAAACAACAATCTCATAAATGACATTCATTTTGTTAAAGATGGGCAGGAGGCGCTCGATTTTATATACCATCGGGGCAAATACGAAGACACGCAGAAATATCCCAGGCCGGGCCTGATACTTCTCGATATCCATCTGCCGAAATTAAACGGTTTCGAAGTGCTGGAAACGCTGAAAAAAGACCCTGATGTCAAGTCTATCCCCATTATTATGCTGACCACGTCATCCAGGGATGAAGAGATAGCCAAAAGCTATGCCGGCGGGGCCAACAGCTACGTGACCAAACCGGTGGACTTTGAGGAATTTGTAAAGAAGATCAAAGATATGAAGCTCTACTGGACCATCGTCAACTCACTGCCGAAGGAGTGAGAAGAATGATGGTCTCGCAAAAAGGTATGATTCATGCAATATGTCGGGAAGTCGTTATGCTGGCGCGGAGCGAGGGACTGGCGATAAGGCCCAATAAAATCAGCGAGATCATGCCCATGCATTCTGGAATATCCTTGACATGCTGGAACGGATTCCGTATAAGTATGGAAATATTTCCATAGAAACGATTCCATATTCTCTGACCTGATTGGAGAATCCATGACCTCACGCACACTTTTGTACTTCCCAATTGTTCATAGCCAATTGGATATGGGGGCACTGAGCGAATCCATCAGAAAGGTAACCCTTCAGAAGCTCGGCGAGCGGGTCTGGCGGCAGAAGGTCAATCTTGTCAAACGTTTCTGGTCTGATGTGGAAAACATTCTCAATCAACTTACCCTTTCTTATGCTCAAACCCGCGTTTACCAGGATGGCCTGCCCGTTTGCGGCAAGGAGTTGGATATTGTTACGGAACTGGCAAAGAAGGGGAGCCCGAATCACCAGATCCTGTTCCGCCTGATGGAAAAAGGGGCGACGGTCATGGGCACGGAGTCCGCGGAACTGCTGATCGAAGAATATCATCTCATCAAAAGGATTCTCGAAACCGGGGATGTCAAAGACGCTATCGCGATCGAAGTCAGGCAGAAAGCGGCAAGCGACCTTCTCCTCAAAAAACGGGATGAATTTATAGCGGCAAGGATCGACCAGACCCTGCAAGCGGGGGAGACAGGCGTCCTTTTTCTGGGCCTGCTGCACAACCCTGCCGTCCTCCTGCCGGAAGATATTCATGTTCATTATCCCCTTAACCGGCCGTTTGATAAAAGGAGGTAATTGCAAAAGTACCAATAAATCCCCTCCCCCCTGGCGGGGGAGGGTTAAGGTGGGGGGAGGTTGCATGAAAGCAGCATATTGCATGCTTCACCCACCCCCTAACCCCCTCCCGTCAAGGGCGGGGGAACATATTTGGAAGAGTTTTGCAATTACCTGAAAGGACAAAACAAGATGGCTGAGCATATCCCCCGCATTCTGGTTGTCGATGATGAAGAAGAAATCCGGAAGATCCTGAGCAACATCCTGGAAAAGGAAGGTTTCAAGGTCATCACCGCACCCGATGGTCAACAGGCCATTGAGAAAATCTGTTTTGACACCCCGGACGCCGTGCTGTTGGATGTGCGCATGCCGGGTCTCAGCGGCATGGAAGTCCTTAAAAAAATAAAGGAGATAGACGACGATCTGCCAGTGGTTCTCATCACGGCGTACGCCGATATTCACCAGGCCGTCGAGGCCATGAAGGAAGGGGCCTATGATTATCTTGCCAAGCCTTTCGACAATAACGAGGTCGCCTGGATTGCCCGCCGGGCCTTGGCGGAAGGCCAATTGAAGAAAAACTTAAAAAAAATGGCTGATCAATATAACGGAAACTTCAGCCTCATCGAGAGTATGGGGCCGAGCGACAAGATCGCCCGCCTCGTAGTCGATATTCACCGGGTGGCCAAATCGGACTTTTCCGTGGTCATCACGGGCGAAACGGGTTCGGGAAAGGAACTTGTCGCGAGAGCTATTCACGGAGACAGCGCCAGGGCGGCGGCGCCCTTTATGGCGGTGGATTGCGGCGCCATCCCCGAGAACCTTTTGGAGAGCGAACTTTTTGGTCATGAAAAGGGATCGTTCACTGGGGCGGATCGGCAGAAAATAGGCAAATTCGAGCTGGCACACGGCGGCACCCTCTTTATGGACGAGATCGGGAATATGCCCGCCGGATCCCAGGCGAAATTCCTCCGGGTGCTCCAGGATCGGAAGCTTTACCGGGTGGGGGGAACAAAGCCCGTGGACGTGGATATCCGGCTCATTGTGGCGACCAACCAGGACCTCCTGGAGATGGCGGCCGGCGGGACCTTTCGCAAGGATCTCTATTACCGCCTGAGCGAATTTACCATTCAGGTGCCGGCGCTCCGGGAAAGAAAGGAAGACATCCCTTATCTGGCGAAGCGTTTTCTGGATCTGGCCAATATCGAGCTGAAGAAGTTGATAACCGATTTCTCGGACGAGGCAGTGGAGGCGTTGATGTCCTATAACTGGCCGGGAAATGTCCGCCAGCTCCGCTCAGTGATCCGGCGGGCGGCCCTGGTGGCCAGGGAGACGATCACGGAAAAGGATCTCAGCATCAAGCGGGCCTCGGTGCCCGGACTTGCCTTCTCCCCGAAGATCCAAGGGACGCCTTGGAAAAATGCATCATTGAGTGAAATTGTTCAACAGAGCGTTCTGGCCGTGGAAAAAGAAGTTCTCACGGAAGTTCTTAAATTTACAGGAGGCAACAAGGCCAGGGCGGCCAGATTGTTGCAGGTGGATTACAAGACCATTCACACGAAGGCAAAGAAATTCGGCATTCAGCAGAACGGAGGGAACAATGACAACGAAACGCAAGTCCGATCGTAAAGGGACAGACGAAGGCCGTGGAGACATCGGGGGTGGCATTTTGGGCAGCCTGACGGGTTTCCTGGAGAATTTGGGGGACCTGGCCGAAGCGGGAGAGCGGCTTTCCCGGCGGAAGGCGTCAAACCAGGATGCCGGGAGAAAAGGGCGCGCCGGGGAAAAGGCGGGGGGCGAGAATCGTTTCGGTCGCATCCTCAGCGGTTTGACCGACATTGCCGAAAAGCTGAACGAGATCTCGGAGAAAGGGGAAACCGTCACTAAAAAGGGAGAATTTACCTTCCCCTCCAAAGAAGGCGGCGTCAAGGGAGTTTACGGTTTCAGCCTGAAAACAGGCTTCGGCGGGAAGGATGATGCCATCAAAGTGGAGCCCTTCGGCAATATTCGCAAGGATAAAAAAACCGGCGAGGCGGTGGTCCAGGAGATCCATGAACCCCTCATTGATGTCTTCGAAGACGGGGACGCCACCACCCTGATCGCGGAAATGCCCGGCGTGGGACCGGATGATATAAAAATCGATGTCCGGGATGATGTCCTGACGATCTCGGCCAAAAAGGGGGCGAAGAAGTACCGGAAAGAGGTCCTCCTGAGTCATTCCCCAGCCAAAGACAAGATCAAGGTGACCTGCAACAACGGTATCGTGACCATCCGCTGTGTGAAGGCGGGATAAATCACCCCCACCCTTCCCTCCCCCCTCGAGGGGGAGGGATAAAGGGAGAGGGGGCATTTTCATATAAACAGGTGAGGAATCATGAAAGAGACTGAAAAACCGTTTATCAAGCTGAAAGTGACGGAAGCATTGACCAAGGATGTCGGCCGCGCCCTGGCCCGGATGGGGCCGGAAGATATCGAACGGCTTGAGGCTGCCGTCGGAGACACGGTGGAAGTCGAGGGAAAACGCAAGGCCCTCTGCAAGGTCATGCCCGCCTATCAGGAAATCCGTGGTCAGTCGCGGGTCCAACTCGACGGCCTGACCCGGGAGAACGCCGGCGTCGGCCTCGATGAAACGGTGAAGATCAGCAAGATGAAGTGCCGTCCGGCGGAACGGATCGTCCTGACGCCGACCAACGTCACCCCGGCGGAACGGGATCTGCAATACATCGGGAGCCTTTTGGACGGTCTGCCGGTCATGGAGGGGGCAAAGATCCAGGCGGCCCTGTTCGGCAGCCGCGCCGCCTTCTTCAAGGTCGAATCCGTGACTCCAAGGGGTCCGGTGATCATCAACCCGGCCACCATCCTGGTCATCGGCAAGTCCCAGGGAGAAGAAGGGAGCGGCCGGACCCTGGCCTATGAAGACATCGGCGGTCTGAAATCCCAGCTCCAACGCATACGGGAAATGATCGAGCTGCCGCTGCGTTATCCCGAGGTCTTTGAACGTTTGGGGATTGACGCGCCAAAGGGCGTGCTCCTCTACGGCCCTCCCGGCTGCGGGAAGACCCTCATCGCCAGGGCCATCGCCCACGAGACGGAGGCCAATTTCTTTTCCATCAGCGGGCCGGAGATCATCCACAAGTTCTATGGCGAAAGCGAGGCCCACCTCCGGAAAATCTTCGAAGAGGCAACCAAGAAGGGACCGAGCATCCTGTTCCTGGACGAGATCGACGCCATCGCCCCCCGCCGGGAAAACGTTGTCGGAGACGTGGAGAAGCGAGTCGTTGCCCAGCTCCTTGCCCTCATGGACGGCCTGAACAAACGACAGAACGTCATCGTCATTGCCGCCACCAACATCCCCAATGCCCTTGACCCGGCCCTGCGGCGTCCGGGCCGGTTCGACCGGGAGATCGTCATTCCGATCCCGGACCGGATCGGCCGCCTGGAGATCCTGGAGATTCACAGCCGGGGGATGCCATTGGCCGCAGATGTGCGCATGGAGCATCTGGCGGAGATCACGCATGGCTTCGTCGGGGCGGATCTGGAGGCCCTCTGCCGGGAAGCGGCCATGAGCTGCCTGCGCCAGATCATGGGGGAGATCAATTTCGGTCAGGCCGGGATTCCCTACGAGACCCTCGCGAAACTCGAGGTGCGGATGGAGGATTTCCTGTCCGCCCTGCGGGAGATCGAGCCCTCCGCCATCCGGGAGGTGTTTGTCGAATCCCCCAATATCCACTGGGACGACGTGGGAGGGATGTCTTCCCTGAAGGAGCGCCTGATCGAGGCCGTGGAATGGCCCCTGAAGTATCCCCACCTTTTTGAAAAGGCGGGCGTGACGCCGCCCAAGGGGATTCTTCTCGTCGGCCCGCCGGGGTGCGGCAAGACGATGATGGCCAAGGCGATTGCCACGGAGAGTCAGGTGAATTTCATCTCCGTCAAGGGGCCGGCCCTGATGTCGAAATGGGTCGGGGAGTCGGAGAAGGGGATCCGGGAAATCTTTCACAAGGCAAGGCAGGCGGCGCCCTGCATCATCTTCTTCGATGAAATCGACGCCCTCGTCCCCACCCGGAGCGCCGGGTCGTCGGATTCCCATGTCTCGGAACGGATCTTGAGCCAGTTCCTGGCCGAGTTCGACGGAATCGACGAACTCCGGGGGGTCCTCGTTCTGGGGGCGACCAACCGCCTGGATATGCTGGACGCCGCGGTCCTCCGTCCGGGCCGTTTCGACGATATCGTGGAGATGATGATGCCGGACCAGGCGGACCGGGAGGCGATCTTTGCCGTCCATTTTCTTCAGAAACCGGTGGTGGAGAACTTTGCCGTCCATTTACGTCGGAAACCGCTGGCGAAGGACGTTCACAGTGCTGAACTGGCGGAACGGACGGAGGGGTTCAGCGGGGCCGACATTGCCGCCGTCGTCCGCAAGGCGGCCATGACGGCAGTGCGCCGCGCCGTGAAGACCCTGGAAAAAACAGGGACCGGGAAACCTGACATCCTCATCCAGCGTCAGGATCTGGAGGACGCATTGGATGAAGTTCGCAGGGGGATGGGATGAGCCTGGGAATCTATCTTTTCTGCCTGATTCCGGCCGACCCCCTTCCAAAGATCGCCGGGAAAGGGATTGACGGGGAGCATCCTGTTTTTGTTGAAGCCATCGGGAAGGTCGCCGCAGTCCTGGCAGAGGTTCATCTTGAGGACTTCACCGGCCCCGAGGCCCAGGCGAAAATGGAAGATCTGGCATGGGTGGCCCCCCGGGCGCTCCGTCATGAAGAGGTCGTCCTCTCCGCGATGGAACAGGGTCCGGTGCTGCCCGTCCGTTTCGGCACCGTATTTTCTTCCCTGACAGCGGCGGCGGAACCGCTGCGGCAGCGCCAGGACGTCTTGATGAAATTTTTCCAGGAGACAATCGATAAAAAAGAATGGACTATGAAGGGATATGTGGATCGTCCCCAGGCCCGGGCGCGAATGACGGCGGCCCGTCTGGCGGCGGAAAAGGAACAATTGGCAGGGCTTTCTCCCGGTAAGCGCTATTTTTTAGAGCAGAAAATCAAGGGAGCCGTGGACAAGGATGTGGCGAAATGGCTGAAGGAGATGGGGCGCGATATCCTGCGTGTCGCCCGTGAGGCGTCGGCAGGGTTCAGTGAATGTCGTCTCCAGTCGCAAGATGTCACGGGAAGGGACGAGGAGATGTTTTTCCACGGCGCCCTGCTCGTTCCCGACGGGTCCATGGCGGCCTTGGAATGCATGACGGACGAATGGAACACGCGCCATGAAGCCCAGGGGCTCAGCCTTGAGCTTTCCGGCCCCTGGCCGCCGTACCACTTTGCCCCGGTTCTTTAGAAAGAGGGATCATGGCTTATCTGGTATACGGTGTCGTGAAAGAGCCGGCGGTTCTTGGCGC
>JAHIMW010000091.1 GCA_018896355.1 Pseudomonadota bacterium
CTTGCCGCGCATCTGGTCAATCATGATGTTCATTCTTAAAAAGCTGGTCAGTCGATTTTTCTTTCCTCTGTCATTGGTGATCGAACTTCTACTGCTGGGGATTTTTCTCAGGGGAAGAAGAACCAAGGTAATTCTGGCGGGAGTTGCCATTCTTTACCTCTTTTCTTTCTCTCCCTTTGGTTACTTGATTTTGCGCCCTCTGGAAAGCCAATATGCGCCCATTTCATCGTCCACTTTGAATAAAGAGGTGCGATGGATTGTGGTACTCGGCGGCGGCTCCAGGGAAGATAAGACCCTCACTCCGGAAGACCGATTGGGTGACGCCAGTTTGAAACGTTTACTGGAAGGGGTGCGGCTCAGCCGCCTTCTCCCTCAGGCGCGGTTGGTCCTTTCCGGCGGGGATTATCGGGGAATCTCTCCGGACGCCTTGACCATGCAGCAGGTTGCCCTTGATCAGGGTGTGGGCCGGGATAGAATAATGTTGGAGGCCGCTTCCTGGGACACGACGGATCAGGCCAAATTTTTACGGGATCGTTTGGGTCAAGCCCCCTTCTATCTGGTGACATCCGCCGGCCATATGCCGAGGGCCATGAGGATGTTTATCCGCTCGGGCACGCAACCTATTGCGGCCCCGACAGATTTTCGGGCCGTATGGGCGCCTTTTCAAGTTACGGACTTTTTCCCGCAGGCCGAGACCCTGGCCAATACGGAGAGGGCCTTTTATGAATATCTCGGACTTTTTTGGGGCTTGATAAGGGGGCAGATTTAATTAGGATAGAGCCCTATTCAGCCTTCTGTTCTTAGAACGTCATGCGCGCCGATCCGGCGGAAGAGCACCTTTCCTTCAGCAAGCTGAAAAGTGAAGCGGTAGTTCATGGTCACGGAACCTTCCCGAGAGCTTTGCACAACCCACATCCCGTCATTGCTTCGTCGGCTGTTGCCTCCTCGCAAAGACAAAAACAGATGTTGTGCAAAGGTCTCTTCCCATCGATCGGCGGTCCCGACGAGTCTTTTGACCCGGAGGGAAGGATGGCTGGGATTAACGAAAATTGGGGGTCTTTATAAAATTAGCGTTGAGTCATGGCCCCGAAAGAAGCGATAAAATTGTTCTTGACGTGCAGGACTCCTTACATTATTCTATATTCGTAAGGAATAACACGCGGAGGAAAACGATGTGCAATCTCTCATTACGTCCAAATATCAAACAACTATTCCCAAAGCGATTCGCGAGAATCTCGGCCTTTCTGTAAAAGATGCTCTGGAATGGAAGCTGGAAAAGGGTAAAGTCACCCTCTATCTCGCAAAACAGAATTTCTTGAAGTACAGGAATGCCGTAAAAACCGGAAAGGGAGACATTGCCGGCGACATGGTCATTGCCCGGAATCTCCGCATGGAGAAATACCGGTGAAGCGGTACGTCATTGACACGAATGTCCTGATTTCCTTTGTTACAGATCGGAACCTGGAACAGCAGCAGAAAATTGCCCCGCTGTTCGAATCGGCGGCAATTATGAAGGCGGTGATCTTCTGCCATCAGCATGTTTTGACCGAGTTCATTTATGTGCTGGACAGAATCTACCAGGTCCCCAAATATGAGATCGGCAGGATGATTAAGGATCTTATCGAAATGCCGGGTATTGAGGTTATTCAGGAAGTGGATTTTAAAACAATCCTGTCCTGGTGGCCCGACCCGATCCCCGATTTCGGCGACGCACTTATTGTTGCGGCCGGTAAGGCCAGAAGCGGATCAATGGTGGTGACTTTCGACCAAAAATTCGCCGCCAGGCTGAAGGCGCTCGGTATCAACATCCACACGTTTGAAAAATAGAGGCAGTAGCCAAATTAAGGCAACTCGATGAATTTCATGATGAAAAGTTTTTTACAACCAACCGCCTGGAAAAAGTTTCTCTTCTTTTTCCTGTCTGACCTCATCCTTTTTTACCTCGCTCTGCTTGCTGCGTTTCTTTTTCATTTCGATCTCAACCTGAACATCCGGTACAACCCGCTCATCTTTCCGGTCCTGCCGTTCTTTGTGGTCGTGAAGCTCGGCTCTTTCTTTCTCTTCCGGATCTACAAGATGACCTGGCGGTATGTCGGGCTGTATGATTTTCTGAGCATCTTTATCGCCACGGTGGTTGCCACTGCTGTATTGATGCTTGGCGTGCTGCTGCCCTGGGATCTGCCGCTCTCCGGTTTCGCCAAAAGAGTCGTCTTGGCCGATGGGATCATTACGTTTTTTCTGATTTCCGGGTTGCGGGTATCCAAAAGGATTTTCAGCGAAGTCCTGCGGGAGCGCCGGTTGAAGAACCGGGGCGGGAAGCGGACCCTGATCGTCGGCGCGGGCAACGCCGGGGAGATGATCCTGCGGGACATGATGAAGCAGGGATTCGACCAATTCCTGCCGGTCGGTTTCCTCGACGACGATCCAATGAAAAAGGGGACGTACATCCACGGGATTAAGGTCCTGGGCGGCACGGAGGATCTGGCCAGGGTCGTTCCCGCCCATGACGTCCAGGGGGTTCTGCTGGCGATTCCGACGCTGAATCATCAGAAACTGCGGGGCCTCTACAACGCGGCGAAAAAGGCCGACGTCTCGGATATCAAGATCATTCCGCGCATTTACAACTTCAGTCGGCCCGATATCAACCTGCGCGACCTGGAGGAGATCAGCATCGAGGATCTGATCGGCCGGCAGAGCATAGCCATCGATGCGGCGGGGATCGAAGGGTTTTTGAAGGGCAGGCGCATCCTGGTGACCGGGGCGGGCGGCTCGATCGGGTCGGAGCTGGTGATGCAGGTCTGCACGTATCAGCCGGCGGAGGTGACCCTTTTCGATATCGATGAGACGGAGCTGCACAACCTCGGGCTGAAGCTGCGCCGCCGCTTTCCGCAGTTGCAGGAGGCGCTCCATTTCGTCACGGGGGATGTCCGGGATGGACGGCGGGTGGATAAGGTCTTTCAGGCGTTCCGGCCGCAGGTCGTCTTTCACGCCGCCGCGTACAAGCACGTGCCGATGATGGAGCACAACGCGACGGAGGCGGTGAAGGTGAACATCCTGGGAACGCATATCCTGACGGGATGCGCCGTGGCCCACGGCGTGGAGAAATTCATCATGATCTCCACGGACAAGGCGGTCCGCCCCACAAGCGTAATGGGGGCGACGAAGCGAGTGGCCGAATACATCTGCCGGGCGTATCATTCCTCTGCACTCCTGGCCCCAGCTATGCCTTCCGCTGCACCCCTGACCCCCTCTCCATCCTGTCATTGCGAGCGAAGCGAAGCAATCTCGGTAACCGATGGAATGAAAGAGCTTGCTTCGGGCTCCGCCCTCGCAATGACACAGAGAGGGACGCAGTTCGTATCCGTGCGGTTCGGCAACGTTCTGGGAAGCCGGGGGAGCGTCCTGCCGCTGTTCTTCGATCAGTTGAAGCACGGGGAGGCGCTGACGGTGACCCACAAGGAGATGAAGCGGTATTTCATGACCATCCCGGAGGCAGTCTCCCTGGTCCTGCAGGCCGCCGTGATCGGCAACGACGGCGAGGTGATGGTCCTCGACATGGGCGAGCCGGTCCTCTTGATGGAATTCGCGGAGGAGCTGATCCGCCTGCACGGCCTGGAGCCCTACGAGGACATCGACATCCGGGTGATTGGTTTGCGGCCGGGGGAGAAGCTCTTCGAAGAGATCCTCACGGCGGAAGAGGGAACAGATTCAAGCCGCCACGAAAAGATCTTCATCGCCCGAAATTCCACCGGCTATTCCCGCGAAGAAACGGAAAATATGATAGCGGAATTCGTGGCAGCAATCTCCCGATCCTCGATCCAGGACGAACGCGAAATCAGGGATCTGTTGAAGAAATATGTGAAATATTATGAGGAGGCGAAAGAGACGACATGAAGAAGAATCTCCGGTTTGGCCGCTTGACTTTGCAGATTGTCGCGGTTATTGCTTTCGTTACCGGTTTCGTTTTGCCGGTGCATGCATTTGACGCAGAGGTTTCAAGGGAGACCCTTAAGGGATTGGCCGGTTTTTACGTGCTGATCGAGGAATTGAATCCGAATATTGCAAAATATGCCAACGTCCAGAAAAATGACATCAGTACGCAGCGGTTGAAAAGCCAGGTGGAGAATCGCCTGCGCGCTGCCGGCATCCAGGTCCTTTCGTGGGACGAGATGATGAAGACGCCGGAGAGGCCGATGCTGTATGTCTCCGTCAATACGCACGAATATGAGAAGTTTTGGTACGCCTACGATATCCGGGTGGAGGTGCGGCAACTGGTGACCCTGGTGATCCAGCCGGGGAAGCTGATCAACGGGGCCACGTGGTCGGTGAACATGACCGGCGTGATGAACATCGGCCAGCTCCAGACGCTTTATGACAACCTCGGGCTGCTGCTTGACCGGTTTATCCAGGCGTATAAGGCGGTGAACAGAAAATAAATGAGATTGCTTCGCTTCGCTCGCAAGGACACAAGAAAGGTTCGCAAGGACAAAGGGGACGTAACCCCCTTTTTTGTTATATTATTATTGCTGCTGCTGATCGGAACCGCAGCGGCTGGGGATGAGCCGTTCGACGGGCCGGCGAACTGGGGCGGGACGGGGCTGATGGAGATCCCCACGGCCCGGGTGATGCGGCAGGGGCGGTTTCGCGTCGGAGCGAGCCAGATCGATCCGTACCGGTACTACCATATTTCGGTCAGTCCGCTGGAAGGGCTGGAGATCGGCGGGCGGGTGACGGAAGTCATGGGCGTGGGCGCCCTGTCTGCGGACTACGGCAACACCAAGGACAAGGCGATCGATCTGAAGTACCGTGTTCTCCCCGAGGGGAAATGGTGGCCGGCCGTCGCGGTCGGGATCATGGACCCTCACGGGACGCGGGTCTATCCCGCCCAGTATCTGGTGGCGAGCAAACAGATCTATCCGTTCGATTTCACGATCGGCTTTGGAAACGGGCGCTTCGGGAAGCGGCCGCTCCCGGGGCAGGGCGAAGGGATCGCGGTTGAGATGTTCGAGGACAACGCCTCCTGGCGGCAGGACGGGCAGTTCTTCTGGGGGGTGCAGTTCGCCCTTTCGGAGGAGGTCATGCTGATGGCGGAGTACAGCCCGATCCGCTATGAGGTGCAGACCGGCGACCCGGCGCAGGCGAAGTATTTCACCGAGGCCGTCCCATCCAAATACAACTTCGGCCTCCGCTGGCGGCCGTGGAGCTGGCTGGAGGCGGATCTGAGCTGGCAGCGGGGGAACCAGATCGGCGTGGGGCTGAGCGCGGCCTTCGATCTCGGCGTGCCGATGATCCCGCTATACGACCATCCCTACCGGGAGAAGCCGGAACACCGGCTGAGCCCGGTCGAGGAGCGGATCGCGCGGGGGCTGGCGGCCACCGGCTTCAGCGATATCATCGTGCGGAAGGGCGGGGATGTGCTCGCGGTGGAGGCGCGGAACGACAAGTACTTCTACACGCCGCGGGCGCTTTCGGTGATGCTCCGGGTTGTGGCGGGGCTGGCGCCGCCGGAGGTCAGGGAGATCCGGTTGATCATTTCGGACAACGGCATTCCCATCCTGGTGATGACGACGATGCGCGAGGACGCCGCCCTTTTTCTTGCGGAAAAGCTGACGGCGGCGGAGTTCCTCCGATTAAATAGGGACAGAGCCCCTATTAATTCCGACTTAATAGGGGCTCTGTCCCTATTTAATACCGACATCACCGAGGGGCTGCCGGGGAAGAAGCTCAACCGGGAGTGGTGGGATTACAGGATCAAGCCGTCGTTCCGGATGTTCCTCAACGACCCGTCGGGGTTCTTCAAATACCGCGCCGGCATGCAGGGGTGGGTGAGCCTCTATCCCTGGTCGGGCGGGACCTTTGTGACGGGCCTGGAGTGGTACCCCTTCAACACGGTCTCGTCGTCCAATGCGCCGTCGTCGACCGCGGTGCGGACCGACCTCGTCCCCTACCAGCAGAACAAGGAGGTGCTATCGATGCTGATGCTCGATCAGATCGAGAAGTTTCCATGGCAGATCCACGGTCGGCTGGCGGCGGGGCTTCTGGAGATGCAGTACGCGGGGATCGACGCGGAGGTGGCGAAGCCATTCTTCGGCGGGCGGCTGATGCTGGGGCTCTCGGGCAGCGTCGTGAAGAAGCGGGACCCGGACCAGGCGCTGGGGCTGAAACAGAACGACGTAAAGGACCGCTATGAGACGGCTTTTTTCAACACGCGCCTGAACCTTCCGGAGGTGGAGGGGGCGATCGACCTGAAGATGGGGCAGTTTCTGGCGGGCGACCGGGGGATGCGCATAACGCTGTCAAAGTTTTTCAACGGCGTGGTGCTGTCGGCCTGGTACAGCGAGACCAACACTGACCTCTTCACGGACCCCTACAACCGGGGCTACCACGACAAGGGGATCTCGGTGACGATCCCGCTTCGGCTCTTCGACGGGACGGATTCCAGGACCGTTTACGGGTTGGGCATCTCCCCGTGGACGCGCGACGTCGCGCAGGACATCGAACACTTCAACACCCTCTTCGACTATATCGGCCGCAACACCGATACCTACCTGAAAAAAGACGCCCTCTCAAGAGACTACCGCAACGCCGGGTTTAAATAGGAACAGAAACCTATTTTCCCATAATTTGAGACCTTTGCACAACCCACATCCCGTCATTGCGAGGCGCTTATGCGCCGTGGCAATCCGACGCAGTCGTTGCGAGGGCTTCAGCCCGAAGCAATCTCAACAAGCAACAACTTATGAGATTGCTTCGTCGGCTGTTGCC
>JAHIMW010000092.1 GCA_018896355.1 Pseudomonadota bacterium
CTCGGGATGGACGTCGCCGGGGCCGTGGCGGAGGCCAAACGCTATATCACCGAGGCGGTCCGGCACGCCTGGCGCGTGGGAGGGGGGCACGGACCGACGAACCACCTGGCGCCGCTCTTTAATCCGGGGGACGGTGGCGCGGCCGCAAGGCCGGAATACGGGAACGCGGCAGGTTAGTGGGAAGGCATGGAAGAATCGTAGGTTATGACCGGAGGTTTGAACGTGCCAAGAGATGCGGCCGCTGAAATTGTCCGCCGACTGCGGGAGGCCGGTCATGAGGCCTTCTGGGTGGGCGGCTGCGTTCGGGATCTCCTCCGCGGCGCGGCGCCGGCGGACTACGATATCGCCACATCGGCCCGGCCGGAGGAGGTCCGGGGGCTCTTTCCCCGGACGATCCCCGTCGGCGAGCGCTTTGGCATCTGCCTCGTCGTCGAGGGGGGGGCGCCTTACGAGGTGGCCACCTTTCGGACGGAAGCGGACTACGATGACGGGCGCCGTCCCTCCCGGATCGCCTTTGCGACAGCGGAGGAGGACGTCCGGAGGCGGGATTTTACGATCAACGGTCTCCTGATGGATCCGGAGACGGGCCGGATCATCGATCATGTAGGCGGCCTCCGCGATATTGAACAACGGATCATCCGCACAATAGGCGATCCGGAGGAGCGTTTTGCCGAGGATCACCTGCGGATGCTCCGGGCGATCCGTTTCGCGGCGACGCTCGGCTTTTCGATCGAGCCTATGACCTTCGCGGCCGTCCGAGGGCGGGCGGCCATGATCATGCGGATCAGCGCCGAGCGGATTCGCGACGAGCTCTCCCGGTTGCTGACGGGCGGTGCGGCGCAGCGCGGCCTGGAACTCCTGTTTGCAAGCGGTCTGCTTTTTGAAATCATTCCGGAAGTTCAAGCCATGCAGGGAGTCGAACAGCCCCCGGTTTTTCATCCCGAGGGGGATGTATGGGAGCATACGTTGCGGATGGTTGCCCTCCTGCCCAGACCGAATGGGGAGGCCGACCCGCGTCTCGCCTGGGCGGTTCTCCTCCACGATGTCGGCAAGGCGGTCACCCGGTCCGAGGATGCAACCGGGACCCATTTCTACGGCCATGTTCAGTGCGGGGAAGAGATCGCGGCTGGAATCCTCCGGAGACTCCGCTTCTCAAGGGAGGAGATGGAGACGATTCTCGCCCTCGTACGCGGTCACATGCTGTTCATGAATGTACGGGAGATGAGACCGAACCGTCTCAAGCGCCTCCTTCGGACGCCGGATTTCGCGCTTCACCTGGAGCTCCACCGCCTCGACTGCCTCGGGAGCCACGGCCTTCTCGACCATTATGCGTTCTGCAAGCAAAAACTGGCAGAGTATCCGGAGGAGGTGCTCCGGCCGCCCCGCCTGCTGACGGGCGATGATCTGATCGGGATGGGCTTTGCGCCGGGTCCGGTTTTTAAGGAGATCCTCCAGGCCGTCGAGGACGCCCAACTCGGAGGGGAGATCGCAGACGCTGCCGAGGCCCGCGATCTGATCCGGATGCGTTGGGGTGATCCGAAGCGCTTTTAAGCTATAGTATCTTGTAACCCTTTTTCTTTCGTATATCCCCCTCCCTTGACGGGAGGGGGTCAGGGGGTGGGTGAACCAACAACCTGGTGTCTGTGTGGCAACTTTTCACCCCCCCACCCCAACCCTCCCCCGCCGGGGGGGAGGGGATTGATTTGAGCGCGAATCTAGGAGTTACATGGTACTGGAGGGTTGCCGGAGTAATCAGTGGCCGGATTCGGGACGGGATTGATCATGGGCATGCGGGTGTGCAGGCCGGCGTTTCTTTTCAGCGGGATCTTCATCCTTACGCTCCTGACTGGGGGGTGTGGCGGTCTGGCCGTTCGTCATGCCCCCCCATCTTTCCCGCCGCCGGTGAAGGCGTTGGAGAAGAAGGAACTGCCCAGGATGGCCTACACCATCCAGGCCGGCGCCTTTGCCAGCGCGGAAAACGCCGCCCGCCTGACCCTCTCCCTGCAGCAGAAGGGTTTGGATGCGACCTATTTTGTCGCACGCCGTGGGCTCTACAAGGTCCGTTTCGGCAATTTCCCGACGAAGGAACAGGCCCGTGTTCGTGCGGAAGAGCTCCGGAATACGGGGCTGATCGAAGAGTTCTATGTCGTCAGTCCGGAAGAGTACGCGGTCGCGAAACGGGAGGCGCTCGGGGAGGCGTACCTCCGGGAGGAGCTCGTCCGGACTGCCCGGAGTTTTCTCGGCGTTGCCTACCTCTGGGGGGGAACCTCCTCCGAGACCGGTTTTGATTGCAGCGGACTGACGATGACCGTCTATCAGTTGAGCGGTTTTGATCTCCCGAGGACCTCCCGCGATCAATTTGCGGCAGGGAGTCCGGTTGAACGCTCCTCCCTGGAGAAGGGGGATCTCCTCTTCTTCGCCGGCGCGGGAGGCAAAGTCTCGCATGTCGGCATCTATGCCGGGAACGGCCTGTTCATCCACGCCCCCGGAAGGGGGAAGAAGATCCGCACTGATTCCCTCGCGAAGGGCCATTTAAGCAGCTCCTTTGTCGGCGCACGGTCGTACCTGTGACGGCTGCGCAATCCGTCTCCCAAGTTTTCGCAGCAGCAGTCTCCCGCCGCGCAGACCCAATTTTTTCTGATCATTGACTTGCCGAATGCCGGTTTTTTTAGTATGTTCGCGCCGTTCATCATGGTCCGTTTCCTTTTGGGCGGCGCAGGTCCGTCTGCTCTGCGAGGGGCAGTCCCCGTATGACCGGGCGGCGTTTGTCCTGACAGGGGGATATTGATAATGGCTTCGGATTTTGAATCCCGGCCGGCCGAGGGCCGGCAAAGTTGAGAAAGGAAAGTCATGGATAGCGACAATGTGCTGGTTACAGGGGGCTGCGGTTTCATCGGGAGCAACTTCATCCGCCATCTGCTGGCGGAGGCCGATTTCCGCGGCCGAATCGTCAATGTGGACAGCCTGACCTATGCGGGGAATCCTGAGAATCTCCACGGGATCGCGGAGGCATATCAGGGGCGGTACCTCTTCGAAAAGGCGGATATCTGCGATCCGTCCGCACTGCAGGCCATCTTTGCCCAATATCGGATCGATACCGTCTGCCATTTTGCCGCCGAGTCGCATGTGGACCGTTCCATCAAGCGGCCGGACAGCTTCATCCGGACCAACATCATCGGAACGTTCAATCTTCTCGAGGCATCCAGGGCCGCCGACCAGTTCCGGCTTTTTCATCACATCAGCACCGATGAGGTCTACGGCAGCCTTGGTCCGGAGGGGTATTTCACCGAGGAGACGCCCTACCGTCCGAACAGCCCATACTCCGCCTCCAAGGCCTCTTCCGATCATCTCGTCCGCGCTTACCATGAAACCTACGGCCTGCCGACGACGATCTCCAACTGCTCGAACAACTACGGCCCCTATCAGTTTCCCGAAAAATTGATCCCGTTGATCGTCCTGAACGCATTGGAGGAAAAGCCCCTCCCCGTTTACGGGGATGGGCGGAATGTGCGGGATTGGCTCTACGTAACGGACCACTGCGAGGCGATCCGGACGATCATGGAAAAGGGACGGCGCGGGGAGACCTACAACATCGGCGGCCATGCGGAGATGGAAAACATTGCCATCGTGGAGATGATCTGCGATCTCGTGGACGAGCTGGCGCCGGCGGCAGGTTCCCGGCGGCGTCTGATCGCCTATGTTGCGGACCGGCCCGGCCATGACCGCCGTTACGCAATCGATTTTTCGAAGGTGCACGGAGAGTTGGGCTGGTCTCCCGCGGAATCGTTCGCCTCCGGCCTCCGGAAGACCGTGCGCTGGTATTTTGAAAACAGGGCATGGAGCGACCGGATCCGCAGCGGTGCGTATCAATCCTGGATCCACGAACAATATGGAGAGCGGCCGGACAGTTCTTCTGAGGAGTGACAATCCTTGAATGCGGGATTAATCCTGGGGGCGATGGCAGATTGGGTGGTAGATGATCCATATTGTGTTTGACAACAGCCGGCATTCACATAAGATACATCCCACAGACAACACAGGAACGATGTTCTCATGATTGCAGGACACAGTTGAAGGAGGCGCCGTTGGTCGAAGAACCTTTTTTTTACCTTATGGAACATGAAGAAGAAAAAGATCGCCTTGAAAAGAAAACGGATCCCTCGGCTTTGCGCAAACAGGCCGAGTGGTGTGGCATCAAGCCCGGTCAGCATCTGCTGGATTTGGGCTGTGGCCCGGGCAAAACCACCGCGATCCTCTACGACCTGATTCAGCCGGGCGGATCGATCCTGGGGCTGGATGCATCCCCGGAACGGATTGCCCATGCGAAGAAGTGCTATGGGGAAAAAGCGGGGATGGAATTCGCTGTCCATGATATCCGGAAGCCTTTGAACGGTTTTGGTAAATTCGATGCCATATGGGTCAGATTCGTTCTGGAATATTACCGTCAGCAAAGCAGAGATATTGTCCGGAACATCTCGGACAACCTCAATCAGGGTGGCTTCCTGTATCTGCTGGATCTGGATTA
>JAHIMW010000093.1 GCA_018896355.1 Pseudomonadota bacterium
CTTCATGGATGGTCAAGCGGCAATTCAACGATGAAGGATGCCCCCCCCATGTCATTGTTTTCCGCATGAATCGTTCCGCCATGTTCCCGGATGATGCCTTTAGAGACAGACAAACCCAATCCCGTGCCTTTTCCCGGATCTTTCGTGGTAAAGAACGGCTCAAAAATCCGGTCCAGGTTTCCTGCCGGAATGCCCTGGCCGTTGTCGGCGACTGTCAAAAAAATAGAATAATCCTTCGAGGAATCCTCCGGACGATGAACGGTAATGATCAGTCGTTTTGAATGGTTGCCAGTCATCGTGTCGCAGGCGTTGAGGACAAGATTGACCATCACCTTCACCAACCTGTCTCTTTCCATTTTTACAGGGATGACCTCCGACGGGGGATTGTACTCGACCTGGACGTGATCCTCTTTCCTCCTGCGCTCTGTCATTTGCAGACCCACTTCGATGACACGGCGGAGGTCGCCGCCGACAAGCACCCTTGGCTTTTTGGCGGAGGATTGAAGCAAATCCCGGCTGATCTTTACAATTCTCTGAAGTTGTTCCCGGCTGACCCTCACGTTTTCCCGGGCCGGTTCCGAAAGATTTTCTTTTTCCAGAAATTGAAGCCGGGAGGAGATGATGCTGGCGGGATTGAGGATTTCATGGGCTACGCCGGCGGCCAGGCGTCCGACGGCCGCGTGTTTTTCGAACTGGATCAGCATGTCTCTTGTTTCCTGCAACTGCTGCAAGGTCTCGACAACTTCCTTTTCCGCCCGCTTGCGCTCGGTGATGTCCTGGTATATTATTTGAAACTGTCTTTCAACGTCCCAGAGTACGTCTTTGCGGAAGACCTGGAGATCGCGGATTTCACCATTTTTCCTTACGATACTTATTTCATATTCGGACGGCCCATCATCCCCTTTTCTTTTTTCCCTTCTTATCTTAAACTCTGCATAACTCTGTGGTGTATAGCGATTCTTGATGGGTGTCGTTCTCAGTTCCTCAACGCTGTCGTAGCCATAGATATCCAGAATAGCCCGGTTGGCATAAATCGTTTCGCCTTCTACGGATACGATGCGCACACCCAGCGGCGAGTCATCGAGAGAACGGCGGAAGTTCTCTTCCGTTCGGTGCAATATCTCCTCCTGCCGCTTGCGGTTGATGACGTCCGTCCGCCGTTCCTTGTTGGCCCGCCTCAACGCCTCCGTCCGCTCCGTCACACGATGCTCCAGTTCATCGTGCGCCTGTTGCAGCTCCGCCTCGGCCTGCTTGCGGGCGGTGATGTCGCTCATCACGACGCGGCACATGGGCGCGCCGTCAGCGTCCTGCGCCGCGGTCGCATCTATGCGCGCCCAGAAGGGTGCAGCGTCTTTTTTCACCATCCGCATCTCGCACATCTGCGGCGCCCCCGTTTCAAAGAGCAGCTTCCGGTACCGGTAGTAGATGTCCCGGTCCTCGGGGAGGATAAAGCTTGTCAATCGCCGCCTGACCAGGGCGCTTCTCGCCACGCCCAGCATATTGGCGGCGGTGAGATTTACCTCCAGGATCAGCCCCGCCTCGCTCAAGGTGAAATGGCCGATCGGCGCCAGATCGTACAGGTCGAAATACCGCACCCGCGCGTCTTCGACTTCCTCCTGTGCCCGACGCAGTTTTTCGTTCTGCATCTCCAGCTCGATCTGATGCACCCGCAGTTCGTGGAGCGTCTGTCGCACTTCGTCAGGGGACAGCGCCTCCACGTTTTCCGCCATCCCGGCGGCCTTTTCCCGGAATATATCCTCCGCCCGCCGGCGCAGGGCCTTCCCTGAGCCTGTCGAAGCTGCACCGGCGCTGCCTGGGCCGATCTGCTTTTTTTTAATCATGGTCGTCCTCACGTCATTCCGAGGAGGAACCGCCAGGCGGGGATGATGCGAACGGTTCCGCCGTTCAGCGGGGTCTCTCCCTCTTCTTCATGAGTGACGATGATAGCGTCCTTCATGTCCAGTTCCGTCATTGCCTTCGCGAGGCTGCGGAGTTCGCGCTTTCGGGTGTCGACGGTTTCCATCTCCCAGGCCACCTGTATCAGCCGCATCGGTTCGCCACCCTTCCGGCAGAGGAAATCCACCTCCAGGCCGTTGGCGGTCCGGTAGTAGAACACCTCCCATCCCCGACGACGCAGTTCCAGAAAGACTATGTTTTCCAGATAACGGCCAACATTTTCTGAAAAACGGAAGGAAACGGCGGCCGCGAGGCCCGTATCGACGGCATAGATTTTCTTGGGGCTCCGGATCTGCTGTTTCAGCGAAAAATGAAAGAGTTCGACGGCAAACAGGAGCCGCACATCCCTGTAGTAGGTCAGATAATCCTTGATCGTCTTGTCACTGAGACCGACAAACGCAGAGAGCCGTTTGGGGGTGTAGAGGGCGGCGACGTTCGTCATCAGATAAAGGAAGAGGGTTTCCAGATCGGCCGGTTTCTTCACGCCGAAGCGCGGGACGATGTCCTGCTGGAGGATCGTTCGGGCGTACATGCCAAGGATCTCGTTCCGGAGGGTCTGCGCGTCGAGAAAGACAGCTTCGGGGAAACCGCCCGTCCGGAGGTACTCGTCGCATAAAACCCGGAGACGGGGGCGCTGCCGGAGGGCTGAAACCTCGTCCGCAACCGAAACGTCGCGGGCGCGGAGAAATTCGCGGAAGGAAAAGGGCATAACTTCGACGGGGATGGTTCGGCCGGACAGGAGGGTCATGAATTCCGAGGAGATCAGTCGGGAATTGGAACCCGTCACCATGAACTTGATGTCTCCCCTTTCGTAGCGGGACTTGACAAAGACCTGCCAGTCCGGGAAGAACTGCACCTCGTCGAGAAAGACGAAGACCCGTCCCTGCGGGGCGGCGAGCTTCAGGTAATCCTCGTAGAGCCGGTCCATGTTGGCCACATCGTTGCGGTAACGGTTCAAAACCGGCATTTCGAGGTTGCAGAAGAGAATGTTCCGGGGCGGCACACTTCGTTCGCGGATCAGGTGGTTTATCATCTGCCGCATGAGGGTGCTCTTTCCGGCGCGGCGGACGCCGACGAAAGAAAGGATGTGAGGAAGATCCAAGTGTTTCTTGACGTCGTCCAGGACCAGCCGGGGGACGCCTTCCGGATAAACGGCGCCATCCCAATGGGGGTTCTGGTCGACAAGAACGGATTCAAACATGATTCACACTCCGACTATTCCGTATATTAGTCGCATTATACTCCGCCTAATTCATGTATTCAAGGTTTTATCTTTGATGAACTCGTAAAAAGACTGCAAATTCCATATTCTGTCATTCTTGGGCAAACGGGAATCCAGTAATTTCGATCATTTGCATTCTGTCTGGATTCCCGTCATGACCATATCTTTAAAAGTAATTTGAAAGCTTTATTTCTGTCCTCCCTCAATTGAAACGTACCCCTTCTCACGAAAGAGCCTCAGACAGGCATCCACGACATCGGGATCATACAGAGATCCGCGATGGGCTTTTATTTCATCAAGGGCCTGCTTTAAAGGGACGGCATTCCGGTAGGCTCGACGAGAGGTCAATTCTTCAAGGGCATGGGCAACGGCCATAATCCTGGCTTCGATGAGAATATCCGCCCCCTTGATCCCCCGCGGGAATCCGGATCCATCGTAATACTCGCGATGTTGCAGGGCAATGTCGGCGATGGGCCAGAGGAAATTGACTTCTTTCAAAATGTCGTAACTCAACTGCGGGTAATTGCGATACAGGGTCAGGCTGTGTCCTGTCAACTGCCCGGCATCCAGAAGGATTTCGACGGGCATATTCACAAGGCTGATGTCATAGACGTGTGCGGCCAACCAGAGCCCCTCCACCGAGAAGTCGGGAAGTCCCATTTCCTTGGCGATGGCGTGTGCAAAATACGCGACCCGTTGGTGATGACCGGGAGCATAGGGTCCGCGCAATTCAATCGCTCCCGAGAATGCTTTCATTATCCCCGTGTAGCACCTTGTCAAACGGTCCAGGTAGTCTTTTATTTCCTGATCTACCCTGTGCTTGTGGAGAGCCATCTCGATAGTTGCATACAGTTCCTTCTGATTGTAGGGTTTGACCAGATAACCGAAAGGATTTGTCTGTTTTGCCCGCTCGATATATTCCTGATTTGTGTGAGCGGTCAGGTAAATCACCGGGATATTGAACTGAGAAGCGATCCGGCCGGCAGCTTCAATGCCGTTCATTTTACCCTTTAAAACAATATCCATCAGGATCAGGTCGGGGCTATCCGCTTCCGCCTTCCTGATGGCCTCGTCTCCCGTGGATGCCGTTGAGCAAACCGTGTACCCGAGATCTTTCAGATCCCTGCAAAGCTGATCGGCAACGACCCATTCGTCTTCCACGACCATGATCTTCTCACTGCTCATCACTACCTCCCCTCTCACAAATCATAAAGGAAATTTGATCCGGAATTCTGTTCCGTTGTCTCGCCTGACCTCTATTTGACCGTCAAGCTGATTTTTCACCAGCCCGTTCACCAGATGCAACCCAACAGTCCGGGGTTGGTGGATATCAACATCGTCCGGCAGGCCAATGCCATTATCACGGACAACGATCTCTATTTCTGTGTTTTTCGTTTCGCGTATGATAATCTGTAATTCACCTGGTCCATCGCCGGGAAAGGCATGTTTAAGGGCATTGGAAATCAATTCATTCAGAATCAAGGCACAGGGGATCGCCTTGTTA
>JAHIMW010000094.1 GCA_018896355.1 Pseudomonadota bacterium
CGTAGACCACCAGGTAATGCGGTTTGGACATCACCCAGAACCCCAGATCAACAAGAACGATCGCCGGTTTGCCTTCGGACAGGAATTCCTTGATATCCGCCACTCGACCTCGGCCAATCTTCGTTTGAAATCCTCTCTCCCTGCCGTAGTTTTCCAGGTCCGTGATCAGGGCTCCCTGCAACTTGGGGGAATATACTGCTTTCCCGATCTTCTTTTGATCCTGGGCATCGCCGTAATAGGACAGCACCGACGACAGTGATGCAGGACCGCAATATTGCGAGTCCTGCATCACAAATGGAACATCATGGATGATGTATGATGGACCGGCGCCGAAGGCCAGAACAAGAGATAAAAGGAAAATATTCAAAATATTTTCTCACTTAACGATAATCTTCTTATCCATAAGTTTCATGATGAGAATGACCAAAATCACGATGATCAGGATACCGATGACAAATCCCACCCCATCCCCGCCGGCCAGGACCCGATCCGATGCCTGGGCCATCAAATGGAGCTGCTCATCAGACATGCTTTGAAGTTTTGCCTTCACTTCATCGGCAGACAGGCCATAAGCCTGGAGCTTATCGGTCACCATCTGCATCTCCAAGACTTTTTGGACCTTGTCGATCTCTGCCCCTCGGCCCTTGTCGGCCATCTCCACCGATGAGGGTATCGACTGGATTAACCCCGCTACGGCCGGAAAACTCATAAACAGGACAATATAAGTTGCCAAAAACATCGCCAACATCGGAATCCTGAATTTCTTCAACATACGCCACCTCCTTTTAGGTGTCTCGCGCTTGGTTAACAGTTTATATTGATGTCATATTTCTGACTACTGACAATCCGTAAAATCAGTTCTGTCCCTGCTGTCCGCCTTTCCCCTTGCTCTTTTTTCCCTTTCCGTCCTTGTCCTTGTGCTCGCCCTTCCGCTGCTTCTCAGATCGGACATCGCGGTCAATGTCGACGAAGCTTCTCCCTTCGGATCGGTATTTCATGACCTGTTCCGGGGTATATCTATGATGTTCGGATATGAATTTCAGATTCACCTGATTGACGATGTCCTCATCCTTGAACTTCATCTTCTTCCACTCTTTTTTCGGATGTTTTTTGTAATAGCCGTAGGCGTTTCCGTAGGGAGGACCCCCTTTCATCGATCTTACCGGGACATAATAGATATCTGGGCTTAAACCAAATTTCAGAGTGATATCCATCCAGTTCATCCCTCTGAGACGCAGATCGACAACGGCCTCAGGTGACACGCGCGCCCTCTGTGCGAGAAAATAGACGACGGGGAGCTCTTCCTGATGAATCCCCCGGTCCCTGACGATCACGACCTCTCTTTCGGGAACCTGGTAATAGTTACCCACGGAAAGGTTGAAACCTGTAATACCTTCGCTGCCGCCGGACAGGCCGACTCCCCATTGTGTTTCTGCCGCAACAGAGAACGTGGCGGTAGTGAAACACAAAAAACAGCTGATGCTTATTAAAAGTATGCGTATCATATCGACTCCTTTCTGCTTAAAGACTCTGCCAAAATGTTTAATTGTTGTGTCTTTTCCCCTTCCCGGGTCAACGGTGGCTGCCGGACTCCATCCAGGAAAGGATAACGGTCGCCTATTTCACGATCAGATTATTCTTTATGGATTTGACCCCTTTGATGCTCCTCACGATTTCAACCGCTTTATCGGCGGCCTTTTGAGAATTGACGAAGCCGCTCAGTTGAACGGTCCCCTGGTACGTTTCGACGCTGATTTGAAATGACTTGAGAAAATCATCTTCTGCAAGCAGAGATTTTACCTTGCTCGTGATGACAGAATTGTCAACGTATTCACCCGTACTTTCACGGGTGCGTGTCGATGCACAGGCAGAAAACACGGCGATCAGCATAAGTAGCACGAAACATTGGATAACGATATTTCTCTTTTTCATAGCGGTAGCTCCTCTCGGTACGTTTGTGGTGAAAGGGTTCATACGGAGCCACATGGCTAAAACGGTCTCCGTCCTTGGATGACTCTGATCAACACGACGATGATGGCTACAACCAGCAGGATATGAATAAACGATCCCATCGTATAGCCGCTCACCAACCCCAGCATCCACAGGATTACCAGTATTACAGCAATCGTGAACAATCTTTGATTCCTCCTTCCTGATGACCCATTCCCTCTGCCGGTTGTTGCATCATATCAGCCGGCAGGGCTGTGATGCTTTAAAGCAAGGGTCCGGCGATTCAACTTCTTTCCGGCCGCTTGCCCTTGCGCTCCTATTTCACGATGATTTCAAAAAGAACCCTCATGTTTGCCTTTGCCGCTTCTGAGTAAAGCTCCTTGGGCGCTGCTTCATACATGGCCGGTTTTGTCTCGCCATAGCCGATTGTGGAAAGCCTGTCCGGTGTAATGATGCC
Source organism: Pseudomonadota bacterium (assembly GCA_018896355.1). Lineage (GTDB taxonomy): Bacteria > Desulfobacterota > Syntrophia > Syntrophales > UBA5619 > UBA5619. The sequence goes on from JAHIMW010000094.1 coordinate 2,408, forward strand.
TTCGGCAATGAGGTATGCCTCGACAGAAGCTGCTCTTCTTTCGCTTAATTTCTGGTTGTAAGCCGGCCAGGATAAGAACACTGCCTTTTCAGGTATCGATTCTGACGGTTATTGCCGGTTAATCTCGACGATTTTCATATCCTTATTCCATCCGGATTTAGTCGTACTGATATTTCTGCATGACTGGCTATGTTGGAGTTGGAAAACAATCTTTCCCTGATACTCCCCATCCTGATGAACCCTGTATCCGATTATGGTCCCTCCATAAAAAGAGGGTTCCTGTCGCTTCTTATGAAAATAGATTTTGCCTCTTCCCCTCTTCTTCGAGCCGCTTCACGATCACTCTGTCCTGTAATGGTCTGATTTTCATTCTTTGGCCTCTTTTTTTGCTAATATAATTGATCCGCAAATCTGCTTATGGCTCCACTTACGGAACTTAATATAATCATTTATTTTTTTACGTCAAGGCACCCAGGGAAGATTGTCAGTAACACGTGATATGTCCGGTTTATGATGGTCGCTGATGGAGGTGGCAGATGCGACGGACAGAGATGGTACAGGAGATCCGGAAAATGCGATTTGAAGGGGTGATCGTCAATCATTTCCGATTGAAGGATGTAGACCTATCAAAATCACCGGATGCTTGACTAGCAGGAAGAAGCACATGCCCGCATTGAATCCTCTTTTTATATTTATTGGCGCGCCAGCGTGCCCTTGTGGTCGGTTGGCAAAGCGCCTAAGCGCCGACCGGGTTGTGGGCAGAGTTGGCAACGGTCTTTTTGTTGTCCACTCTGTCCATAATCCCGGTAGCCATGCGCTAGATTCGCTCAAGATGACCCATTTTCCCCAGGCGGACAAAAAATAATTACATTTCTGTCCGGGTGTCCCCCACTTTTATGCGTTACATCTTTTTCCCATGAAAGGGAAATCATCAAACAGAGACCAATATAAGCAGGATACAAGACATCTTCTTAATGCGTTCTTAGCGAAACATGAGGCAAAGCCCTGCCCGCCTGCAGATCACCAGAAGGCAGACGGACAGGGCGAGCCTGTTCAGTTAGATGATCTCTCTTTCTGTTCGGATGACAAAGGCGGCATGGCGTTATCTGTAACACGCCAGCGGTTTTTCAAAAGTATTGATCCACTCCTTACCGTGGACAAGATCAAGCCTGTCCAGGTGCTGAATTACCTCAGAAAACAGGCAACAGAGCGGTCGGGTTATGCGGCAAACAAGGACCGCAAAAATCTGCTCGCTGCCTGGAACTGGGGTATCAAGTATTTGGATTTGCCTTCGCCGAATCCCTGTTTCACGGAACGATTTCCTGAGACTCGTCAAAACCGCTACATTCCTCCGGAGAACGATTTTTGGAAAGTTTACGAAATAACGGAGGGGCAAGACAGGATAATGCTTCTCGCTTATCTCCATTTGGCGGCCAGAAGGTCAGAGCTTTTCCGTCTTCGATGGGAAGATGTTGATTTTTTCAATCAGCGGGTAAGGATCGGGACGAGAAAAAGATTGGGCGGCAGTTTGGAATACGATGCGCTTCCGATGACGGACGAGCTGTTTAATGCGATGATCCTTCATCGGCAGTCGGCCAAAAGTGATTGGGTATTCACGGCGCCGGATGGCAAAGAGCCCTATAAGGTGCGTCAAAAGCATATGAGGCAGATTTGCAACAGGGCAGGTGTCAAAGCCTTCGCATACCATGCCATAAGGCATCTAACGGCAAGTATCTTAGCGCAAGCGGATGTACCTATGGTGACCATTCAGAGGATTTTGAGACACAAGAACCTGACCACTACGGAGCGTTACATCAGGGGGCTTGAACCGGTGAGACCGGCATTGGAAATTTTGTCCAAGAGAAATTCACGACCAACGTTCACGACCATGAATCAGTCCCTTAAAACAAAAGGATCTGAAGTAGTGTAACCACCTCAGATCCTTGGACAAGTAATGGCGTCCCCACGGGGACTCGAACCCCGGTTACAGGCGTGAAAGGCCAGTGTCCTAGGCCACTAGACGATGGGGACATCTGTAAGCGTTCCATAAAGCGGATGATGCAGCCGTTGAACATCCCTCGGAAGGCGCGCTTTATATAACGTTGTCTGTGGCCATGTCAAGCGGCAAATGAGGGGATCCGAAAAATCGATTCAACCTTTCGAAATCGCCGTTCCGGGGTTTCTGAACAAAAAAATCCTTCCCATGTCATTTAGAAAACAACGGGCTCGCGGAGAATCGCCCCCCGGGCCGCCGTCGCCAGCGCCGCCATTTCAGGGTGCGTCTCCCGGAGCGACATGACTTGCCGGAGGTTGTCCGCCGTCCGCATGATCAGCATGGCCATGTCGCCGTCGGTGATCCCCGCCTTCCGGATGATCCGATCCCAGTCGCCTCCCGCCGCCCACTCATAAATCACGACGGCCGGCCAGAGAAAGAGCGGGGCGACGGGGAATCCCCCCTCCTTCAGACGTCCCGCCAGCGGCGAGAGGGTTTTGACCACGCGGTCGCAGGCGCGGGTCAGCCGGCCGGGAAGCTCTTTCCGGATCACGGTCAGATCCTGATCCCCGTCGTAGACGAAGGGGGCGATCACGGCTGCAAGAAGTTTTTCGTCCCCCCGCGGAAAGACCCCCCTCCGGAGGCATTCGGCGATGAGGAGGGGTTGGTCCAGGCGAAGCTTGGAGGCCCAGGCCCCGTTTTCCGTCAGCCGGTTGTCCATGCCGACAAAGCCCTCCTCCCGAAGCAGGCGGAGGTGGCGCTGAAAATCGTTCCATAGATCCGTCTGTTCTTCCGCGCGCCCCTGCATTCCGCCATGACTTCGCTGGTAGGCGGCCAGGGATTTCGCGAAGATCTCCCGGATGTCCTCCGGCGTCTGCGAGAGGAGCAGGTTCAGGACCATCGAGAAATCGTTCCGGATCCGACTGGCGATCGCCTCCGGTTTCCGGGAGAGGAGCTTCCGGACGTGGATAAGGTCCATGAAGCGCCCCGGAACGGTCAGCATGAACCCCACCCGGTCCTGCCCCCGTCGGCCCGCCCGTCCCGTCATCTGGTGGAATTCCGTGCCGGAGAGCGGTGAGAAGTCGTGGCCGTTGAAGAGGTCCGAATTCATCAGCACAATCGTCCGGGCGGGGAAATTGACCCCGGCGGCGACGGTGGAGGTGGCGAAGATCGCCTTGAGGCGCCCCTGTTTCATCATCGTCTCCACGAGGAATTTCCAGGCGGGGAGCTGTCCGCCGTGGTGGGCGGCGACGCGGGCCGTCCGGAGGTCGTGGAGCTGTCGGTGGTTCCGGAGGTAGGGGAAGCGCTCCAGGAGTGTCTCCAGATCCGGAAGGAACGCCTCATCCGCCGCCGAATCGGCCGGCGTGCCGCACATCCCGAGGGCCGCGTCGCAATCGGTGCGGGATTTGAGGAAAAAGATCGCCGGGAGGAGGTTAAAATGGTCCAGGACTTCCATCATCTCTCCGAACGGCGGGAGACCTCGGTCCGAACGGCCGTGCTGCCGCCGGCCGATGAAATCGTCGATCTTCCCGAAGAGCCGGCTCTTTTCGACCAGCGGCATCAGGCGGCCGGAGGGGTGGAGGAAAAGAGGGAAAAGGGGGACCGGTCTGTTCTCCTCCACGATGACCCGGCACGGCTTGCCCCGGATCGAGGCGAGCCAGGCGGCGATCTCTTCGCCGTTGCCGATCGTCGCCGACAAGAGCAGCAGGTTGATCCGGACGGGGAGGTAGATCATGATCTCCTCCCAGACGACCCCCCGGTCCCGGTCTCCCAGGAAATGGGCCTCATCGAGGATGACGAGGTCGCAGTTCAGGTTCCGGCCGCTGTGCATCGCGTCGTAGAGCTGATTCCGGAGGATCTCGGTCGTTCCGACGAGGATGGGGGCGTCGGTGTTTTCCTTCGTATCCCCGGTCACGATGCCGACGTTGGCCGACTCGAAATGGTTGCCGAATTCGACCCATTTGGCATTGGTCAGGGCCTTAAGAGGAGAGGCGTACCAGCAGCGCCCTCCGTTCTGGAAGACGGAGCGGATCGCCTCCTCGGCGATCCAGGTTTTCCCGGAGCCGGTGGGGGCCATGACCAGGCAGTCTTCCTTGCGGATTGCTTCGAGGGCGTCCAATTGAAAGGGGTCCGGCCGGAACGTCGCGGCTGCGGGCTTCCCGATCTTCGCAAAGACAGGCTTCAACGACGGTTCCGCCTCCGGTTTCATCCGGAGATGGGGCCGGTTGTCTCTTCCCCGGCGGGCTTTCCCCGCCGGTTGCTTCCCGTGCGGCCTGCCGGTTTTTCCGTGAGATTTTTTTCTGGGGTTCGCTTCATGCATCATGAGACTCTCTACCACAGAACCGCAGCGGCGTACAGGATGAAGGTTGCCGGAGCGCGGCGGCGCGATGGGGAGCAAGGGGCAAGGCGAATCACGCCTCACGTTTTCCTTCCGGTCCGGCGGCGCCGTTTTCCCCCGGCGGGAGCAGATCGGAAAGGCGTCCGGAGACCGTCGCCGCCAGATGGTCGAGCAGCGTGGTGCCCATGCCGGGCTTGTATCGTTCCAGAGATGCGTCTCCGTGGTTCAGGCTTCCGATCAGACGCCCATGGAGTGCGAGGGGGGCGACGGCGAGGGAGCGGATGAAATATTTCACATTGGGAGGCATCAGGCGGAAGAAGGGTCGGAGATTCCCGGAGGCGATCACGGAGGAGGGACCGTCGGGACAGACCTCCAGAAAGGACGACGGTTCAATCACGTTCAGGCGGTTTCGCAGAAGTTCGGAATCGTTCAGGATCCGGAGGAGGGTTTCCGTCTTTGGGTCGTGGAGAATGGAGAGCCAGACAAAGGGGATGCCGAACGCCTCCCCGCTCCCCGAAAGCAGCCTCTCGAAGAGTTCCCCGACTCCCCTGCAGGCGACGAGATCGGCCTCGATCTTCCCGAATTTTCGGGCGAGCTCGTCATTCATCTTCAGGATGTCCGGATCATTCATGGAGACTTTCCGTCCGCCGGCGAAATCGGTCCGGAGGATCGTATGATCGGCGCGGCGGCACAGGCCTCCTGAACCTCCGGCGGTTTCCGGGATGCTTTCGACCGCCGCGCCGTTGCACGGTATCGCCTCCCGGAGGATTCCGATCGCCCGGCCTCCTCGCCATCGTTGCTATCTCAGATAGACCGGCAGTTCTTGCACGTCCTTTCCGCTGAAACTGCACGGAGCGCCACAGCCCTTGCAGGCGTCCTTGACGGCGGGCAGCGGCGGCTCGCCCTTGATCCCCTCAATGAGGTCGAGGCAGCGGTTCACATCGTCCTCATCCCCCTCGACGATCAGCGTGACGGAACCTTCCGCTCCCCCCCAGCCACCGGATGCGTAATGAACGGCCTTCAGGCCGAAGAGGGTTTCGATGGCCTCGATCTCCGTTACAACCTGGCCATCTGCGACCAGGGCCATCCCCGTGCGGCAGCCGATGGTCCGTTTCAGCAACATCTTCCCGCCGTACCGGGCCGCCTCTTCCACGGAAGGGATCAGCTTTTCGAGACCGACCACATAGAGGGAGGCGACTCCCTGCGCTTTCAGGGCCATGTAGAATTGGCCCATCGTCCCGCCGCCCGGACCCGCCATGACGACGCCGACATTCCCGAACGGATCGACCGCATTGGCCCCTTTGATCAGGATATCGCCGGGGGTCAGCTTGTCGATGACGGCGCCCGGGTCCACATGCAGGACCTCGCCCTTGTGGAAGGTGATCGGTTGTGTCCTCAGCCCCGGCCCGAGCACGCAAAACACCCCTTTGATCACCTGACCGGCCACATACTTTTCTTTTTCCATCCGGCTGTTCATCAGCTCTTCCAGGATGAAGGCGTTGGTTGAACCCCGCCCGACTACCAGATACCCGTTGTTCTTCGCCTGCTGCACCTCGGGCATCGCCGCGACGGCCTTGCCGAGAAGCCTCTTGGATTCCGATGATGTCAATGTAAACAAAGCCTGCATGATTTTCTGACCTCCTTTTTAATGGTTGATCGATTTTTATACGCCTTCGCGGAGAGTGTCAATTGAATTTCTGCCAAAACCCGTCAACTGGGGCGATTGGTCAGATAGACGCCGGCCATGACCAAGGCCGCGCCCGCAAGCAGGGAGAGGTTGACGGCCTCGTCAAGCATCAGCCAGCCGAAAAAGACGCCGCACACCGGAACGAAATTGATGAAGACCGATGCCCGGGAGGGGCCGATTGCGCGGATACCTTCATAATACCAGAAAAATCCGAGAACCGTTCCGAAAAAGCCGAGATAGAGGATGCCGATCCAATCCCGAGGGTAAAAGCCGCCGATCCGGCCGGAGAGACCCTCCAGGCAGGCCGGGACAAACAGCGCGGCGGCGCCGATGATGCAGGAGTATGTGACTGCGGCGAGCGGCGAGAAGTCCTTCATGATAACCTTGCCGATCAGCGAGTAGGCGACCCAACTTGCGACACAGCCGAGGAGGTAAACGTCTCCCAGTCCCACGCCTCCGGTGAAGATCGAAAGAGGATCTCCGCGGGAGATGACGATGGCCGCGCCGGTCAGACAGAGAAAGATGCCCGCCACCTTCTTGGCATCCAGCCGTTGCCGGAAGAAGAGGGCGGACAACAGCGAAATGAAGATCGGATTGGTGGCCACGATGAGGGAGGCCCGGCCGGCGGCGATCGTTTTCATCCCGAGAAAGAAAAAGACGTTGTAGGCGAAGACCCCCGTCATGCCGAGAAGAACCGCAGGGATGACCTGATGCCGCCGCAGGCGGGGGAGCCGCCCCTCTTTCATGATGATGATGACGATCAGGAAAAGGGATGCCGTGAAAAACCGCAGAAACGATGCGGAGAAGGGACCCACGTCCTGGGCGACGACCCTGGCCGCCACGAAGGTGCCGCCCCAGAAGATTGCGGTCAGGACGAGCTTGCCGTAGATGATCATGAATACCCCTGCATCATAAAAAAGCCGGCCTCTCCGGGGGAGACGACCGGCGCTCATTGACTGAAACTCTTAATGAAATGGAGTCAGTCCTGTCAAGGAAAAAAACGACGGCGCCGAATCTTGCACGGCCGTCAAAGGCGAAATGCAACAACTGCCACGCGAAGCTGTTTGAGGAAAAACGATGGCGTCGAATCTTGCGCTGCCGTCAAACCTGTTGCGTATCGTTGGCGGAAGTCGCCGTGATCATATTCCTTGACCAAATAATCATCCTTAAAATCATTGACAAATCGCATATAAGGTGATTCAGTGAACCCGCTTTTCGGCTGGCTTGTTTCATCGAAAAACAGCAATCGGGTTCCTTTCGCAAGCTTCAACAGGATCATGGGGCAGGGGAATGGCAGCCGTCCCTGCGAGCAAGCTCGCGTGTACGTCACGCCTCTGATCCGCAGCGCCGTTATGCATGAACACCTTTTGAACAAAATGTTAAAATTATATTCCAAACGTGATAAGATTAAACCATGAAATGCACCCAATACTTTCTATTTGTAAGACAACGCTCTGACAGAAAAGGGATCAAAGAAGAATGGATACTCGAAACTATCGGTGACCCTTCAAAAACCGTAAGACAATCCGACGGGCGAATAAAAAAGTGGAAATATATTGAGGAAGCGGGGAAATATCTGAGAGTCATTCTGTTGGAAGACGGTCAGACAGTTCATAACGCCTTTTTCGACAGGAGCTATAAGGAGGAGTAACCATGAAAATCCGATACTTTGCAGATACGGATACGGCACTCATTGAGTTTTCAAATGAATCAATTCTGGAAACGAAAGAAATATCAGAAAACCTCTA
>JAHIMW010000095.1 GCA_018896355.1 Pseudomonadota bacterium
ACTCCCACGGTGTCGGCGATCCGCACCCGGTCGGCCCCGGCGGCCGAGGCTGCTGCGGTGAGCTACTCCCTTGCCCTCCAGGAGATCGCCTACGCATGCGCTTCCACGGCGGTTACGATGTCGGTGACGAACCTCTCCTCCGATCCGATTTTCAAGTTCGGCAGCGAGGAGCAGAAGCAGCGCTACCTCGCGCCGCTCGCCCGCGGGGAGATGCTCGGGGCCTTCGCCGTCACGGAGTCGGGCGCGGGTTCCGACCCCGGGGGGATGACGACGCGCGCCGAGGAGAAGGGCGACCATTATCTGGTGAACGGCTCGAAGCTCTTCATCACGAACGGTTCTTATGCCGACGTGATTGTTCTGATCACCCGGATCGGCGCCGAAAAATCGAACCGCGGGCTTTCCGCCTTCCTGCTGACGAAGGGGACGCCGGGTTTCCGCATCGGTCGGAAAGAGGAGAAGATGGGACTCCGGGCCTCCGACACCGTCGAACTCCTCTTCGACGACTGCCGGATCCCGAAGGAGAACCTGCTCGGAAAGGAAGGGGTCGGCTTCAAGATTGCGATGGTCGCCCTCGACAGCGGCCGGATCGGGATCGCCTCCCAGTCTCTCGGGATTGCGCGGGCCTGCCTCCACGAGGCGGTGGCGTACGCGAAGACGCGCAAGCAGTTCGGGAAGAACATCGGCTCTTTCCAGGCGATCCAGTGGATGATCGCCGACACCGCCGCCGAGATCGAGGCGGCCCACTGGCTTACGCTGTACGCCGCCGACAAGAAAGACCAGGGGCTGCCCTTCACGCGGGAGGCGTCGATGGCCAAGCTCTTCGCCTCCGAAATGGCCAACCGGGCGGCCTACCGCGCCGTCCAGATCCACGGTGGCTACGGTTACATGAAAGAGTACAAGGTGGAACGGCTCTACCGCGACGCGCGGGTCACCACGATCTACGAGGGGACCTCGGAGGTGCAGCGGATCGTCATCGCCCGCGAGGTTTTGGAAGAGTGACCTTATGCTGACGGGTTTGCCTTTGGAGACGGACAGGATTGCCATCATCGGGCCGGGGCGCCTCGGGACCGCGTTTGCCTACAAGTTCGGCCGGGACGACAAGCGGGTGATCCTCTACTACCATGATGCCGACGTCTGCAAGACGATCAACCGGGAACGCCTGAATCCGCGGCACCTGACCGAGGATCTCGCGCGGCGTCTCGGCGGGATGGATCAGGTTCCCCGCCTCTCCCCGAAGGTCTACGCGACCAACGATCTGGAACGGGTCGTTGAGGAGAACGATTTCATCTTCCTCTCCGTCACGATGGACCGGCTTCCGGAGATCCTCAACCAGGTCAAGCCGATCCTCCGGCACAAGACCACGAACACATGTTTCATTTCGGCGATCAAAGGCCTCACCGCGGTCGAAACGACCAGCCAGCTCATCACACCTTCCCAACTCATCCGGAACCAGTTCTACAAACTGAAAGACCGGTTCACCGTGGTTTCGATCGGCGGGCCTTTCTTCGATATGGATATTGCCTTGGGGAATCCGGTCTGCCTTTCAGTGGCCGGACCGAAGCCGATCTGTCGGACCGTCCGGAAGGAATTCGTCGGCGCCAACCGGCGGGAGCTGACCTCTCTCTATAACTTCGATACCGTCGGAATCGAGGCGTGCGGCGCGCTGAAGAACATCGTGGCCAACGTCAAGGGGGTGGCGGACCGCCTGAATCTCGGCGACTCGATTCCCGGGACGCTCTTCTCCCGTTCCGGGGTGGAGGTGAGATCCCTCTCCCGGATCCTCGGCGGGAGCTTTCAGGCCTTCCAGAGCCAGGCGGGCGTGGGGGACATGTACATCACGCTTTCGTCGGATGCGAGCAAGAACCACCGCTACGGCAGCTTTTTCTATGATACCTTCACCGGCAATCCGGTTGAAACCCATCTGAAGGTCCTTCAGCAGATCGACGGAAAGCCGGAGGGGCCCAATACCATCCTGAATGTCCATAAGTTCCTGGAGAAGCGGAACATGTACAGCCCGATCTTTCACTGCGCCTACAAGATCTTCAACGATGAGAAGACACGGGAGGCCATCCGGGAACAGATCCTCCAGGCAACGCAGTTCGACCGCCGTACAAAGGAGTATATCGGCCCGGCATCGAGGCTCCTCTACCGATTCTTTCCCAACCTCTGGTACCGGCGTAACCGGGGAGTCCTCGCGAATCCATAAAGGGTGTGCGACAAGTAGTAAATCAATAACATGCCGACAACACGAAGAGCCTCGCTTTTCCTCACTTGCAGCGCCGACGCCCTCTATCCCAGCGTGGGCCGGGTCTCGGTGCGCCTGCTGGAAAGCTATGGCGTTGACGTCGATTTTCCTGAGGAACAGACCTGTTGCGGCCAGCCCTGGCTAAACACCGGCGACACCAAAAGCGCCAGAACCATGGCGCTTCATTTCCTGAAAGTTTTCGAGCGCTCGGAGGCCATTGTCGCTCCCAGTTCTTCCTGCGTTGACACGGTCAGGAACCGTTATTTGCCGCTATTCAAAGGGGAGCCCAAGCTTCAGGACCGCTTCAGGGAGTTGGCCTCAAAGACCTACGAGATTTGCGAGTATATGCACCGCATACTGGATATTCCAGGACTTCCGCCCCATCCGGAACCCACCCGCACCACCTACCATTCCAGTTGCCGCACGCTGCGCGGTATCGGACTGCGCGGAGCGGCCGAGAACTACCTGAAGCAGATGTTGGGCGATCATTTCGTTCCCCTGCCCGATGCGGACACCTGCTGCGGGTTCGGCGGCAGTTTCAGCGTCAAATTTCCCGAAGTTTCGGGCAAAATTATGGAGGACAAACTGGGGAATATCGTTCTTACCGGCGCTTCAACCGTCGCCGCCCTGGACATGAGCTGCCTCACTCACCTTTCGGCGGGCGCCAGGAGGCAAAATCTTGGCCGGCTTCGCTTTGTCCACCTTGTCGAACTGATGATGGAAGCGCTGGAGGGCAAAACGCGATGAATCCTGTTGCTCCCAATTTCCGAAACGCATCCCGCGATGCCGTGAAAAACGCCCAACTCGTCGCCGCAGTGCGAAAAAGCTCCGACCTCCTCTCCGATTTGATGGCGCGGGCTGTCGCCAACACGCCCGATTTTGAGGCCCTTCGCGACTACGGTCGCGCCCGGAAGCTGGAAATCTCCGGCGATCTCGAAAAATACGTGCAATCTTTTACCGCCCATGCCCGGGCGGCCGGTGCGGTTGTCCATCGGGCAAAAGACGCAGCAGAAGCGGCCCGCCTCGCCATAAAGATAGCCGCCGACAACGGCACGAAAACCGCCGTCAAGGGCAAGTCGATGACCGCCGAGGAGGTGGAATTAAACGAGGCGCTGGAGGCAGCCGGCATCACCGTCACCGAAACCGATATGGGCGAGTTCATCATCCAGCTTGCCCATGAGAAGCCCTCGCACATCATGGCCCCGGCAATCCACAGAAGCCGCGCCCAGGTGGCGGAACTTTTCACCGACAAGCTTGGCACGCCGCCGGATCTGGGCGTTGAGGCGTTGGTAGCCGCCGCGCGAAAAGACTTGCGTGAAAAGTTTTTGGCCGCAGACATGGGGATCACCGGAGGCAATTTCGCCATCGCCGACACCGGCTCCATCGTGCTGGTAAGCAACGAGGGTAACATCCGCATGACAACCACCCTGCCGCGCATTCAACTGGCGGTGGTGGGCATCGACAAGATCATACCGGAAATGGCCGACATGCCCAAGTTTTTAGCGCTGTTGGCCCGTTCCGCCTGCGGCCAGACGATTTCCTCCTATATGTCGATCGTCACCGGCCCGCGCCGCGCCGGAGAGGAAGAGGGGCCGGAGCAATTACACATCATCCTTTTGGACAATGGCCGCTCCCGAATCGCCAAAGGCCCTTACCGCGAGATATTGCACTGCCTGCACTGCGGAGCGTGTCTATCCCACTGCCCCGTATACCGGGCGGTGGGCGGCCATGCCTATCAGGCCACCTATCCCGGTCCGATGGGTTCGGTCATTTCACCGCTGATCTCAGGGCTTGGAATCTACGCCGATCTGCCCAACGCCTGCACCCTTTGCGGTCGCTGCGCCGAAGTGTGCCCGGTTCGCGTGCCTTTGCCCGATTATCTCCGGGATCTACGCTCCGACGTCAAAAAACCGCCTTTTATGATGAAACTAACGGCCTTTGGCGCGAATACCCCTTCCCTCTACCGGCTTGGGATGATCGCAATGCGTCGGATGCTGAAAAAAGGCGGCAAGGGGTTGATGGCGCCGGCGCTGAAAGAGTGGACGGTGTGCCGTGAGCCGCCCAAACCGCAAGAGGGAGAGAGTTTCCGCGACTGGTGGAGAACAAGGAGCTACTGCAAATGATCCTCAATCAATACCTTGCAAAGGCCAGGGGCGTGGGCGTCGATATTGAGCTTTTGAGTTTGTCCGATCTCAACCTGCGCCTTGCGGCGCTTGTCGACGAACTCAAGGCCAAATCCGTCGCGCTTCCACTGATCGGCTGGCCTGAGCCTCTTCTTCTCACTGTGAAGACCGAGGTTGAGAAGTGCGGTTCTGTTACGGTCTCGCCAAGGCGAAGAATGGACGGCGGCTATGAATGGAACCGGTCGGCCCTTGGTTCTGCCACCCTTGGCATCACCTTTTGCGGCGCATTTGTCGCGGAAACGGGAAGCCTTGCCTTCCCCTCCGGCCCAGGCTTTGGGACCCTGGCCTCCCTTTTGCCGGAAACACACCTTGCGCTGAGCTACGCAAAAGATTGCCGGCCCGACCTTGGCGGCTATCTGGCGGAATTCGGCGCCGATATCCCATCGCGCCTGACCTTCGTCACCGGCCCAAGTCGCACCGGAGACATTGAAGCCTCGATGACCACCTGCGTACATGGGCCTGGAAGAGTTCTGCACTGGATTATTTCTGCATGATATTTTATTCTTATTTTTAACTACCTTAAGAGAAGCTCGGGCAGCAGGGTAGAGAGCTTCGGCACATAGGTTATCACCAGCAAACAGAAAATAAAGATCAGTATAAAGGGCAACACCGCTTTGCCGATCTCCACGAGAGACCTTCTCATGATGGCCATCGAGACGAAGAGGTTCAGACCGAAAGGGGGCGTTAAGAATCCGCACTCGATGTTCACGATCATGATGATCCCGTAATGGATATAATCGATATTGTATCTGTTGAGCGTTTCCGCAAGGATGGGTGATATGACGATGATGGCGGTGACAATATCCATGAGGCCTCCGACCAGCAGGAGCACCCCGTTTATGGCGAGCAGGAAGAGCCATTTGCTCTGGATATTGGAAACGATTGTCTCGGCAAGCTTGACCGGAATCTGCTCCACCGTCAGGAGCCAGATAAAGCTCATGGCGCACGACATGATGAAGAGGAGGCAGCCCGAGAGGATTGCCGAGTTCCGGCAGATAGCAAAGAGCTTCCCGAATTTCAGTTCTTTGTAGATGAAAAGCTCTACAAGGAGCGCATAGACGACAGATACTGCCGCCGCCTCCGTGGGGGTAAAGATGCCGCCGTATATCCCGCCCAGGACAAGGACCGGAAGGAATAGGGCCCATATCCCGTCTTTTATGATTTTCAAACCGTCTTTTACGGTGTAATGCACCTCGGAACGCCAGCCGTGTTTGCGCGACATGAAGTAGGAGTAACCCATGAGGCAGCACCCTATAAAGATGCCCGGCAGGAAACCGGCAATGAAGATCTCCGCAACGGAGACATTCATCACCAGGGCATAGAGGATCATGGGAATGCTGGGCGGGATGAGGATGCCCAGCGAACCGGCGGATGTAAGCAGCCCGATGGAAAACTTGTCGCCGTAGCCTTCTTTGATCAGCGCCGGCATCATGATACTCCCGATAGCGATCACGGTGGCCGGAGAAGATCCGGATATGGCGGCAAAGAACATGCAGGCCAGGATGGATGCCATGGCGAGGCCGCCGGTGAACCGGCCCACAAAAAGCTTCATCACGCCCACCAGCCGGTCGGATATGGCGCCCTCAGCCATGATATTGCCGGCCAGGATGAAAAAAGGCACACCCAGGAGGACGAAATTGTCGAGCCCGTTAAAGAGCTGCTGGATAAGGGATGTTACCGGTGTATTGGCGATAAAGATCAGGTAAACAGCGGTAGTAGCGGCCAGGAGAAGGGATATGGGCATACTGAGCGCGAGCAGGGTAAAAAAACAGAGGAGAACGATGGTCAGTGTCATCGGCTATTTTCTCCTGATCCTCTCAAAGGGCTCACCCTTCCTGAAGCTGTTGAAATGCCTGTATGACAAGGCAAAAAACCGTAAGGCGATGGAAATGGAAAACAATGGTATCGGTATGTAGGGAATGTACATGGGGATCTGCATGGCAGAACTCTTCACGCCAAAGGATTTTAAACGGAAGAGATGTTCTGTGCCGTAATAAACGAAAAGGACGGCCATCATACCGGAGAGAAAATAGGCCGCGGTTTTCAAGAGATGGCTTACCTTGTCGGGGCAGTATTCTGTCAGGGCCTCCATAGAGAAGTGTGTACCGTATTTAACCCCGATCGATGCCCCCAGGTACGTGCAGAAAATGATTGTATAGTTGGCAAGTTCATTAAACCAGGTGAAGGTATAAGAAATGGTGTAGCGTAAGGCGGTTTCAATGAATGTAAAGATGGCGATGGCGAGGAGGGTGTAGGCAAGGACACCCTCCTCGAATTTATTCAGCCTTTTTATAAGGTTGTTCATCCCGACTTATTTTGAGTAGTAATCAATCTTCTTCAGGAAGTAATCGTACCACTCGGCGCCGAAGACTTCTCTGTATTTGTCGTAAACGGGGTTTAAAGCCTTTTTGAAGACCGCCCTGTCCTGGGCAGTCAATACGTATACTTCCACCTTCTGAGCCCTTGCCTTTTCTACCGTAGTGGCTCTTAATTTTGTGTTGCCTTCCCTGTTTACCTCTATCTGGACTTCCGCGGCTTCCCTGAAAATCTTCTGCTGTTCAGGGGTAAGGGCGCCCCAGAATTTCTTGTTCACCACTACCGGGCATTCGGTGAGGATATGGTTCGTTATGGTGGCGAATTTATTTACTTCAGTGAATTTCATCAGGATTGAAGTATAAAGGGGGTTGTCCTGCCCGTCTATCACCTTCTGCTGCAGGGCGTTATAGATTTCCGGGAAGGGAAGGGGGGTCGGGTTGGCGCCGAGCGTTTTAAATGTATCAATGAATATGGGGCTTTCGATGACCCGCATCTTTAATCCTTTTAAATCGTCGGGTTTCTTTATAGGTCTTTTTGAGTTTGTCATGTCCCTGAATTCATTCTCGGTGTATCCAATGAAAACAAACCCTTTGGGATCACAGTATCGAGCAAACCTTTCCTTGACTTCCTTGTCATCGAGGACTTTGTATGCCGTTTCTCTATTCGGATAGATGAAAGGCAATTCAATGATACCGATCTCAGGCACAAAATTGGAGAGCACCCCTGATGTTACAGCCGTCATATGAAGGGTTCCGGCCTGGACCTGTTCTGTCATGGATCGTTCACCGCCGAGCTGACCAAGGGGGAATACCTGTACCTCGATTTCACCTTTTGTCTTCTCGGTAACATATTTTGCAAATGCTAATGCGCCAAAGTGCTGCGTGTGAATCGGCGGCCCGACATGACCGTACTTAACGACCGTTTTTGCCTCGACAACGGCAAAGGACAAAAAAGCGAAGGCAATTAACACAAAGATTGCAAAAAGCGATTTTTTAAACATAACTCCTCCTTTTTTAGTTTGAAATTTCAATGACTTTACGTTCGACCGTAAGGCGGGTGATTGCCTATACCATCAAATACTTCTTTTTCACCTCTTCGTTCGCTTCGAACTCGGCAACGGTCCCCTCAAAGCGAATTCTCCCGTTATCGATGACATATACCTTGCTGATCATCTTCAGTGCCGATCTTACGTTCTGTTCCGACAGGAGGATGCTGATACCTGCATCCCGCAACTTAAGAATCTGCTCTTCCAGGTCACGGACAATAAGCGGCGCCAGTCCTTCCGTCGGTTCGTCAAGCAGGAGCAGTTTCGGCCCCCCCATAAGACCCCTGGCAATGGTGAGCATCTGCTGTTCGCCGCCGCTTAAATTCCCGGCCCTTCTTGTTTTTATTTCACCAAGAGCGGGGAAGAGCCCGTATACTCTCTCTTTGTTCCATTCGGTTCCCCTGCGGAACACGATCTCCAGGTTATCGTCAACGCTTAAATCGGCAAAAACCCGACGATCATCAGGGACATAACCAATCCCTTTTCGGAAGAGCAAAAAGGGTTTGAGTCCTGTAATATCTTCATCGTTAAAGGTTATGCGCCCTTTCCTGGGAGGGGTAAGGCCCATGATGCTCCGCATGGTAGTGCTTTTGCCTGCACCGTTTCTCCCGAGAAGACCTACCACCTCTCCTTTGTTAACAGCGAGAGAGACGCCGAAGAGGATATGGCTTAAGCCGTAATATGTTTCAATCCCCCTTACATCAAGCATACGTCACTCCCGCCCAAATACGCATCCTGTACTGCCTCGTTGCACCGCACCTCCTCGCAGGGTCCCTGAATAACCGTACCGCCTCGCACCATAACCATGATACGGTTGGCGATCCCGAAGACAATCTCCATGTCATGTTCACAGAAAAGGATGGTAAGTCCCATGGTTTGGGAAAGCTTTTTGATGAGGTCAATGCACCGGGAGGTCTCTTCGGCGGCCATGCCGGCGGTGGGCTCATCGAGGATAAGGAACTCGGGGTTCCCCCCCAAGGCCATGGCGATCTCCAGGACTTTGCGGTCACCATGGGAGAGCAGCGCCGTGGTACGGTTTTTCTTCTTCAAGAGGCCGACGCTTTCAAGGATTTCATCCGTTTCATTAATGGCCAGGCTTGCCGAAGGGGTAAAGAGGTTCCAGGTCTTTTTCTCGCGTGACAATACGGATATCTGCACATTCTCGAAAACGGTAAGCCTTTGAAACACATTAACGATCTGAAAGGAGCGGGAGATGCGCTTCCTGCAGACTTCATGGGGAGAAAGCCCTGTAATGTCTTCATTTTTAAAGAGCACCCTGCCTGAATCAGGTTTGATAATCCCGGTAATGAGGTTGAAGAGGGTTGTCTTCCCGGCCCCGTTTGGCCCGATGACGGCAACGATTTCGCCTTTTTCCACTGCAAGGTTTGCATGGTTCACCGCTTTGAATCCGGCAAAGGCTTTTGATAGGGATGTTACCTCTAACACTTATCGCTCCTCGATTTCCGGTTCTACAAATCCCCTTTTGAATTTTTCCTCAACATAACCAAGGATGCCGTTGGGCAGGAAGAAGATGACGAGCATCATGATGATGCCGAGAACAAGCGCCCAATAGTCCGTATAGGTACTCACAAAGGTTCTCAGGGCAATAATGACGGCAGCGCCGAGCCTGGGCCCCAGGAACGTAAACCCCCCCCCAAGCAGACACATGATTACGATTTCCAGGGAGAGGGTCCAGAAAAGCATATCCGGGAAAACCGTATTATCGACAACAACAAAGAGAGAGCCTGCAACCCCTGCAAAAAAACCGGCAAGGACAAGGGAAAGGAGTTGATGCATTCGGACGTTGATCCCGATCATCTCGCTTCTCACCGGATTGTCCCGGATGCCCTGGAGGGCGCTCCCGAACGGAGAGCGGATAATTTTCCACATGATAAAAAGAGATACGAGGGTAATGATCAACGTAAAATAGTAGGCGCTCTTCGGTGATGAAAGCATCTCCGGCATGGGTATTCCGTGTATCCCGTCATCGCCACCTGTAAAGGAATACCAGCGGTAGACAATGGCCCAGACGAGGGAGCCGAGAGATATCTGCAGCATGCCGAAGTAAAGCTTGGAAAGCCGGATGCAGATGATGCCGAGAACAAGGCCGAATGCGGCGGACACAAGCGGTCCGGCAATGAACGCAAATATGGCGGGCAGTCCGGTTTTGGTCAGCATCAGCGTGGTTCCATAGGCGCCAACCCCATAGAATACGGCATGGTGAAACTGGTAAATCCCTCCGTATCCGAGGACGAGGTTCAGGCTTGTCGCAAGAAGACCGTAGAGCAAAATGATCGAGACGAGATAAACGTAAAATCGCGGCAGAAATAGAGGGCACAACAGAAGTACGATGATGCCCGCACCCAGCCCCCAAATGGTTTTTCGGCTCATACGCACTCCATTACCATGTGGACTTGAGGAGCCCGGTTGGCCTGAACAGCAATACGACAACCACTGCGAGATAGGGGAAAATAATTCCAAATTTCGGCCATATGAGAATGCCCAACGACTGTGTAAGTCCGAATATCAAGGCGCCGAGCAGTGCGCCCCAGATGTTTCCCAATCCTCCGATAATGACAATGAGGAATGCCTCTATGATGAGGTTATGGTCCATGCCGAGGGTAACGCTCACCGTAGGCGCCACAAGGACGCCCCCAAGCCCGGCCAGGTAACAGCCGATCACAAAGACGGTTGCAAAGACCCGGCTTACGTTGATGCCGACAGCGCCCACCATCTCCCTGTCCACTGCCGCCGCCCGTGCTATCTTCCCCATCTTTGTCTTGTTCGTCAGCAGATAGAGGAGTATGGCCACAACGGGACCTGCAATGAGGAGGAAGAGGTTATAGCGGGGAAAGGGAAGGCCTCCGAAGAGGGGCACAAAACCCTGAAAAATATGGGGCACCGGTACCGATTTGTACTCGCCGCCCCATACAAGTTTCACAAGGTCGCCAAAAACAAGGGAAAATGCAAACGTAAGGAGGAGGAGCATGAGGTGCTCCCGTTCATAGAGGAACTGAAACATCCCCCTTTCCGCAATAAGGCTGATCAAGGCCACAACCAAAGGGGCAATGACGAGGGCCGTCCAGAAACCGGCAGAGCCGCCGCCGGCAAGCTTCGTCACCGTGAAAGCGGTAAATGCCCCGATCATATAGAGAGAGCCGTGGGCCACATTGGGGATTCGGAGGACTCCCAGAATGAGGGTCAGGCCTGAGGCCACAATGAAGAGTATGGTGGTGCGGCTCAGGCCCACAAAAATCTGCGATAGAACACCCGCCGGGATGATCGAATAGACGGCATCCATGGTTCGAACTCCTGTGAGAAGGTGCTTACTTGCGGCTCTTGATTACCTCATCACAGGTAGGCATGTAATCTTTTGCCTGGATTGCCTGAACATCGCCCGCTACGAGAAAGTCATACTTTGGATTCTTAGTCGTCACCCCGAAATACATCGGAAGCTCAAGCTGGTGGTCACACCCTCTGATTGCCAGCGGGCCCACAGGGCTGTCGAGCGACATGCCTTCGAGAGCCTTGATCAGCGCTTCCGTGTCAATCTTTCCGGCCTTTTTGTACCCTTCGGCTATGAACCTGGCTGTCATATACCCGGAAAGGGCGCCTATTCTCGGCTCTCTGTTGTAAGCCTTCTTGAATTCATCGACAAATGCCCTGTTCGACGGGGTATCGGGATAGTAGAAGAAATAGTTGGCCGTTCCGAAGACACCTTCGGGCGCATTTTGTCCCTGGGGTTTTAGCACGGAAAGCTCGATCGCCGTATGCTGATAGAAGGGTATTTTCTGGCTTAAACCGGTTGCTTTTGCGGCCTTCTGGAAATTGACCATGCCGGCACCGCCCGTGGCTTCGATGATGAAATCAGGCTTCGCTGCAAGAATCTGCGTAATATAGGGGGTAAAATCGGCTTCTCC
>JAHIMW010000096.1 GCA_018896355.1 Pseudomonadota bacterium
CCCCAGCAGGACCATTGCGGCGAGATATCCCTGGATCCGGCTCCGCAGAAACGCCAGCGCGCCCAGCAGAAGGCCGAGGGTGAGGAGGGTAAAGAGCAGCGCGAAGGCGGCTGGAATATAGATGCTGTCATTTCCGATGTATTGCCAGCCGCGGACGATGGAGAGCGGGAGCATGAGAGGATAGTCCCAGTGGCTCCAGTCCATCCCGCCGGCAAAGACATCGCGCCAGACCTCGCCGCTCCGGTAGAGGAAGCGGGCATGCATGTTCCAGATCAGCCATGCGTCCCATTTCCCGTGGGGCTCCTTCAGGAAGGCGAAGAGAAAAGAGCCGAGGGAGGCGAGGAGTTCGACGGCAAAGATGGCGGCGATCCAGGTTTCCCATTTCGATCCCGTTTTGGGAAGAGCGGTCTTGCGGTCGGGGAGCGTCGATTCCGTCGCCCGATGTTTCCGCTTCCGGAAAACGTAAGCGGTCAGACCGAGCGCCAGGCAGGCGGCGAGGTCGATCAGCGGGATGTATCCCGAAAGCCCCGCCGGCAGGGTGACAAAATAGAGGCACGCGCTCAGGCCGATGCCGAGACCGCCTCCGACGAAGAGCCTAAGCAGCAGGCCCTGGCGGTCGCCTTTCGGGGCAGGGAGAAGGATGAAGGTCAACAGGAGGCCGCTGATCAGCGATAGAAGGAGGGATGCGAGGAAGAAAAGGATCACGGCTTCCGCTCCTTCCGGTAGAGGATGAGACCGTCTCCGAGATCCCGGAGCGGAACCAGGCCGTGCTTCTCCAGAAAGCCGGGCGCGGGCGGCCCGTCGATAAAATTGCCGACGACGAGCGGAAGATCCGGGCGGTTGCGGACGATCACCGGGGCCAGGGTGTATTGCGTCAGGACGTACTGGGCGAGAAATTCCACGTTGGTAAAGGTTTTTTCCTTAGCGAAGATCTCCCCGTTCTCCACGGTGGTCACATAGCCGACGGCGCCGGAGGGGGGCAGCAGCGGCCGGAGCTGTGCGATTCTCTCCTCGTGGATCGTGATCGGGTCCCTCTCCGGGAGCCCGGTGTAGAGGCGGGTGTTCTGCCACAGCAGGCTCAGGACGGCATAACCGGTCAGAATGACCAGCAGGAGCCGCCCCGCCGTTGCACGGTATTTTGCGAACCAATGAACCATCTCTGTTCCGGGGACACGTTCCGATCCCTCTGGGCTTCCGGAACATGTCCCCGATCCTCCCTTTTAGACCCGACAAAAACCGATAAACGATACAACGTCATGGGGAAGAGACGCAAGCCCATCTTTGGCAACCCCGTAAAAGTGAAATTTCCCCTCCCCTGGCGGGAGGGGATTAAGGGGAGGGGGTAACAACTGACTGAAATGCAGACCCTTTTCACCCCAACCCTACCCCTCCCCCGTCAAGTGGGAGGGAATTGCGGGAAATTGGGAACTGTCCCCAATTTCCACGTCAAGACGCACCCTACATATTGATTCTGTTTTGAATCATCGCCTCCAGACGCTCCATCAGCGGGGGGAGCGTGGCGGGGGCGAGGGCGGAGATCGCGACGGCGTCGAAACGCCTGCAGAGGGTTTCGAGAAGCGCCCGGTTGGTGACGCGGTCGATCTTGTTGAAGACCCGAAGTGTCGGCTTGCCGATCAGGTCCAGATCCTGAAGGATCTTCTCGACCGCCGCGATCTGCGCCTCGAAGGCCGGGTTTCCCGCGTCGATCACGTGGAGCAGGATGTCCGCCTGCTGGAGTTCGTCGAGGGTCGCCCGGAAGGCGGCGGCGAGCTCCTTCGGCAGTTCACGGATGAAGCCGACCGTGTCGGTGATCACCGCCTCGGTGTCGCGGGGGAAGCGGAGGCGCGAGCTCTTCGGGTCGAGCGTCGCGAAGAGGCGGTCCTCGGTGAATACGTCGCTTTTCGTCAGCGCGTTCAGGAGCGTCGATTTGCCGGCGTTGGTATAGCCGACGATCGAGATCACGGGGAGGCCCGCCCGTTCGCGACGGCCGCGCCGCTGCCCCCTCGCCTTTTCGATGTTCTTCAGATCCTTTTCCAGGTGGTGGATACGCTCCCGGGTCCGCCGCCGGTCCACCTCTAACTTCGTCTCGCCGGGGCCGGTGCCGCCGATGCCGCCCGCCAGGCGGGAGAGACCCGCATCCTGACTCGTCAGCCGCGGGAGGCGGTACTTGAGCTGGGCGAGCTCCACCTGGATCTTCCCCTCCCGGCTGTGGGCGCGCTTCGCGAAGATGTCCAGGATCACCTGGGTGCGGTCGATCACCTTCAACTCGGTGGAATCGGCGATCGAGCGGATCTGCGCGGCGGTCAGTTCGTGATCGAAAATCAGCAGGTTCGCGTCCATCTGCATCGCGCGGATGACGAGATCCGAGAGTTTTCCCTTGCCGACCAGGAACCGCGGGTCCACCTCGGATCGGCGCTGAATCACGGCATCGAACACCTCGACGCCGGCGGTGCGGCAGAGTTCCTTCAGCTCCGTGATGGACTCCTCGCCGTCGGAAAAGGATTGCGTTTCGACGCGGACGAGGATCGCGCGATCGACGGCCTCCACCTTGCGCGTCGTCTGTTTTTTGGTGAACTCCCCTTCAAGGGCCGCGATGAAGGCGGTGAAATCGAGATCCAGCTCCGCGGGGCGCCGGGGATCCAGGGTTTGCCAGTATCGACCCTCCGGGTTTTCGGGAATCAGATGGGCGGCGCGGGCGAACCCGGGCAGGCCGTCTTCCGCCGCCTCCAGAGCGCAGACGAGGTCGAGGCGCAACAGCGCCAGGTCGGTGAGGTCGTCCGTGGTGAGCTCCTCGCCGGAGAGGTGGGTGTGGATCAGCCGGAGCCCTCTGAAACGGCGGGAGGAGGAGCGGAAGCCGTCGAGATTCGGGATCAGGATGTTGTGGTGCGAGCCGACGATGACATAGGCCACCTCGCCGCGGCGGGTGATCAGAACGCCGATCTGGCGGTTGATCTCCCGGGAGAGTTCCGTGAGCTGGCGGGCCAGGTCGTGGGTGACGATCCGTTCCGGCGGGATGCGCCGCCGGTAGAGCTGCCCGATCCGCTTGATCTCGGCCGGCGCGAGGCCGGTCAGGTTGCCGTGAATCTTCTCTATGGCCGCTCCTCTGTAATTAAGGGGACAGTATACTTAATTCCAGGGAATTAATGCTACTCCGACATTTCCTCCTATCCGTCATTCTGAAGGACCGCAGGGAGTGAAGAATCCCCGTATGTTCACCGTATTATATCGAGATTCTTCGTCGCTACGCTCCTCAGAATGACGATATGTCGGAGTAGAATTATTTTAGCTTACTCCTTCGCAGGGGCACTTCCGGGGGGAGCTACAACGCCGGGATAAGGCTGCATCTTTCCTGAGTTAAGCACGTATTGATACAGGTCCCGATATTTTTGAAGGTAAACAGTGTCGAACTTTTCCGTCCCGATTACCAGCGGATGGGCTTCTCCGGGCTTACGGACACGAACCTCCGCAAAATCTGACTCTAAGGAATGAACTCCAAGACCGACGTCACATTTGGCGGCCGCAGCAAATGCCTTAAAATACTCGATTGAAGCTTTATACAGTCTGGTTTCAAGTTGTGTAGCCCACACACCAGTTCCACCCATGATGCCTGCCATATGGGCTTCGCCTTTGTCCGTTACGGGAATGATGAATGACATACATCCCGCGCTATGACCTGGCGTGGCGACAACCTGGATGGTCGTATTGCCCACCTTGATCTTCATTCCATCGATCAGATAAATGTCAACCGCTTGTGGCCTTGGATTAATGTAGCCGGCTTCCAGCGGGACAGTTTGCAAAAAATTCCAACCGATTAAACTCATAGCCACTTTAGCATTCGGACAAACGTTCTTTTTAAGATATTGGACACCGCCATAATGGTCAAAGTGTTCGTGTGATATCAATAAAAGCTTGATTTTAGACGGATCGAGTCCCAGCTTTTTCATGTCTTCCGTCATTAACGCAGCATCATCCTTATTAATGCCGGTATCAAGCATTACTAAACCATCGCCTGTATCTATGACGAATGCGCCGACTGCGGTCGTGCCGACAAAATACAAATTGTCAAATAGCTTGACAGGGGCAATGGAAGGATAGGGAAGACGACCAAAAAGCGTTGGTGGCAGCGGATCAGGATCTGGCAGGTTCACAAACGGAGCTGCCGCCCCGGGTACCTTAAGCGCGGCCGCTGCTTCGGCTAAAGTAAGCGCATCCGCTGTTCCTAATGACGGTATGCCCTGGGCCGTCGCCCCGGAGACGTAAACAGCCAGCACAATAAGTAGTGAAAAAAGTAGATAAACGGTTTTTTTCATAATGCATTTTTCCTTTCCTTCCTGGTGGATCGAACCAGTGATTTTTTCGCCAACATCCTGATCCTTATCTATGCATGGACAATAACCTGGCGAGAAGCCACTCAAAGCTGTATTTGCCGCCGGCTTTATCCCAGAGTTTCAATAAGGGGTAATACAGAATCAGCAAAAGCACCGCCAGCATAAAAGCCATCGGCGTACTCACCAAATCCTGTAAATAATATGTTCCCGTTGCCGACTTGACGATTCGCAGAGGTATAAAAAACAGGGCGAAATGGGAGATATAAATGGTAAGCGAATATTTGCTGATCTGCCGGCAGTAGAGCAGAAACATTCCTGGTTTATTTGTGTGATCCGGATTTGCATCATAAATGCGCCACAGAGAGATAAACAGGATCAGAACAACGCCAATCAGAAACATAATCATACTAAAAGAGTTGGGATAAAAAGACAGCGGCGTTATATAGTCGTTCGCCACGGAGAATCCTG
This sequence comes from Pseudomonadota bacterium, assembly GCA_018896355.1. Lineage (GTDB taxonomy): Bacteria > Desulfobacterota > Syntrophia > Syntrophales > UBA5619 > UBA5619. The sequence continues at coordinate 4,797 of JAHIMW010000096.1, forward strand.
GTTTGATTGAACCTGCATAGGCGGTGAAAAGTCCCATGAAAGCTAACATCAACCCGATAATAAGAATAAAGGGGGAATCGGCGGCCAAAAGGTTCTGCGTCATTCTTCTTCCGACGACAAATCCGATCAGCGGAAAAATAATCCAGGGCAAAAGAGGAAATTGTCCGATGAGAAAAAAGCCGAGGATATTATCAAGGACGGTCTTTCCTCCTTGATAATCCTTCGCCGGATCAAAAATGAAATTTGGAATAATATGCGATATCCATCTTACGCTTTCAAATTTCCCTCCATAAAAAGGCGCGAGATCAATAAATGATCTAAGCCAGGGCGTCATAAAAAGAACAGCCGAACAAACCAGGAGCAGTCCCCAGGATGGGGCTTTGCGACAAAGAAGCAAGATGATTGTCACGACGCCGATGAAAGTCAGAATATCCCAGTCCCAAAGTTCTTCATAACCTTGAATAATGAGCAAAAACAATAACCCGATCACGAAAATCACCAGGCCGCGGATGACAACCCTGCTTGTGTTTTTTTTGTCCTGCTCAGTGTCCCGTTTTTTTGCGGATATGACCTGGCTCAATCCGACAAGAAAGACAAACCATGATGCTCCAAAATCCCCGCCCAGCAGGTGATTTGAAAAAAAGTAGAGCATGGCATCTCTTCCTTCACCGCTCGAAAGGAATATCGGATAGTGACAGATGACCATTCCGATAAGGGCCAGCGCTCTTAAAACATCAACAGAATCAACTCTTTGCATAGCCATAGGCATCACATCCTTACTGGGCCGGAATGGTGATCTGGGGTAACGATTCCTGCTTGCCCGTATCGGTAAGGGTGAAGATCAGCATGATAAGGGATATCGCCCGCTTGGATTCCAGATCCCGGTCATCAACCCAAAACCAGCGATTGCGATATGCGACGGACACGAATGCATCCTGCGGCTTGCTGTCCGAACACTTAATGCCAAATCTGCCATTGTTATCTGTAATCCCTTTTGCTTCCCGGACGCCGGGGCTTGCCCGTCCTTCCCTGATATCTTCCTCGGGTACTTCGACGCGTGCCGCCAGGAAGGACAGAAGATGCATCATGGGGAATGTCTGTATCGCAATCTCCCGGTTGTTTTCTGGTACGATGCCGTACACCAGCCTGTATTTGTCGGCCCCCGGGTCCAGCCCCAAAAGGTCACAGAGTTCACGAACCTGCGAGGCGATCTCCGCCGTGGCGCCCTTTGACCAGAAGGAAATGTTGCTGCTCGCCTGGTTGTCTTTGCCCTTGATGGTTTTCATGTGGATAGCGCCGGATATCTGGAGGCTGCGTAAGACGTCAACGACACGAAGGAATTTCTGTTCCGCCGGGCGAAACCCCGCAATGGGTGCGGACCTGTTCCGCAGGCCGTTGATCGAAGCCACCCCCAGCTTGAAGAGCATGTCCGCCGGAATACCGGACTGAACGGCAAACATCATGTTCTCGGGAGAAAAGGGGGTCAGCATGCTTTTGACGAAAGCGTTGCCGGTCATCGGCACGTAGGTGATGGTCGGCCGATCGGTGTATTTGCCTGACAGGCCGGTCTCGATCGACACCGATGTGTTAAAGTTGGAAAGTGTAGCGGCGCCTCCCGCGTTGATACCTGTTTCCAGGCTGTAACCGGCGACTATCTGCCCCACATCCACAAAGAAGACAGGTTCAACGTAACGTATTTTGACAATGTTGACGAGGATCTGGCGCTTCCAGGATTCGGTGAGCGTCGCGTTGTAGTCAAAGCGGTCGCGGGAAACCGAGCCTGGGCCTACCGATGCGCATCCTGAAAGAACCAGAATCATCAACCCGAAAAAAATGATGCCGCCGTGTTTCCTCATGATGCCTCCTCCTGAATGGTCATGCACCAACCTTGACACCCTCGCAAAAGGTCGCACACCTCGTCACACCGGCGAATCCCGGATCGGGGTCCGGGACAGGCGCCGGTGTCAAGGATATGTTGAAAATACTGGATTCCGGCTTTTGCCGGAATGACAAAACGATACGAAATCCAAAATTAGTCTACTTTAAAACATCGTCCAGCCAATCGAACAGAACCTGGCTAACCAAGCTGCGGTTTTCCATGACGCAATGGTTTGTAGCGCCTTCGACAGTCGGTGTAATGACCATTTTCTTCATTTGGTTGGGAAGGCCGTCCATGATAACCTTTTGCTGCCGCTTGACCTCCTCGCTCTTATACTCACCCTCGCCAACGATGAGCAGAGCCGGAACGGTTATTTTGGTCGGGTCAAAGGTGAACCCTTTATTGGCTGCCGCGAGACCCGAAGGTTTGTCCATAGATACGCCCCAGCGCCAGCAAATAGCCTTTACGATGTTGCCATGAAAGGCTGTCCAGGAAGCGATTTCCTTTTTTGATGCCAGGACCACCGGCATCGTGGAGAAAAGGGGGTAGGCGTCAACGACGCCGGAATTCATGGCAATTGCCTTAATCCTGGGGTCGTGCATGGCGGCCTGGGGCACAAACCCGCCGCCGCCGCTATATCCGTAAGAGGCCAAATACCTGGGATCTACATCGGCACGGCTGAGGGCATAGTCAACGGCAGCCTTCATCGGAACATTCATGTCGGGCCGGAAGGGTTTCCCATACATGGGGAGGAGTCCCTGTCCCGGCAGATCGACGGTCATGAAGTTATAGCCGCGGTCATAGGTCTGGGGAGCGATATAGAAGAAGAGATCCTCGGCAAAGGTCTCTCCGCCGCCGATCATAATCAGGGTCTTCGCAGGTTTTGTTCCTGCGGCCGCCTTACGGAAATATCCCGGAAGCACTGTTCCTTCGAAGGGAATCTCGAAATATTCCAACGGTGGATCAAAAAGCTCTCCTGCCTTTTTCAAGAGATTTCGACTCTTGAGCGCCCTTTCCTTCATGCGCGGATCATTCGGCAATATTGAGAGGAGCGATATACGATAGTAGTAAGAAGCGCGCTGCAACTGATCGCGGGCGCTCACCTTGTGGCCGCCGGCAAGGGATTTCTCGCCACGGGCCTCGGCGAGGCGCGCCATTTTGAACCACTGCTCCTGCCAGCTTGCGGCGTCGCCGTCTTTTATCTTGGACGCGACATAGAAGGCCTCGCCGATCTCGACACCGTGGTTAACAGTGGAACCAAGAACGAGCGTTCCGAAGTTGAAATCCATATCGGTATCGTTAAAATGGTAGCGAACGCCGGTATCGTGGGCATCGAAGACTTTTTTTGTTTCAGTGCTTTGCACCGTTTTCGCTTTCGTGGTTTTTTTCTTTTCCGCTGCATGGGAGACACCGGTTCCCCCACTTGTCAGGACAGCAGACACCAGGAACATGACCGCAACTGCTAGAATTCTCTTGAACATTACAACCTCCATTTCTTTCGAATCTAATACCTCTGTTTTTCTGTTTACGCCTCAGGGCAGGCGTTCCCAGACCAGACTGACAATCCCCTCGACGCCGCCGAGGAGCAGGGGGCCCTTCAAGGTAAGATATTTCCCGTCATATTCAAATTGGCGGCCCTGGTCTGTACCCGCCCAGTCGGGGCGGAGGGCGGCCTCGATGTGGTGCACGATGGTCTGTTCATCGGGATTGATTGAATAGGTCCCGTAATAGGCGGTATATCCGCCGAACGCCGCCCGCACCTCGGCCTCGGACGTGACAAGGGGGTCATCCGAAGCAAACCGGGGACGGCCGGGATTCATGAGTTGTACGGCCATGCGCCCATCCGTTTCATAGATGAGCCTTCCCCGGGCATCCTTTCCGAAGGGGTAAGCCTTCTGTCCGCTTGAGTCCTGACTGTGGAAGGATATAAGTTTCCAGGAACCGACCAGTTCGGGTATAACTTCCCTGCTCATGCTGTGCATCCTTCCCTTCTCCGCATCCGCTTTCCTTTCGCCCGGACCATGGCTTATACCGGCGCAGCCGCCGATCAACAGGACAACCATCGAGATCAACAGATAAGTGAATTTTATCAAGGCATTAAATTGACAAGCGCTTGTTTTCATGTTGCTCAAAACCCCACCCTCGCTATTTACTTGGCTGGTTCTTGTCCGGCGAGATGCGCTCTCGCGCATCCTGCTTCTCCTCTGTGTTCTTGAGCATCAGGTTGTAGGCGACGTAATACTTATAGATGTTGCGCACGTAGGTTGTGGTTTGGAAACCGATCCTCTCGGCGGTCACCACCTCGACGTTGTTGAACCACTTGTTCGGATCGAGTCCGCGCTTCTCTGCCAGCTTGCGCATGGTCGAGATTTTCCCCGGCCCGGCATTATAGCTCGCGAAGGCGAAGAGCGTGCGATCTTGGTCGTTGAAGCTTCCGTCCGGGAAGTAACGCGTCATGAGTAAGTCCATGTATTTTGCACCTGCGTGGATGTTGGGTTCGGCCTCCATGATATTACCCACCTTCATTGATGCTCCGGTCGCCGGCATGATCTGCATGATGCCTATGGCGCCGACTGGGCTTCGCTTGTTCTGATCCAAGGTGGATTCCTGGTAGCCCTGTGCGGCGAGCATCAACTCGTCGAACTGGTACTTCTGCCCGTACTTCTCGAACAGGGCAATTGTCTGCTCGAAGCGCGTCCGCTCGGCGGCGCCCGTCGGGTTCTTTATCTTCTTGACGCGCTTATGGTATTGCGCCAGGCGGCTCTCGATGATGCCCTGTTTCTTAAGATAGTTCCTGTAGAAGTCTCGGAATTCAGCTTCAAGATTCGGGCTGCCCTTGCGGATTGCCCAACCTATTGTGCCGCTGCGGCGGAGCACGATGTCCTCTCGGACCTTGATCTTGGGCAGAACTTGCGCCCATATTTTTGCCATCCAGTCGTCGACGACGAGGAATTCAAAGAGCTCTGCGTTGAGCATCTCCATCAGATCTTCATCCTCGAGGGCGTCGGGGACGAGGACAATGTTGACGGGCGCCTTCCTCTTCCAAAACCAGAATCCTCCTTCCTTTTTAAAACGATCGTTTAGAGACAACAGGCTCTCGTAGTAGCTTGATGTCTTGCGCACGTGCACGGTCTTACCGGAAAGATCATCGATTACGCCGACAGGGGGCGACTTCGGCCCCGTCACCAGGACCTCAGACACATGCGGTGTTTCCTCCGACGTGACGAAGTCCACGATCTTAAGACGCTCTTCGGTCACAGTGATGCCGCCGGCGGCGATGTCGCCGAGGCCCTTAGCTACGTCCGTAAGCAGTGCATCGCGCGTGTGGGGAATGATAAACACCGTCAAAGGACGCTTTCCGAGTTTCCTGTGGTATTTCTTGTTGAGGTAGTGCTCAAAATCCCGCACGGTATCCCCGATTAGGCCTCGCTCTCGGCCCTTGTCGTTAAAGTAAAGCGTGCGACTGTGTGGCACGAGTACCCGTATCCTCCGGAACTCCAGCATTTTATCGAAGTCCCCCGTCCACTCTGGGCTGGTGAGGATCAGGCCGCGCAGTTGCTTCCGGCCATCTTCATCTGGCGCCGCTGCCGCCGGCTTATCTGCAGGTTGTCTGAGGGCCAGGTACGACACGGCGACAATCACCAGAACGGCCAACCCCAGGTACAATGCGTAGAAATGTCGTTTTTCTTTCATGGCCAGTTTCTTCAGCCTCCCGGATCCCTCGCCGCAGCCTGCGGCAAGCTGACGTTTTCATTTAATATCATAAAAACAGGTCACCTGTCTTGTCTTTATAGCATATCACGGAGGTACATTCATGTACGGTCTCTGCGGGGATTCCTCAAGGCAGGCACTGTCGGTACGCCTCAAGAACCGCCAGATCGGCTTCGACCCAGTCGAGGGTCGGGAGGTCATCCGGCTTGAGCCAGACGACGGCATGGTGCTCGTTCAGCGTCATCTCCCCGGAGCGAATCGCGCAGACGAAGGGGTGGAGTTTGACCGTGAAGGCCGGGTAGCGGTGCGTCGAAGGCGGCAGCGTCCGCTTTACGACCACGCGCAGGCCCATCTCCTCCATCAGCTCCCGGTGGAGACTCGCCTCCGCGCCCTCCCCCGGCTCGATCTTCCCGCCGGGAAACTCCCATTTGAGGGGCATGCGCATGGATGCGCCCCGCTGTGCGGCCAGGACGAGGCCGTCCCGCTCGATGATCGCGCAGGTCACGCCGATATCAATCCGGTTCGCTTTGCCCATTCCCCTCACCCGCTCCGGCGTCGTCCCCGCCGGAGATCATGTTATTCTGCCCCGCCCGCCTCCGGCTGATTCCGGAACCCGCCACCTCAGCGCGAGGCGCGGCCGTCGGCAGAGGCGGGTGTGGGTCATCACAGCCTCAGGTTCGCCGGTGCTCGAAGCCGGGGATGCGAAGGCGCTCCTCCATGCGGCCGAGGACGATGGTCGCGACCGAGGTCATGACCAGGTAGCACGCCCCGATCATCAGGAAGACCTCCGTGTATTTGAAGGAGTTCGACGCGAGGATCTTCCCCTGACCGGTCAGCTCGATGCAGGTGATCATGTAGGCCAAAGACGAGTACTTGATCAGGTAGATGATCTCATTCCCGCAGCCGGGCAGCGCGCGCCGGATCGCCTGCGGGAGGATGATGGAGATGATCATCCGGACCTTGCTGAAACCGAGGGACTGAGCGGCGAGCATCTGTCCCCGTTTGATCGACAAGAGCGCCCCCCGGATGTACTCCGAGTGATAGGCCCCGCTGCAGAGTGAAAATCCCAGGACCGAGGCCACAAAAGGGCTCAGATAGATCCCGATGTGGGGGAGGCCGAAGTACCAGATGAAAAGCTGGACGACGAGCGGGATCCCCCGGAAGATGGCCACAAAGGTGTTCGCAGCGGCCATGACGGGACGGTTCCCGTAAATGCGGAGCACCCCGACCATGATCCCGATCGCGAGGCCCAGGAGCGCAGAGGGGGCAATAAGCTGGAGGCTCACCCAGAACCCCTTGAGCAGTGCGGGATAGACCTCGGCTTGGATGTAGAGCCACCCCTCCGTCATCCGCGTTCCCCGTAGAGTTCAGTGATTTTGGAACAGAATTCCTGCGTCCGGGCATTTTCCGCATGGTTGAATATCTTGTCGGGGGTCCCCCGCTCGAGGATCCGGCCGTCCTCCATGAAGAGGATCTCGCTCGCGAGCGAACTTGCAAAGCCGATCTGGTGCGTCGCCATGATCATCGTCATCCCGTTGTTCCCCAGATCGCGGATGACCGCGTGGACCTCGCCGATCAGCTCCGGGTCGAGGGCCGAGGTGGGCTCGTCCAAGAGCATCACCTTCGGGTCCATCGCGAGCGCCCGGGCAATCGAGACCCGCTGCTTCTGGCCGCCGGAGAGCTGGGCCGGATACTTCTGCATATGCTCCTTCAGGCCGACGCGCTCTAATTCCAGGACGGCGCGCTCCCCGGCCTCCGCCTTTCCCATCCCCTTCACCCGGACCATGCCGATCCGGACGTTCTCCAGCGCGGTCAGGTGATCGAATAGGTTGAAATCCTGAAAAATCATCCCCACCTTCTGGCGGTAGGCGTAGAGGTCGCGCTTGTTTGCGTAATGAACCTCCTGTTCGTCCAGCCAGATCCGTCCCTCATCGGGCTTGACGAGGAAGTTGATGCACTGCAATAGCGTGCTTTTCCCCGCTCCGGAGGGTCCGATCAGGATCTTGAGATCCCCCTTGTTCACGTCGAGCGACGCCCCTTTGAGGACGTCCTTCTTTCCGTAGCGCTTCGATATGTTTTCGATCCGTAAAATGGGTGTCGTCATAAAGTCCCTACGATCCCTGCGGGGAATACCCCGGAATCCGCGCCCTCTCCTCTAACAGCCGGAGGCCTTTCGTCCCCACCCAGGTGAGGACGAGGAAGATCACCCCCGCAGCAAAGTAGAGCGGAAGATGCTGATAGGTCCGGGTCGCCACGAAATGTGCCCGCGCCATGATCTCGGCCACGCCCAGGGCGTAGGTTACGGCCGAGTCTTTCAGCAGGATGGAGTACTCGTTGGACCAGCCGGGGATGGAGAGCCGGAGCGCCTGGGGGAGAATAATGAAGGAGATCGCCTTGAAATCGCTCATCCCCAGCGCCCGCGCGGCCTTGAGCTGCCCCTCCGGAAGCGACAGGATCGCCCCGCGGAAGATCTGGGACTGATAGGCGGAGCTGATAAGGCCGAGGACAATGATCGCGACCGTGAAGGCCGAGAGGTTGATATCCAACGCCGTGCAGAGACCGAAGTAGAACAAAAACAGGAAAACGAGCAGCGGGATGCCCCTGAAGAACCAGACATAGACGGCGATGAAGCGCCGGAGCGCCGGGTGTCCGTAGACCTGCCCCACGGCGAGGGGCGCCCCGAGGGCGAATCCCAAACCCATCGCCCCTACCACAACAACCAGGGTCACCATCGACCCCTGGAGGAGGTACGGAAGGGCGTCCATAATGGCGATCAGGCTTTCCGGCATCCGTTCTATGGCCCCCAAAAATGTGTGGAATATGGTGACATGATGCCGCATCGTGTCCCCATATTCCACCGTCATCCATCGAGGAGAGGGAAACCGAGCCCACAGGGCCGGGCTTCTTGGGCAAGGAAGATATCCGTTTTTCAATGCCCGGTCGTTCGGCAGCAATTATTTATCGATGTATTTTTTCTTCAATTCGGCCCAGTATGGCGATTTCATGAGCTTCTTGAGGCCTTCGTTGACCTTCTTCAGGAATTCGGCGTCGTCCTTGCGGATCGCGTAGCCGAAATCCTCGTCCTTCATCCCGAAGCCGCCCAGGATCTTGACAGGCTTCTTCCTGGTGGCGTCGATCGCCGGGGCGTCGTCCATCGCGGCGGCCACGATCCGGCCGTTGACCACGTCCTCGACCGCGAGCGGGGCGGAGTCGTACTGCACCAGCTCGAACTTCTTCCCGCCCTTCTTGATCAGGTTCTCAGCGATCCACTTCGCCTCGGTCGTCCCGCGCTGGACGCCTACCTTGTTCCCATCGGCCAGGGCCTTCTCCACGGTGAGCGGCGAATCCTTCTTGGCCACCAGGACCTGTTTGATTTTCCAGTAAGGGATCGTAAAGTTGACCTCCTTTTTGCGTTCGTCGGTGATGCTCATCCCGGAGGCCACGATGTCGATCTTCTTGGCCTTCAGGCTGGGGATGATCCCGTCCCAGTCCATCGGTTTGTGTTTCACCTTGAATTTCATCTCCTTGGCGATCCAGTCCAGGGCCTTCACATCAAAGCCGTCCGGAGCGCCGGATTTGTCCACATAGGCGAAAGGCGGAAAATTCGCGTCGATTCCGTTGATGTAGACCTTCTCCGCGGCGATGGCGAACGTCGAGGACAAGAGCAGCGACGCCGCCAGAACCAGAACCACACCCCAAAACCTTTTTCTTCTCATAAATACCGATCTCCTTTCTTTCCGTTGTTTTGTTATCCATTCCGCGTAATAAATCGATTCCCGAAGACAATCGCCGTTACAACATAGGAAGCGATCTTTAATCCAAATGACACGGCAGCATAAACAAATTCGCGGGGAGTGTCAAGATGAACGCGGCAATGCCCTGAAATAATGTTGACGGAGAGACGGCGGAACGCTTCCGAAGCGGCAGATCGCCAGCTTAATATCATTTGATTTCACGACATCACTCTGGTATCTTTTCCACACAATGACAGGAGGCGCTCTATGCAGCATACAGGTCAAGACATAAGGAACGGTGATTATCGGGAAGCCGCGCTGATTGAGAAAATTCGAGCATTGCCCCCGGGAAGAGTGCACGAAGTTGAGGACTTTGTTGATTTTCTCCAACTTCGCGATGAAGACAGGCAACTCGTTCGTGAGTCGGCAAGGCTTTCGGAAAAGGCTTTTTTTGATGCGTGGGATAACCCGGAGGACGCGGCCTATGACCGACTATGAGTTCGGTGATGTCGTCCTGATCACTTTTCCGTTTACCAATCAGACAACCGACAAAAGACGGCCTGCTGTAGTAGTCAGCTCAACCGCATACCATCGCAACCGTCCCGATCTCATTCTCATGGCAATAACCAGCAGGCTTAGACCATCCCCATCCTTCGGCGAAACAACCGTGGATCAATGGGAAACGGCAGGCCTTATCAAGCCGTCCTTCATAAAACCCATCTTCGCCACAGTCGAAAAAAGCATCGTCATCAGGAAGATGGGGAGACTCTCAGATCAAGATCAGCAGAACCTGAGAAAGTCGATACCCACCATATTGGGATAGCTTAATGACGAAACGTAAAAAAAGGGCGCCATACTGCCATCTTCCCCGCCGAAAGCAGCGTGACAGTTTCATCCGGCTGCGTCAGAAAATACGGAACGAATCCTCGGTTTATGGCGGACAGTTCACAAGCCACCATGTTCTTGACGAGCCGGGCCGCCCGGACCTCTACAACGACTGGGCCGACGTTTACTTTCTTGGGAGCGACGGGTTGACCATCTGGAATGCCGCCATCGTTACCGCAGCCCGTGAATTCTGGGATACGGCCCGGGACATGGCCCACACGAAGGCATGGGAGATGCTGACCCCGGAAGAGCAGTCCGCAGAGGCGGAGATGAAGTTTGAGCCTATCTGGTCAAAAGGCGAACGGATGTACCGATTGCTGGAAAAACCTGACATCGTCTATGAAAAATTCGGCGGGCTGACCTATCGCGACTACCAGAAAAAACTTACCGAAGAGATTATTCAAAACGAACCGCCTGAGGTATTTGAATCGTTCGCCACAGACCGCCGCTACCGATACGGCGTCGGGCTGAATATGGTCATCCATGCTGATGAAATCAACCGTGTGACCATTGAGGAAGCCATCCGTAGATTCCGGGAGGTCGGAGAAACCGACTGGCGGGCGGCAGAGCCCGTGCCGCGGACTGAATTGCCGTTCGAAAGCGCCGATACGGCATATAAAAAGATTGAACTTCATCGCTGCAATTCTGAAATATGAAAGATTCTCCTTTTCATGGACTCGCTCAATGACGGATCGCTCATCCAGCTCCAACCGGTATTTATTCTTAAGAACAACCTTGCCTTCCCGTCGCCTACGAAAAGCTGGTAACGTCCTTCTCGGAAGAGGGCCGCCCAAGCCGGCTGTCTCGATCCTGCAGGGTAGTCTGCCACAACGTTCAGTTGCGGCATCACATCGCCCGACTTTGTTGAGTCCACGATGTCATTGCATATAAAGTTGAAAGGTTCGAGGTAAGGCTGAAGTTCTGCAAAGATTCCCGCAGGGTGAGGGGGCTTGGATTTTGAGATTTTATCGAGGAGAACTCCTATGGTTTGCCCGCTGTGAGTGATTGTTTCTTTATCGACAAGATCATCATAGCTGATTCTAACCCATTGTGACTCGTGTTTTACAGTTGGGGGGGATAAACTCGGTTTGGGTGACGGGCCTTTATCTCCTATCGAACCTTCAAAAAATTGTGTGAGTGCAAAACCTCCAACCAGAAGACCAACTATAATAGCTATTTTAATTCTACTCCGACACATAATAGATTATGATCAGATCAACATCCTCATCAGGTACAAAGCGATTTGATGCCGAACATCGGGCAGAGAGGATTTTTGTTTCAGCTCTCTTTGCCTGTGCCGCCAGCGTTCCGAGGATCGAACGGGGCATTGGCGATCTTTCCACGATTCCAAAGCATCTCGATTCATTGGGAAAGATTGCTTTGTACCGTTCCCATTCTCTGATACCACAGATTCTGCTGTTCGTGTTTTTTTTCCTGTATGCGCTGGAGCGTCAGATAACCGAAAGCAAGAATGACCAGCAGTACATGTCGTCGCCAGCCGGTCCAGCTTCTGCCCTCATGGTGATCCAGACCCAGCTCCTCCTTCAATTGCTGGTAGCCCTGCTCGATCCAGAACCGTTCGTGAAAGAGACGAACCATCTCCAAAGTCGGCATGTCCTGGGGCATATTGCTGAAGAAGTACCGGAGCTCATATTCCCCGTCATCCTTCTTTCTTCTCTCGATGATCAGCCAGACCTCCTCATGAGCGGTTCCTTTCCGATAGCCTTGGGCGGGAAATACCCTTCTGGATACCGCCTCAATCACCAGGGGTTTATCCAGACAATCTCTCCGGATCTCCAGATGCTCCCACTCTCCTTCAGCGACACATTTTCCCAGTTCAGAGATCTTGACCGGCAACGGATTCGTCTCGATCAGATTTGGGTATTTTCTCTTTCTTCCTCTCTTCTTCTCCTGGGGATCGGGTTGAACAAAAACCGGATACTCCAGAAAAACCTGTGTGTCCGCGTAAATGCCGACGATATAGCGTTCTTGCCTGTCGTCGAGCCCTTGGCGAAAATCCGTTATGTTTCCGTACCAACTGTCTGCCACCACCGCCCGGTGAGGAACTCCATCAGATCTTGCCTGATCAAGCAGATCCAGCGCCATCTGCCACTTCGCCCGGTGATGGATGTCTGCCGGCATGTAAGTCTTCTTGCGCATGTCGACACATTCCGGATCATCAGGATTATCCCAGGATTGAGGAACGAAGAGTTCCATCGCGTAGGGCCAGGCGAACTCTTGACCCACGTAGGTCAAACTGACCCCAATCTGACAGTTGTCAATCTTCCCAAGAGCTCCGCAATACTGCCTGGCCACACAAACACTATGGTGACCTTTCTTCGGAAAGCCCGTATCATCAATAAGAAATATCCCCTGGGGATCGGTAGTCTCCGCAAGCATCCGTCTCCTGTATTCGCCAAATGCACCGTCACGGTCCCACTTTACCTCCGTCAACAACCTCTGCATCCCCCTTTCCGAGGCGTGGACCTTTTCCGACATCGGCTCGACAGACTTCCTGACCCCGTCCATCATCAGCCCGACGACATAGCATTGCGCCAGCTCTCTGGCTTCCGCTCTTTTAATGTACGGAGCATACAGCGCCATGTAGTCCTCTATCCCGAAAAATACCGTTTCGTTTTCCATGAAGGCTGCATACCAGATCCTTCACAACAATGCAACATAATATGTCGGAGTAGAACTAAGATCATCTAAATAACGTCGCAGCTCCTTTCCCATATATGTGTCAGTGTTATTGAACGCCAGGCGCTTGAATAGCTTTTCGACGGGGTCGTTGGAATGACCTTCAAGAAATTCCTCTATAATGACCGGCTCTGGCGAGGGTTTAATGATTAGAATCGCAATGGTCTTCTGCTGACAGCTTCCCGAGGAGAAAGGAATCAACCTAACATCTTCGACAAGATCTTCCCGATATGCGACTGGAAACTTGATTGAGCGTTTTCGGGTTGATATTTGCCCATTCACCAGCCTCTTTTCGATGAACTCCTGAGGTTTTTGCGACTGGGGGAAAATGATATTTTGCAGTTTTCTTTTGTATTCATCTTCATTAACTTCGCCATCGATACACCCGATGCCATCTGGTTCGATCCCAGTGATGAGAAAATTCATTCCGCCCGATGAAGACAGGATTGGGATTGA
>JAHIMW010000247.1 GCA_018896355.1 Pseudomonadota bacterium
GGATGTTCCGGCCAATCAGGAACATTCCTTTGCGTCTTGTATAAGCAAAGCAATTAAGCAAAAGGGGGAGAAGTATCATATCTTCTCCCCCTTTGTGCTTCAAAGGAAGATGAGATGACGGAAATGCCAACTGAAGTTCCCGATGAGATAAAAAAAACCGCCAATGCCTTAAAAAAACTTAGGCCCGCATATTCAACCATAATCGGATTTTATGAAAAGATATTTGAAGCCCAGGAAAAATCAGCCGCCGAAATAATAGTCAATCCTCCACAGATTTCAAACGATATTCTTTCTATCAAGGCAAAAGAAAAATTCCCGCTGATAAGCCTGTCCGAATTCTTTGTTGACATCAATGCATCCCGGAAGCTTTTAAAAAAAATCTGCAAAATAATCAATAAATCCGGAAACTACATGTCCTCTGCCGCAGAAACTATATTTTCCGCAACCGAGAACAACAAACTGGATTTTAATGAACTTTATACCGCCCTGCTGAATGATGACGACGCGTCTTTCAGCAATATCGCATCAAAACTTAAAACCCGCAAAGATGTTCTTGCTTTCATCACATACAACAGCATAAAGCCATCTGTATCGCTATATGCCCAATCTGTTTCAAAATACCTTGACAAAGACAATCCGTGGGAAAAGGGATACTGCCCGGTCTGCGGAAACCTGCCTATCATTTCAACATTTGAATCCGACGGGGAACGCTTTCTTGTCTGTAGTTTCTGCTGGCATAAGTGGACTGTTACAAGGCTCTTCTGCCCTTTTTGCGAAAACAAAGAGAGCGACACCCTCCATTATCTCTTTTCAGAAGAAGAGAAAGAATACCGGGTGGATGTCTGCGATAAGTGCAGTAAGTACATAAAGAATGTGGATACCAGAATCATCGACCGTTTTGTTTACCCGCCGCTTGAGCAGATTGCCACATTGCATCTTGACATTATGGCAAAAGAGAAAGGGTTTGAAAGCGGGGCGCCTCTGGAATTTCAAGTGTAGTATTATTTCTTTTTTATTTTTTTCATCTCCATCACCAAAGCCCCGAGTTCAGGCCTTTTGTTGATGTCTGCCACATGGGCATATCTTATTATTCCTTCCTTATCTATTACAAACAGCGCCCTTTCGGTTACGCCACTTGTCCGGAGAACGCCATAAATATCTGCGACCGATCCGTGGGGCCAGAAATCGGAAAGAACGGGAAACCACAATTTTCCCATCTGGTTTGTCCATGCATAAAGGGTCGGAAGATTATCGACCGTGATTCCAAGCAGGATTGCGTCATTTTCGTCAAAATAGCTCTTGGCAAGATTATATCCCGGCCACTGGTCCGAACAGACAGGGGTCCATGCAGCAGGGACAAAAGAAAGAACCACATTCTTTTTCCCTTTATACTGGCTGAGGGAAATTTTCTCCCCGGATATGGCTGGAAGCGTAAAGTCCGGAGCCGGATCACCCACTTTTACCTTAAGAACGCTGTCAAAGGGTTTTAATTCCGGAAGGTTATAAATATTGTCCTTATATGCATCGGACAGCCCGAAAGCCGGGCCGCTAATTGCGGCAAGCGCTATAACCACAGTAATGCCTTGCATAACATGCTTAAACATGGCCTATAACCTCCTTAATTATTTTAAACCGGCAAGTTTTTTAATCGTCTTTAAGAATTCATCGGCATTGCTTACGCCGCCTAATTTGGAATAAACAACTTTGTAAGTGCCACTTGGATTTATCTTTATGGCGATAAAATACGGAGTCCTTACTTCCCCAAGAATCTTGTGAATCGAAAATTCGGCATCAGAAAACATAGGAAATGTTATATTGTATGTCTTTCTGAAAAAATCCACTTCAAAATCTGAGTTTCCCGCGCCGATTCCGATCAATTTTATATTATTTTTCAGACTGTCGTCGCCTGTAATCTTGCTAAAAAGATCATTAACAACAGGAGCATCTTTCTGGCAATGAGGGCAATACATACTGAAGATTTCTATGAGCACCACCTTTGCTTTTAACTGCGGGACAAGAAATGTACCCTCTCCTTTTAAACCAAGGTATTTTTTATAGCCCTGATCTGCAGGAACAGGAAGGATGATTTTCGGAAGTATTCCGCCTTCAACAGGTGGCGTGCCTTGTCCAAAGGAAGGAAACGCCCAAATAAAAAAGTTGAGAGCAATGGCAAGACTTATTATAATTTTTTTCATGATAAACCTCCCATCCGGGTGAGCGGACTGATGGCAATGTCAAACCAACCCTCCGTTCTTATATTTCCTGCGCTTTCTTGATCACTTTGATAGATTCTGGAGCGACCTTCACCCATTCCTTCCCGGCAAACCGATTGATGCGGACGACATCACTCGACTCAAACCAGGGGGTCATTAATATTTCTACCTGCCTTTTTAAAGAAGGTAAGTTTTATCAGCGCAACGTGTCGGTAGTCCCGTTTACAGGGAGACTACCTGTCTCTTCCTTCACCCCATAGATGCCCTGTAGTTAATTCTTGTGTTCTTTTACGGAGATGCCCAGCTTTTTTAGAAGGGCGTGGAAGTTCGGCGCATACCCTTTCTGATTACGGCTTCATCATCAACGATAATGAGCTTGTGCCTGTTCTGACGTTTTTCTAGCCCGCCTGTTTCCATAATTTGATCCTATGAAAAATTTTACTTTTTCCGCTTGAAGCCATGTTAAGCCCATCTCATGAAAAACCTCCCCGGTTTTAAGCTGCGAGGAGGCCTGGGTTGTCGTATCCCAAAGCGGCCGGTCTATTGTTGCTTCTTCTCCACCGGCCCCCTTTTCGCCTCCGTCTCGGCGATGCGTCTTTTCGTTTCACCGATGAAGCGGCTCACCTTGTCATCGAGACCGACGTTCGCATACTCGCGCGCGATCTTTTCAAACCGCCTCAGGGCCGCCCGGTATTCCTTGATTTTGAAATAGAATTCCCCCACATAGAATTCCTGCTCGCCCATGGCCTTTTTGCAATCCCGGACCATTTTCTCGGCCATGACGGAGAATTTGCTGTCGGGGAAGCGGGCAATCAGCCGTTCAAACTCCTTGAGCGCCTTGAACGCCTCCGATTGATCGCGGTCGATCGTCGTGATCTGGTTGTAGTAGCACATCCCGATCTGATACATTACGTAGGGGAGATTCTCGTTCGTCGGATGAAGATTCAAGAATTCGCCGTAGGCGAGCCCGGCCTCGGGATACTCCTTGCCGCTGAAAAAAGAATCGGCGATCCCGATCTCCGCCATGATGGCCAACGGACTCAGCGGATATTCCTCCTTGAGCCGCTGGAAAAGCTCCACGGACCTCTTGTAGCTCCCGTCCTTATACTCTTCCAGGCCCTGCTGGTAGAGGCCGTCCGGGGTTGCTCGGGCCATCTCGGCCTTCTTCCCCCAGGGCAGCCACATCTTGCAGCCGGCAAGCAGGAAAACGACCGCAAGCAGAAGCAGCAGAATTCTTTTGTTGCGCACCATGTTCACCTTCCATTACCTACAGAGCCTTGCGGATGAACGCCTCCAGGCGTTCCTTCGGGACCAGGCCGATCAGCGTGTCGAGGATCTTCCCTTCCTTGAAAAGAATCAGGGTCGGGATGCTCATCACACCGTAAGCCTGGGCTGTTTTCGGATTGTTGTCGATGTTGACCTTCGCCACCTTGAGCTGATCGCGATACTGTTCGGCCAACGCCTCCACCGTGGGGCCGATGGTCTTGCAGGGGCCGCACCAGGGAGCCCAGAAATCGACCAGGGCGGGTTTGTCCGCCTTGAGGATCTCTTCGTCAAAGTTACCGTCACCGACGTGGACCAAAGCCTCTTCCCCCATATGCCTTCCTCCTTCCGGTGCTTTATTTGCGGGTACTATGGCACAGACCCGCGAACAATGTCAATTCAAAACGGCATCCGGACTGCCCGTCCATCGGGATGCCCCGTTTTGACCCGGCGGCGGGTTTCTTTTGCATGAGCGGCGCCTGAAGCCCTGCCGCGGCCGGGCGGAGCGTGTGATCTTCGCTTCCGCAGAGGCCCCGCCGGATGTTTGACGAGCTCCTCTCTTGTAACAGGAGGCGCCGTCTATTGGGCATATACCCGTGAAAGCGCAGAATCCGGAGCTACCACCGTACCGTGCGGACAGATGATCCTGACATGCGGAAGCCCTGCCTCTGCCAACCTCCGCGCATTTTTTAACTTTTGCCGGAAAATCTATTTAAACCTCTCCAGCAACGACTATCTTGGCCTGTCCCAGCAGGGGGCATTGAAAGAGGCGGTAGCAGCAGCTATTGAAAAATGGAGAATTTGGTCAGGCGCCTCGCGATTAATTACCGGGAACCATCAGCTTTATGAATGCCTGGAAGAGAAGGTCGCCCGTTTCAAGAATATAGATGCGAGCCTCATCTTTTCCTCATGTTACATGGCAAATATCGGTATGCTTTCATCGCTGCTGCAAAAAGGAGATCGGGTTTTCCCCGACGAACTGAACCACGCCAGCATTATCGACGGCATCAGGATGTCAAAAGCCCGGGTTTACATTTACCGGCACGGTGATACAGAACACCTGGAAGAGCTGATTTCCGCCTCTTCGGAGGAAGGCAGGCCGGTAATTGTAACCGACACGGTTTTCAGTATGGATGGTGATATTGCCCCCCTGGACATACTCGCGGCAATCAGAGGAGGCGTGACTGTCTCCTGGTGGTGGACGAGGCCCATGTCACAGGTGTGCTGGGCGGAAGAGGCGTCGGGGCGGCTGAATTTTTCCAGGTGGAAAAAGGATATAGATGTAACCGTAGGCACCTTCAGCAAGGCCCTGGGAAGCTACGGCGCCTATGTGGCGGGCAGTCGAGAGCTGATTGATTTCCTGACCAACCGGGCCCGCAGCCTGATTTATACCACTGCCCTGCCCCCCGCCGTCCTGGCAGCCAATATTGCCTCCCTGGAGGTGATAACACAGGACCCGGGCCTCAGAGAAAGGCTGAAAAGTAACGCTGCTTTTCTTTCGCAGGGCCTTTCCGGGATGGGGTTTCGTATCCTGCCTTCCCAGACGGCGATCCTTCCCCTCATGGCGGGGAGAGACCAGCAGGCCGTAGATATAGGCGGCAAACTCTTCCAGGAAGGCATCATCGCCAAACCGATCCTGCCGCCAACAGTGCCGGCAGGATCAGCACGGATATGGAAAGATTATACACCACAGAAGAACTTAAAGACCGAGACAAGCGGTAAATACCTTGATGGAGTATCCTCACTGTGGACCAATGTGCATGGACACGTACCCGCGGAAACCGAACGGCGGCGCCACTACATTTTGCAGTCAAATTGTCTTGACATACAAGGGACTCATTCCTATACTTGACCCGCGAAAAAAGGCTCCGTTTTGCTTGCAGCGCCCTACTGCATCGTAAACCCTCCGTCCACGGCATAAACCTGACCGGTAATATACCTGGCCTCATCCGATGCCAGAAAGACCGCCAGCCCTACCACCTCCTCTGGCCGCCCCAGTCGACCGAGGGGAACCTGATAGGTGGTGTATACTTTCAACGCGCCTTCAGGAAATATATCAAGGGCCGTATCCGTCTCAATGATTCCGGGGGCGATGGCATTCACTGTAATACCCAGGGGCGCAAGCTCCCGGGCCAGCGCTTTTGAAAAAGCGATGACACCTCCCTTTGCCGCTGAGTAGGGAACCATGCCCACC
>JAHIMW010000097.1 GCA_018896355.1 Pseudomonadota bacterium
AACTCCCTCTTGACGGGGGCAACTCCCCCTTGACGGGGGAAAATAATCTTCCCTCCCCCTTGATGGGGGCAACTCCCCCTTGACGGGGGCAACTCCCCCTTGACGGGGGAAAATAATCTTCCCTCCCCCTTGATGGGGGAGGGTCAGGGTGGGGGTGAAAAGTGTCACATGCGACAGGCGTTGCATATCTGAAAGAGGGGGTGCTGCCGCACATGTGGTGCTCCGGCTGCGGAATCGGCGTCATGCTGGGGGCCATGCTGCGGGCATTCGAAGAACTTGGTTACCGAAACGCCGATACCGTTGTCGTGACGGGGATCGGATGCACCGGGAAGGCGGATGACTACCTGGTGACCCATGCCCTTCACACAACGCACGGCCGCGCGCTGGCCTTTGCGACGGGGATCAAGGCCTTCAATCCGAAGTTGCATGTGGTCGTTGTGATGGGGGATGGGGACAGTGTGACCATCGGCGGGAATCACTTCATCCATGCCGCGAGACGGAATATCGATCTGACGGCCATCGTCATCAATAACTTCAATTACGGAATGACGGGGGGGCAGGTCTCCGCCACCACGCCGGGCGGCAGGTATACCAGCACCACCTCCTGGGGAAACCCGGAGCGCGACTTCGACATCTGCGCACTCGCGGAGGTTGCGGGCGCCAATTATGTGGCCAGAGAGACGCCTTACCACGGCTGGGAAATGAAGGAGCTGATCAAGGAGGCGCTGAACAAGAAAGGATTTTCGCTCGTGGAGGTTTTCAGCCCCTGCCCCACCCATTTCGGCAAGAACAACGAAATGAAGCAGACCCGGGAAATGCTCGACTGGTTTAAAGAAAAGGGTTTGCCGGTGAAGCAGTACAGAAAATTAAGCGTGGCGGAGCAAGAGAACCATTTCGCCATCGGTAAACTTGTGGACCGGGATGCCCCGGATTTCAATACGAGATATGAAGAGATCCGGGTCCGGGCTATGACCCCGGAGGGCTAACCGGCTGTTGCAGACCCTATAAGGAAGGTGTGAAGCGAAATGACGGGAAAGAAAGAGAGATATGAGATCATTCTGGCCGGATCCGGCGGTCAGGGTCTGGTGCTTGCCGGCATCATGCTGGGTGAAGCCGCCGTTCTGGAAGGCCGGAACGTGGTCCAGACCCAATCCTACGGCATTGCCAGCCGCGGCGGCCTCTCGCTGGCGGAGGTGATTATCGACCGGGAGGAGATCATCTATCAGCAAGTACAGGAACCGGATATCATCCTGGCGCTGACGGAAGAGGCCCTCGAAAAGTACGCGGCCCTGGCTGAAAAAGGGGTCCGCATTTTTTATGACACGACGCTTGCGAAACCGAGAGCGGGGGCAAACCTGACCGGTTATCCCTTCACGAAAATCGCAAGTGATCTTGGGAATGTGGCGTCCGTCAACATCCTTTCTCTGGGAACGATGACCGCCGCGGTCCCGATGGTGAAGACGGAAAGCCTGGCCGGCGTGATCCGGAAGCGTTTCCACGGGAAGGCCCTGGAGATGAATCTGGAGGCGCTGCAGAAGGGCGCGGAATTGATCTGAGTTCTGAAAGGAGAGCAAGCAACGTGGGAGCCATGAAGTGCAGCAAACAGTCAACATCCCCCTGCCGGGAGGCCTGTCCGGCAGGGATTGATGTCCCCCGGTATATCCGGCATATCCGGGACGGCCATTTTGAAAAGGCGCTGGCCGTGATCCGGGAGCGGATACCGTTTCCGTTCGTCTGCGGTTATGCCTGTGTCCATCCCTGCGAGGAAAAATGCGCAAGGAGCCAGTTTGATGAAGCCATCGCGATCCGGATGCTCAAAAGGGTTGCCGCGGAGAAGGGGGGGCGGAAACCGGCGAAGATCGCCAAACGGCCTCCCACCGGAAAGAGGATCGCCGTCATCGGTTCCGGCCCCTGCGGCCTGACGGCCGCCCACTATCTGAACGTTCTGGGCCATCGGGTAACCGTATACGAAGCCCTCCCGCTGCCCGGCGGCATGCTGCGCTACGGCATTCCCGGGTATCGCCTTCCCGAGGATGTTGTGGATCGGGAGATCGGGATGATTCGGGACGGCGGCGTCGAGATCATCGCGGGCACGCCGGTCTCCTCGGCGGAATCCCTGAAAGAGAAGGGGTATGATGCGGTTCTGGTGGCGACGGGCGCGTGGAAGCCGGCCCGGATGGGAATCCCGGGCGAGGATGCACCGAATGTCATCGACGGCCTCTCCTTTCTGACGCAGGTCAACGAAGGGAAGAGCCCGGCCATCGGCCGAAAGGTGGTCGTGGTGGGTGGCGGCAATACGGCCGTCGATGCAGGCCGGGCCGCGATCCGCCTCGGTGCGGAGGTGGTCCAGCTCTATCGCAGAACCTTCTCCGAAATGCCGGCAAACGGCGAAGAGGTGATCGAGGCCGTCGAGGAGGGCGTACGTGTCGACTATCTGACGGCGCCGGTGAAGATTGGAGAAGATCATGCGACCTGCATCCGGATGAGACTGGTGGATGCGGATGCAAGCGGCAGGCCGACGCCGGTTCCGATCGCCGGCAGCGAATATCGCCTGGGATTTGACACGCTGATCGTGGCGATCGGTCAGTCGGCGGATGCCGCTTCGGTAAATCTGGAAGGACGGAAAGACGGGACGGTTTGCGCGGACCCGGGCAGTCTGGCGACGCCGAAGAGGGGGATCTTTGCCGGGGGGGATGCCGTAAAGGGCCCCTCGACCATCATCGAGGCCATTGCTCAGGGGAGACTGGCCTGCGTATCCATCGACCGG
>JAHIMW010000098.1 GCA_018896355.1 Pseudomonadota bacterium
GGCCTGATTGATCGTCCGTTCCTTATCCTGGCGAGCCTCATTGACTTCGTTAAAGGCCGGTTTCACGGTATCGGGAGGTGTGACGTCCTGGAGTTCAACGGTGACCAGACGCACCCCGGTTTTATATTCACTCAGGATCTTCTGGATCTCCTCTTTAGCATCGGTGGACACCTCCACGCGGGCGACGGTGAGCACGTCGCTGCCGAGCCGGTTGCCGACCACCCGGCGCATGACTGCCTCGGTGATGTCGCGGATCGTCTTCTGGGCCTCCCGCACGTTAAACAGAAAGAGGATCGGATCTTCGATCCGGTACTGGATGATCCACTGGACATCGATCACATTGAGGTCTCCCGTCAACATGAGAGATTCGCTCTTAAAAGACTTGTTGTCGGCCGCATACTGCGTCCGCTGGCCCGTGGCGGAGGACAGCGACCGGAAGCCGAATTCTTCTTTGAGAACCCTGGCCGTGGGAAGCGTACGGACCGTTTCGATCCCGAAAGGCACCTTAAAGTGAAGACCCGGCCCGGCCGTGCGGATGACCTTGCCGAATCGCTGCACGATGCCCGTCTCTTCCGGCTGGACCGTGAACCAGGCCGTCCAGAGAGAAAGCAATATCACCGCGACGGGGAGCAAAACAAGAATCGGGGAACCTTTAAAATTAAATGATTGCCATTGCCGTTGAATCTTCTGGATGATCTCGTCTAAAGACGGCGGCTGTCCGTACGGACCAAATCCTCCTTCCGGTGTCATAGACTACCTCCTTTGAATTCCAAAACTTACCTCTGTTTCCATAGATGATTAACAAACAACAATTATTGACAGTTTACACCTCGGATTTTGCGCCTTGAACCAGTTCATATAGGACCGGACCGCAGACGTATACGACCTCGTCAACAAGGGCCTGTTCCAATCGCTCTCCCAGCGGGGTTTCCCCCGGCCGGAAATAATCGATCCAGGCGCAGGTGTCGGGTAGAATATGCGTTGATAATATGTCTGATCAGATGACATGTCAAGCACGAAGATCGAAAAAGGCGCTTTTTTACTCTTTTCCCATCAGCGCGGCTCGGCTCAGGGCGATCGCAGGCTCTTCCAGAGCCCGGAATCCCGCTTCCCGGCAAACCGCGAGCGTCCTTTCGAAGCTTCTCAGCGTCACATGGAATTTCGGCTCGACAAGGAGGAGCCGGCCCCCCGTTTTCAGCAGGGCAAAGATCTCCCGGAAGAAGCGGGGCTTGTCCGGCACCTCGTGAGTCATCCAGAAGGCGAGGGCGAAATCGACCGGCCCTTCGACCCCCAGGCTCTCCTTCCGGCAGCGGTGGAGTGCGATCCGGTCGGCGACACCCGCCCCGCGGGCCCGCCTTTCCAACGCGTCCAGCATCTGCTGCTGGAGATCGACGGCGATCACCCGTCCCTCTGGACCGGCCAGCTTCGCCAGGCCCAGGGTGAAGTATCCCATCCCGCAGCCGATATCCACTGCGCTCATGCCGGGCTTCAGATAGGGGTCGAGGAGAGATTCCGGTTTATGAAAAATGCGGCGCAGCGGGTTGTCAAAGCTGTAGCACATCCACCAGGGACAGATCATGTTGTTTGTCCGCTGCAGTTTCTCGATAAGTCCCATTATAGCCTCCCTTTAAACCGTGGCGCCGTCCGCCTCGCCGCGTCAATCGCTAAGAATCTCCGCTGTTTTATTCTTTCAACGGGAAATGACTTATCCCTACCGCCGACGCGTTGAAAAATCAAGCGTGAATGATGGAATCGTACGATAGCCGATGAACGGGCCGGAAAGAAGCAGCGGTTGGAGCGGAGGAGCGCCCGAGGGGCATAAGCACGGATCTCGCATCGCTACAGATTGAAGGATGCACCCCAATCCCTGACCGCGCTTCTGATGTCGCTCCTGATCTTCCGGATGGCGTCCATCTTCTCCTCCAGCGTGCCGGTCAGAAGCGCCGGGTCGGGAAAAGACCAGTGGAGAAGCTTGACCACACCGGGAAAGATAGGGCAACGCTCGGCGCTCGATTCATCGCAGACGGTGATGACCCACGAAAAAAGCTCCCCCGCTTTGAAGAGATCATAGACGCTCTTCGTCCGGTTTTGAGAGATATCGATGCCCACCTCGTCCATCGCTATCACGATCAGGGGATTCAGGGCCCCGGGTTCAAGCCCGGCGCTTTTCGCTTCGAACCGATCGCCATAGAGGAGATTCAGCCAGGTTTCCGCCATCTGGCTCCGGGCGCTATTGTGAATGCAAACAAACAGAACCTTCTTTCTCTTCATCTTTCCTCTCCGAGGCCGTTTTGGGCCAACCAAACAGAGACAGGTCTTTCACGACCTGTCTCTGCATAGAGCCTTCAGGGTCACCTGGGCGATCGGCAGAACCGTCGTCGATCTCTTGATCACGAAGCTCCCGACCAAGGCCGTGCCGACACCAATCGCCAAGAACAGGGCATCCAAAATCAACTGCTTTAGATATCGTTTTCATGACGGCACTTCCCATTCTGTAACGGACATATCAGGCATCCTCATCGGCAAACTTGTAGCCGATACCCCTCACCGTGAGGATATATCGGGGGGTTTCCTTGTCCGGTTCGATCACCCCGCGGAGGCGGCTGATATGGACGTCCACGGTCCGGGGCTCCACGAAGGCCTCGTCCCCCCAAACGCGGTCCAGCAGTTGCTCCCTGCTGTAGACCCGGCCGGGATGGCCGATGAAAAATTGAAGCAGCTTGAATTCACGAGAACTCAGTTCGACCGGTTGGCCATCCACCGTCACCTGATAGGATTTGAAATCGACGTGGAGCCCTCTGAAATCGAACGATTCCGGCAGATCGTCGTCCGGACGCCGTTCCGACCGCCGCAGGACGGCTCGAACGCGGGCGATCAACTCCCGGATGTGGAACGGCTTGGTGATGTAGTCGTCCGCTCCGATCTCCAGACCCAGAATCTTGTCCACGGGGTCGGACTTGGCGGTCAGCATAATGATGGGGATGGCGGCTGTTTCGGCCTGGCGACGGATCATCCGGCAGACCTCCATGCCCGGCATCGCCGGCATCATCAGGTCGAGGATGACGAGATCCGGTTTGTCCGCATTCACCATCTCCCAGGCCTTCCGCCCGTCAAAGGCCTTGCAGACGGCAAAACCTTCCTGTTCGAGGTTGTAGGCGATCAGTTCGACGATATCTTTTTCGTCATCGGCAACGAGGATTTTCTTTTGTATCATGCAAGGATCCGTCATTTTGATTCCCGGAAAACGGGAAAGTAAAGCGAAACCGTCGTGCCGTGACCCAGGGTACTGTCGATGATCACCCGTCCACCGTGGGCCATCATAAGGTGTTTGACGATGGACAACCCCAACCCCGTGCCGCCCGGTTCGCGGGAGCGCGTCTTGTCCGCCCGGTAGAAGCGCTCGCCCAGCCTTGGGATCTCACCCTTCGGGATGCCGACGCCCGTATCGGCGATCCGGACGGTCAGGCACTCTTCCTCACCCGGTGAAGTCGTGATGGCGATCGTCCCCCCGACCGGGGTAAATTTGATAGCATTATCCAGGATATTGATCAGAATCTGCGCCAGCCGGTCCCGATCGGCGCGGATCAGCGGAAGCTCCCCGGCAATCTCTTTGCGGATCGTCAACCCTTTTTCCCCGGCCCTCGCCTCGACAACGGCCAGGACCTGATCGACCGCCTCTTCGATCCGCACCCCTTCCAGGTGGAGTTTCGTCTCGCCCAGTTCGAGACCGGACAAGGTCAGGAGATCATCCACGAGGCGGTTCAGCCGTTCGGCGTTCTCCCGGATCGTCCGCAGGAACTTCCGGGCCGTCTCCGGGTTTTCGAAGGCGCCCTGCTGCAGGGTTTCCGCAAATCCGATGATCGCCGTCAGAGGCGTTCGGATTTCGTGGGTGACGTTGGCCACGAAATCGGTGCGGGTCCTTTCGAGCTTCTTCAGGCGCGTCACGTCGTGGAAGACCAGCATGGTTTTGCGCTCCCCGCCGGTCTCACCCTGAACGGCGGATATCGTCACGTCCATTATGACCGGCCGGTCGTCCCCCAGACCGATCTCCTCGTAGACGGTCTCTTTCCTCTCCCGGAACCGCTCCAGCGCGTCGTGGAGTTCAATATTTCTGAACGCCTCCAGAAGAGTTTTGCCAATGACCTCCCCGCGCGGCCGGCCGGTCATCTCCGCCATTCCCCGATTGACCGACTCGATCCGGTTTTCCGCGTCCAGGACCATAACCCCTTCGCTCATGCCGGAAAACAGCGATTCCAGTTTTCGTTTCTCTTCGCCGGCCGTTCGGATCTTTTCCTGAAGCGCCGTCACCATTTCATTTATGTTTTCGGACAGTAGACCGATTTCATCCCGGGATTCGATCCACAGAGCACCGGAGATGTCCCCCGTGCGGACCTTCCCGGTGAACGCCGCCAGCCTGCCGATGGGGGAGAGCATCCTGAGGGAAAACAGCAGCGCAATCAACAGGAAGGCGATCATGGTCCCAAGAAGGATACCGAAAACGGCCTCTCCGATCCCGTCGATGGTCCGCGTGATTTCCGCGAGCGGACGGGAGAGGCGGACGTAACCCGTCGTTCGCGGTCCCTCTCGGAGGGGGATGGCCACATAGAGCATCTCCTGCTTCAGGGTATGGCTATAGCGGACCGCCTTTCCCACGCCCCTCAGACGGGCTTCCTGGATCTCCGAGCGGTTCCGGTGATCGTCCGTTTCTGCGTCGCCAAGTTCCGAATCTGCCGTAACCCGGCCCGCGGCGTCGATCAAGGTCAGGCGGGCTCGGGTGCGTTCCGCCAGTTCTCCGGCGTGCCGGACGATCTCTCCCGCCGGCATCAGTGCGATGATTCGCGCGCCGGCCGCCATCTCCTCCTCGATCCGGATCATGAGATCCCTCTTGAGTTCTCTTTCGATCAGAAGGCCGGCGACCGTGACGGCTGCGACGCCGATCGCGATAAAGGCGACAATAAATTTATGGAAAAGACGAATTTTCATCCGTTCTCCGCGGAGGCCGGCTTGTGCCGGACGCTCGTTCCCGTAACCATGTAGATGACCATGTCCGCGACGCCTTCGGCATGATCCGCGATCCGCTCCAGGCTCTTGGAGATCTGCATGATGTAGAGACAGACTTGAATTTT
Organism: Pseudomonadota bacterium; assembly: GCA_018896355.1. Classification (GTDB taxonomy): domain Bacteria; phylum Desulfobacterota; class Syntrophia; order Syntrophales; family UBA5619; genus UBA5619. The sequence continues at coordinate 5,127 of JAHIMW010000098.1, forward strand.
CCGGGGATCCTCCATCATGAATGTGAGCAGCTCCCGGAAAACCTGGTCGTTCAACTGGTCGATGACGGCTTCTTCCTCCCGGACCTTCTTCGCCAGCTCGATGTCTTCACGCACCATGGCATCCAGACTCTTCCGGATCATCCCCCGGCTGATCTCAACCATCCGGGGGAGGTCGATGTAGGGCTTGATCTGCGGAAGGTCATTGAGGATCAGCACCTTCTCGGCGATGTTCGCCGCCATGTCCCCGATGCGCTCCAGATGGCCGGTGATCTTGATGGCCGTTGTGATGAAGCGCAGATCACGGGCAGAGGGCTGCCGCAGTGCCAGCAGACGGATGCACTTCTCTTCCAGATCGACGTCCAGACGGTCGATCTGTTCGTCTTCACGGACGATCTCTCTCGCCAGAACGGAGTTCCTTTCCAGAAGCGCCTGCGCCCCCCGCTCGAGCGCCCTTTCCGTCAGGGCGCCAAGATAAAGGAGGCCATCCCGGATCTCCTGGAGTTCCCGCTCGTATTCCCGGCTGGTGTGTCTTTTGTCTTCCATGGAATTTTCTCCAATAAGGGGACAGATTTCAAATCTGTCCCCGGCGCCGCGGTATTACCCGAAGCGTCCGGTAATGTAGTCCTCCGTATGTTTCACGTCCGGATTGGTGAAGATCTTTTCCGTAGCGTTGAATTCGATCAGTTTTCCCAGGTAGAAGAAACCCGTGTATTCCGAGATGCGGGCCGCCTGCTGCATGTTGTGGGTCACGATGATGATGGTATAATGCTTCTTCAACGTGTCGATCAACTCCTCGATCTTCGCGGTCGAGATCGGGTCCAGGGCCGATGTCGGTTCGTCCATCAGGATGACGTCGGGTTTCATGGCGAGCGCCCGGGCGATGCAGAGGCGCTGCTGCTGGCCGCCGGAGAGGGTCATGGCCGACTTGGTAAGGATATCCTTCACTTCGTCCCACAGAACCACCTGCTTCAGGCTCTCCTCCACCAGGGCCTCGATCTCTCCGCTGTCCCGGATTCCCGCCAGTTTCGGCGCGTAGGTGATGTTGTTATAGATCGATTTCGGAAAGGGATTCGGTTTCTGAAACACCATTCCGATCCGCTGGCGGATCTCCACGGGGTCTACGTCGGGGGCATAGATGTTCCGATCTTCAAAGAGGATCTCCCCCTCCACGCGGGTACCGTCGATCAGGTCGTTCATCCGGTTGAGGAGCCTGAGCAGTGTGGACTTTCCGCAGCCGGATGGCCCGATCAGCGCGGTGACCCTGTTCTTTTCGAAATTCATCGTGATGTCCGAAAGCGCCCGGAAAGCGCCGTAGAAGAAATCTACACCTTTTGTCCGGATGATGAAATCTTTTTCCACAGTCACCACCTTTTATTCCTTCTAATCATGCTGCGCATGATGATGGCGATCAGATCAATCCCCAGCACCAGCGCGATCAGGACCAGGACCGTTCCGTACTGCAGCGGCCTCGTCTCTTCGATATGCGTTCCCGCCGTGGCCAGGACATAGATGTGATAGGGAAGGGCCATCACCTCGTCAAAGATCGATTTCGGTAGAACCGCGGTGAAAAAGGCCGCCGCCGTGAACATGATGGGCGCCGTCTCGCCGGCGGCGCGGCCGACCCCCAGGATCGCGCCGGTCAGGATGCCGGGCAGGGCCGAGGGGAGAACGATCCGGAAGATGGTGTCCCATTTCGAGACGCCCAGCGCGAGGGAGGCCTCGCGGAATGTCTGGGGCACCGCCTTGATGGCCTCCTCCGCGGCCCCGATGATCGTGGGCAGGATCAGAATGCCGAGCGTCAGCGCGCCGGCGAGGATGCAGGAACCGAACTTCAGAAAAACGACAAAGAAGCCGAGACCGAAGAGACCGAAAACCACGGAGGGGACGCCGGCCAGGCAGTTCACGCCGACGCGGATGATCCGGCTGAGGGCGCCCTGCTTCGCGTACTCCGTCAGAAAGATCGCGGAAACGACCCCCAGCGGCAGGGCGACCAGGATCGCCCCCACGGTCAGATAGAAGGTGCCGACAATGGCCGGCATGATCCCGCCCTTCGTCATGGAATCGGTGGGCGGCTGGGTGAGAAACTCCCAGGTAATGGCCCGGAAGCCGTTGGCCAGGATGTAGGCGAGAATCCCCAACAGGGCGAGGGTGATGAGGAGTGCGGAGAGGCGCACCGCGCCGAAGAACAGCCTCTGCTTGAAGTAACGCGATCTCATCGACGACTCGAAGGTTTTCCCGTTCATAGCGTTCCCGACCCCGTCTCCCTGAACCGGTTGGAGATGTAATCGGCGATCAGATTGAACGCCAACGTGATCATGAAAAGAACGATGCCCGTGGCGAACAGCGCGTGGTAATGGCCGCTCCGGAAGGGCGCCTCGCCCATCTCCGCGGCGATGCTCGCCGTCATCGGCCGGACCGCATCGAAAATGGATTCGGGGATCGCCGCCGCACCCCCCGCCACCATGAGTACGACCATCGTTTCGCCGATCGCCCGCGCCATTCCAAGGATCACCGCCGTTGAGATTCCCGAGAGAGCCGCCGGGATGATCACCCGGATGATCGTTTCATACCTCGTTGCGCCCAGCGCGTAGGAGGCCTCCTTGAACTCGCGGGGAACGGCGTACAGCGCGTCTTCCGAGATGCTGGAAATAGTCGGAATGGCCATGATCGCAAGCATGACGGCGGCGTTCACGATGTTGAGCCCCGTCGGCAGATCGAAGGTCTCCTGCAGCCAGGGTCCTACAATGACCATGCCGAAGAAACCGAGGACCACCGAGGGTAGCCCGGCCAACAGCTCGATGATGGACTTCAGGATCTCCTTGATGCCGGCCGGCGCGATCTCCGCGATGTAGACGGCGGAGAGGATCCCCAGCGGAACGGCGATAAGACAGGCGAAAAACGTGACGGCCAGCGAACCGACGATCAGCGGCCAGATCCCGTATTCCGGCGGTTCGTAGGTGGGATACCAGGCCGTCCCGAACAGGAAATCGGCTACCGAGATCTGTTTGAACAGCGGAATGCCTTCCCGAAAGAGAAAGACCAGGATCAGCCCCAACAGCAGCACCGACAGGAACGCAAAAAAGCCGAACAGATTCCGGATGGCGATCTCTTTCACGCGTTTCGTCAGGCTGTGTTTCCGGTTTTTCATGTCGTCAGGAGATTATTTCTTTCCATTTTTATCGGCCGGTAGCGGAACAAATCCTTCCTTCTCAACCAGTTTCTGACCTTCGGAGCTCAGAATAAACTTGATGAACTTCGCCGTCTCGCCCTTCGGCTCCCCGTTCGTGTACATGTACAGATGCCGGGAAACCGGGTACTCCTTCGAAAGGGCCGTCTTCGCCGATGCCGCAACCCCGTTCACCGTCAGGGGCTTCACCGCCTTGTTGATGTACCCGAACCCGATGTACCCGATCGCATACTTGTTCTTCGAAATCGCCTGCACGATCGCCCCGTTGGACGCCTGCATCTGCGCCTTCGGCGTCACCTTCGCCTTGTTCAGAACCATCTCGCCCCAGGCCTCGAACGTGCCCGAACTGCTGTCCCGGGAGATGACGACGATCTGCAGGTCGTCCCCACCCACCTCTTTCCAGTTCGTGATCTTCCCCTGGTAGATCTGGCTCAACTGATCGATCGTCAGGTCCTTCACCCGGTTCTTCGGGTTTACGATCGGCACGATCGCGTCGATCGCCACCGCGATCTCCTTCGGCTCGATACCCTTCGACTTCGCCAGCGCCGCCTCTGCGCTTTTGATCTCCCGCGATGAGTTCGCGATGTCCGTCGACCCGTCGATCAGCGCCTTGATCCCCTCGCCGGATCCGCCGCCGGAAAGGGAGATCCTCGCGCCCGGATTCGCCTTCATGTAGGCCTCCAGCGCCACCTGCGCCACCGGCAGAACCGTCGTCGATCCCTTGATGACAATGTTTTCCGCAAAGGCCGTGCCCGCTCCAATCGCCAGGCAAAACCCGCCCAAGATCAACTGCTGAAAAAATTTTCTCATTTTGTTTCCTCCTTCATTTTTTCGGCACAATATAACGGAGGATTGTTGCAGTTTGATGACGGCTTTGTGAAGATTCGGTGAATTCCCCAAAGAGGGTTCTCTGCGGCGCCATCGTTTGTTCCCCCGCAGAAGTCCGGCGGAGGGATCTTACCACAAATTTGTAATTTGTAAAATCGGGTGTATGATTCTTCTTAACTCAGGAAAGGAGGAACATCATGAAGGTTTTCATCGTATATTATTCCATGTATGGCCATATCCACCGGATGGCGGAAGCGGTCCGGGAAGGCGAAGTTCTGCGCTGGTGAATTTCATTGCCGCATGCCCGTAACCGGGGCATCGCGTTGAATCCGGAGGAGCGGATTTCGACCATCCGCAGGCCCGACAAAGGTTCCGGGTCAAGATTGATGGAGGAGGTTAGGTCTGATATGGCAACGCAACGCAAACAGCAGACGCAAACGAAACAAGGGCCAAGACCCGCAACGAATGAAACGGCGGCTCGTCTATTTCTGACCGGCTTCGTCTGCCTATGCATCGGGCTCGGAATCGGCTATCTCTTCGGCAAACAATCAGCGGGGGTAAGCGCCCCCGTCGCATCGATGCCGTTCCAGGCGCAAACGTCCCCCCCATCCCAGGGTCAGCCGCCGATGCAGAATCCTGCCCTCGCCGCCAAAAACGAGGCCGGCCTCAGGGCGCTGCTGATGGCCAACCCGAAAAATCTCGACGCGCTCATCCAACTCGGCAATCTTTATTACGATCAGGGACAGCACCTGCAGGCGGTTGAGTGGTACGGCAAGGCGCTGGACATCGATCCCCGGAATCCCAATGTGCGCACGGATCGGGGTACCAGCTATTGGAATCTCAACCGGCCTGACGAGGCTATAGCCGAGTTCCAGAAGTCTCTTCAGGTGGATCCGGGCCACGCACAGACCCTCTACAACATGGGGTTGGTTTACCTGCAGGGCAAGAACAATATCGCGGAAACGAAGAAGGCCTGGCAAAAGCTGCTGGCGGTTAATCCGAATTATCCCAACCGTGCCGATATCGAGCGGCAATTGGCCTCCATGGCGGCGCCCCCTCCGGTCGGAGCCCCGGCCGCGCAGAAAAACGCGGGCCCGGCCGGCCAAAAAAAATGACCCGTTCGGATCACCGGCAGGATCGAATGCTTAGCCCGGCTCCGGCCTTGGACCTCCCGCCTGATCCTGCGGAAGGGCCTCCACATCGAGAATGACACCTCTCAAAAACTCGCCATTTGTCATTGCGAGAAGGCCAAAGGCCGACGAAGCAATCCCATAACCATTCGATAAACCATGAGATTGCTTCGTCGCTACGCTCCTCGCAATGACAGGAAGGGCAGAAATTCAAAGATCTCAGAATGGCTGGCAGGAAGCGCCCTGTTCGTGGGCCCGTTTCGCCGTCTTTGAACAGGCCTCCCCGAAGTTACTTTGTTCGAGCGGGGAGGGGGATCTTTGCCTCGCAGGGGACGCCGACCTGGCAGAGACCGCAGCCGGACGTCTCAAAACCAAACCGGGACAGGATCGATTTTGACGCTACCTCGCGGACGTAGGTCTCACATTTTTCCTTGTCATGCCCCTCCCGGGTGATGGCGTCCGCCGGGCAGCGCTCGATGCATTTGCCGCAGCTCCCGTTGAAGTGGAAGAGGCAGTAAGCGTGGTGATCGGTGTAGGGCCGCTCCGACGGGGGGACGGCGATCCGGGACACGACGGAGCCGCAGCGCATCGCCTTTCCCATCGGGGTGATCAGGCCGTCGCACAGACCGAAGGTGCCGAGTCCGGAGGCGAACGCCGCATGCCGCTCCGACCAGGAAGAGGCGAAACCGTAGCGGGCGGATTTTTCCCATTTCCAGGCGGGCGCGTTCAAGGGTGCGACGGCCTCGTAACCGGCCTCACGAAAGACCCCCACCAGATGGTTGCGCAGCTTGATGTTGAACTCCTCCCCATATTTGCGGGATCTTGCCCATCTCTCCGCGGAAACGGCCTTTTCCCGGCGGTTGTCACGCCGGGTCTGTTTCGTCTGCGGCAGGATCCAGGAGATCACGGTCAATTCGCCGGGTTCGACCCGCAGCCCGGGAAATGTCGCGGCGAAGATCTCCTGCGGGGTCCAGTAGAACGGGCCGATATCCTCTTTGAACTTCGGATAGAGCGGGTCGTCGCCGCGGGAGAAGCCGATGAGCGGCTCCGCCCACGCCGGTTCATGGACGCCTTCGAACTGAAGGCTGTTCTCAGCGGAGGCCGTGTATCGGATGATGCAATCCCGGATCCACGCCGCCGCGTCGTGCTTCCCCCTCGCCGTCTTCCCCATGGTTCACCTCCCTGATCGTCTGGGAACGCCCCCGTTGATAAACAACCGTTTCCCGACCGCCCTAAAACAAAAAGCGGTACGGCCGGGAGCGATTACGCGGGCGATCATATTCCGAAACGGCGATGTTTGCCACCGGAAAATATAGGAACGGCTCGTAACGGACGAACCCCTACCCGCAGCAGCCCTTCTCATTCGCGGCGGGGGAAGAGCATCCGCTATCGCTCGGACCGCAACACGGCTGATCGGTCCGCCCCAACATGGCGTTGATCACCGCCGCCGCGCAGCCGACGCCGGCCTGCACGGAAATCGCTTCGAACGGACAGTTCCGGCTGCAGGCGCCGCACTCCATACACGCGTCCCGATCCCGGATCTCGGCATGCCTCGTGTTCATTTTAAACACCTCGTGGGGACAGACCTCCAGGCACATCCCGCAGCCGGTGCATTTCTCGCGATCGAGTTTCAGAGTGACCACATCTTTCAGGTAAGTCAGTTGTCTCATCGTAAGACTCCTATGCTATCAAACGTGACGCAACCCATATAATCAGGCCGCTCAATCCCATTCCGATCTCCGTGGGGAGCGCCCACCGCATCTCCTTGTTCACCCCGGAAAGGGATGTATAGGTGGATGCCCCGGTAAAATTCATCGCCAGAAAGGCCGTTACGGCCGGGATGATCAGCAGCCACGCCAGAATGCCGAGCCGCCCCGCCCACATCGACGGATCGTACCCCTGCAGGGTAAGCATAATGACCGCCACGACCGCACCGAGCACCAATCCCTTCGCCGAGAATGCCCGTCCGGGGAGATACGGTAAAAGAAGGGGATGGATCACCGCCCCCCCCACGATCGCACTCAGAAACGCCAAGACGGCAAAGGAGCCGTCATGAAGGGCGTTCGCCCAGAAACCGGCAGGACCGCCTATGCCGCCGAGGAGGAACAGGAGAGGCGCGATGATCAATGTCGGTTTTATGGTTTCAATCAGCTCGATCGGGATTAGGACGGCCCTCTCCTTGAATGGGAAGGTCTTGAGGCGCATTGTGCTTGTGGCCTTGAAACCGGCATCGATATAGGCCGGCAGGTCCTCGGCCTTGATCGGACCGTAACGGACGCCGAATCCGGAGAGTTTCTTGACAGTGTGGGCGGCTACGCCCGGCGCCCCCAACTGGGGCAGGATCAACGACCGGTGGCCGACGACCTCTTTCAGGCCGCTCGATTCGATCCTGCCGACCAGCTCTTCCGTGCCGAAGGTCCCCTTTCCGGCGGCGCACCAGACGTTGATCCCCTTCGTATCGAGCGCCAGGATCCAGAGATCCCGGCCGGGCAGGGCGCTCCTCAGCTCGTCGAAGCTCATCTTGTAATTGGCGCTCACCAGGACAGGCGACTCCCGATGCGGATTCCCCAGCGCGTACAGACCCGGATCGACGGCGTAATCCATCCGGCCGACCCCCCAGCGGGCCTTGACGGCCCCCCAGCGATCCCGCCATTGCAACTCCGAGGATACCCGAGGCAAGCTTCCGGCCGGCGTCGAAACGGATCCGATCACGAAACCCTGGCCGAGGCGCGGAAGGCCCGTCCGCGTCTCGCCGGCGCCGCCCCCACAGCAGGCGGAACCGGGATAGGACGGCAGAACGATGGTCTCTTGCTGTTGACAACAAGAGGGCTGACTCGATTGTTTCATAACCCATCCTCCGTAATTATTCACAGCACCGACACGCGACGGCGGCGCTTTTCATGGCCCCCGTAAACACCCTGACCGACTCCAGAACCGCCTTCCTCTGCCCTTCCGGGATCCGCCGGGCGATATTTTGGAAAAAACCCCCCAGGCACAGCCAGACCCTCCGGTGGGTCTCCCTCCCCTCTTCCGTCAAGGTAAGCCGTGCCGCCCGGGAATCATGCGCCGCCCTGTCGCGTTTCAAGAGGCCCTTCCGGATCAGCGGATTCACCAGGCGGGTGGTCGTACTCTTCTCCACGGAAAGGATCCCGTGAAGCTCCGCCAGACCCAATTCCCCTTTTTTCGCGACGGCGTCCAGGATAATAAACTGATGGAATGTGACGTCCTGGCAAATGGCCTCATCCCGGCTGCAGCACCGGATCTCCCGGGCGAGTCCCATGATTATTTCCATGATTTCCCGGCAGTTCTTATCGAGGTTCGTTGACATGGTTGTGTCATACAACCATACGGGCTGACCTGTCAAGAAAAAAATGGAGGGGCTATTCGCCACCCCGACCGTTCAGCGCCGCTTTCGGACATCCGTCTGCCATGATCCACCGTCAACATTTGATGTTGATTGAATTTACAACGCAAACGGTCATTATCGTCGTGCAGTGAGGTGAATGAAAAATGTCAGCATACCCTTGTCCTACCATGATTTCCTGAAAGTTGGTGGTGGATTTTGGTCTGCATTGACCGTTGAAGAGGACCCGGAAAATGTGTTAAGAATGAGGTAATTGCAAAACTCTTCCAAATATGTTCCCCCTCCCTTGACGGGAGGGGGTTAGGGGGTGGGTGAAGCTGCAACATGCAGATTTCATGGCAACCTCCCCCCACCCTAACCCTCCCCC
>JAHIMW010000099.1 GCA_018896355.1 Pseudomonadota bacterium
ATTACCGACATATGATCCCGGAGGAGATCCTCCGCATTCCGCCGAAGGGGGCGTATAACCTCCACGGCTCGCTTCTGCCCGCCTATCGCGGACGATGTCCGGTGAACTGGGTCCTGGTTCACGGGGAGGAACAGACCGGGGTCACGCTCCATCACATGGTCCGGGAGGTCGATGCGGGGGATATCGTCGGGCAGAGGGTCGTGCCCATTGCACCGGACGACACCGCGTTCACCCTCTACGGGAAGCTCTGCGTTGAAGCGGGAATCCTGCTGGATGAACTCCTGCCGCTGATGAAAATCGGTCGGGCGCACCGAATCCCCCAGGATATCTCGCTTGGGAGTTATTTCGGCGGTCGCCGACCGGAGGATGGCCGAATCGACTGGCGCTGGTCCGCTGCGAGGATTTACAACCTGATCCGTGCGGTCACGGATCCCTATCCCGGCGCCTACTGCAGGCTTGCGGATGGATCCAGGCTGATGATTTGGTGGGGTACGCCGGATGAGGGACGGGCAGGCGAAGAGATAAAACCTCCCGGATATGTCGAAATCGAACGGGGCTTGGTTTTTGTCCGGACGGGAGCGGGGAGAATTCGGCTCCTCGATGTGCAGCTCCGGGGCGAAAGGATGACCGGCGACGGGATCACCCGCTATTTTACAGACAAGGAAGGGATGATGTTATCATGAAAATTTTGATCCTGGGGGTTAACGGGTTTATCGGCCACCATCTGACAAAGAGGATCCTCGACGAGACGGACTGGGCCGTTTACGGGATGGACCTCTCCGACGACCGACTCGGCAAGAACCTGCAGAATCCGCGCTTTCATTTTATCGAAGGGGATATCGCGATCAACCGGGAGTGGATCGAGTATCATGTCAAGAAGTGCGACGTTGTTCTTCCGCTCGTTGCGATTGCGACGCCAAAGCTCTACGTGGAAGACCCGATCGGCGTCTACAACCTCGATTTCGAAATGAATCTCAACGTGATCAAACATTGCGTCAAGTATCGCAAGCGCGTTGTCTTTCCGTCGACCTCGGAGGTGTACGGGGCATGCACCGATCCGGAGTTCAAGGAGGATGAGAGTTATCTGGTCGTGGGGCCGATCCAGAAGGAGCGCTGGATCTACTCCTGCTGCAAGCAGCTCCTCGATCGGGTGATCTATGCCTACGGCACGCGGGGGCATCTGGAATTCACGCTGTTTAGACCCTTCAACTGGGTCGGACCCCGACTGGATTCCCTGAATACGGCAAAGGAAGGCAGCTCCCGGGTGGTGACGCAGTTCATCGCCGAACTCCTGATGAAACGACCGATCAGCCTTGTTGACGGCGGCAGCCAGAAACGGTGCTTTACCTATGTCGACGACGGCATTGCGGCGCTGCTCAGCATTCTGGAAAACCGCAACGATGTCTGCAAGAACCAGATCATCAATATCGGCAATCCGGACAACGAGTGTTCTGTCCGGGAACTGGCTAATCTGCTGAAGAAGCTCTTCATGGAACATCCGAGACACAGCGGTGACGGAACCTATTCGGAAATCATCGAAGTGCCCGCAAAGACCTATTACGGCAAGGGGTATCAGGATATCTACACCCGGAAACCGAGCATCGAGAAGGCCCGAACCCTCCTCGGCTGGTCGCCGGCCATCGGGCTTGATGATTCCCTGCGGATGACCCTCTACTCCTTCCTTGAGGAGAACGAGCCTTGAGTGAGGAGTGAGGAGCAAGGGGTAAGGGGTAAGGGGTAAGGGGTAAGGAATTAGGAGGGTTTTACACCTTACACCTTACACCTCACGCTTCACTCCTAACGCCTCACGCATCTCATTGGAGGACGTGTGACCAGGATACTGGGGCTGAAAATCGATGTGGATACGTACCAGGGAATGAGGCTTGGGGTGCCCCGCCTCCTCTCCTTGTTGCGGGAAAATGATCTCCGGGCCACGTTTTACCTGAGCATCGGACCGGACGCCTCGGGGAGGGCCGTCCTGCAGCTCCTCAAAAACCCCCGTTTTTTAAAGAAAATGGTCCGGACACGCGCCGCCAGTCTCTATGGTTTCCGGACCGCCCTCTACGGTACGCTGCTCCCTTCTCCGAAGATTGCCCTCGCGTTTCCGGAACTGGTCCGGAGGATCCTGGCGGAAGGCCACGAGGCGCAGTTTCATGCGTGGGATCATCGACGCTGGCAGGATGAGCTTGCCGTTCGCCCGGAGGGGTGGATACGGGATTGGTTCCGCCGCGGCATCGACGGATTTGAAGCGCTGACCGGAAAGAGACCGACCTCTTTCGGCGCGCCGGCGTGGCTGATCGACGATCGGGTCCTCTCCATTGTCCGCGACCTTGGTTTCGACTATCTCAGCTGCACGCGGGCAAATGCGCCATTCATTCATGAAGGCGCCGGACTGATTGAGATTCCATCGGATCTGCCCTGTTTTGAAGAAACGGGCATCGAAGAAGGGGAGCAAAAAATCCTCACCAGGCTTGCAGAGGGAGGGATTCACGTTCTGCCCGTTCATGCGGAAGTCGAAGGCGGGCTGATGAGCGAAAACTTCGTTCGTCTCATTCGCGCAGCGAAAAAGCTGGATTATCGCCTCCTTCCACTGGGCGACCTCCTTTCTCTTCTGGATCGGGAAATCCTGGTCACAAGGCGCTTCCGCCTGCAGCTCCTCCCCGGGCGCTCCGTTCCGTGTGCTGTTTGACCCGTGTGCCGCTATGAGAAATACCCAAGAACGGAATTTCGATTCCGGCAGTGAAACGGCAAAAAAAAGGTTGACCGCAACCTTGATTCAATGTCAGTGTACAATGAATTATATGTTGTATCGGGCGGACGGGCTTCATGGTTCGGGAAGATTCAAACGGCTAACATCAACAGGAAATTAAGGAGGTAGGCGTATGAAACGTGCAGGGATTATGATTGTCGTCGGTATCATGGCCATGTGTCTGGCATTCAATGCGGGCGCTGCGCAAAAGGTCACGGTTTACACTTCGCTGGAGACGGATGAAACGGTAAAATATCTCGAGGCGGCCCGAAGGGATATGCCCGACCTCGAAATCAACATCATCCGCCTTTCAACCGGGGAGCTGGGCGCCCGCATGCTGGCCGAAAAGGACAATCCGCAGGCGGATCTGGTCTGGGGATGGGCGGTTACCGGCATGGAGGAGTTTATCCCCAAGGGGATGTTCGTACCGTACAAACCCAAAGGCGTCGAAAAGCTCGAGAAGCGCTTTGTTCACCCGAAGTATCAATACGTGGGGATCGATATGTACATTGCCGCCTTCTGCGTGAACACCAAGGTTCTGCAGGAGAAGGGTTTGCCGATGCCCAAGGGATGGAACGATCTTCTCGATCCGAGATTCAAAGGGCTCGTCACGATGCCCAATCCGGTGGCCTCCGGAACGGGATTCCTCCAGGTCTCCAGTCTCCTTCAGATGTACGGCGCGAAAGAAGGGAAGGAGGACGGCTGGGAATTCCTGAAGAAACTGGACAAGAACATCGGCCAGTATATCAAGAGCGGTTCCCGGCCGGCCAAAATGACCGCCGCCGGAGAGTTTGCCGTGGGGGCCTCATTTGATTTCGTCGTGGCCGAACTGAAGAAACAGGGCTTCCCGGTCGAATTTGTCTTCCCCGTTGAAGGGGCGGGATATGAAGTGGAGGCCAACGCGCTGCTCAAGGGGGCGAAAAATGTTAAGGCCGCGAAGCGTTTCCTGGATTGGGCCATCACGGAAAGCGCGATGAAAGAGTATGCGAAATTCAAGTATGGCGTGACCCTTCCCGGGATTCCGACCCGGCCGGACCTGCCCAAGCTGTCCGAAATCAAGCTCTATCCGATGGACTTCGGCTGGCAGGCCAAGAACAGCGAGGCCATCAAGAAGAAGTGGGAAGGCCTCTTCTCCAAGTAATTGTGACGTTCCGGTCATCCTGCAGCGGCGGGATGGCCGGACCCATTTTTTTTACCCGTAAGCTGTATAGAACTCTCAACATCTAAGCGAGGAACGCCAATGGGAAGAGACCTCAAGCTGGAAAATCTGACTAAACGCTATGGGAACCTTACCGCCGTGGATCATGTCGATCTGGAGATCAAGGAAGGGGAGTTCATCTGCTTTCTGGGCCCCAGCGGTTGCGGAAAAACCACGGTTCTGAGGATGATCACCGGGTTTGAAACGGTCACGGAAGGGAAGGTGATCTTCAACAACCGCGTGATCAACGATCTTATTCCCAAGAAGCGTGAATTCGGAATCGTCTTTCAGTCCTACGCCCTTTTCCCGAACATGACCGTGGAGGAAAACATCGCCTTCGGTTTGAAGATGAGGAAGATGCCGAAGAAGGCCCTTGCGGAGCGGGTGGATGCGATGCTCGACTTGATCGGTTTGTCCGACTGGCGAAGCCTTTACCCGGCCCAATTGAGCGGCGGGCAGCAGCAGCGGGTCGCCCTCGTCCGGGCCCTCGCCCCTGATCCCCAGGTGCTTCTCTTGGATGAGCCGTTGAGCGCCCTCGACGCGAAAATCCGACTCCGGCTCCGAGCGGAGATCAAGCGGTTGCAGCAGGAATTGAAAAAGACCATGATCCATGTGACTCACGATCAGGAGGAGGCCCTCTCCATCGCTGATCGGGTTGTGGTCATGGAAAAGGGACAGTTCCGGCAGGTGGGACGGCCCATTGACATCTATAAGAACCCGACATGCAGCTTTGTCGCGGACTTTGTGGGCACATCAAATTTCTTCGATGGACGCTGGACCAACGGCGTCGTTGATACCGGCAAGAGGAAAATCAAGGTAACGCAGAACGGCGCTGCGGCGGACGGAACCGTATCTCTGGCGATCCGGCCGGAGAATGTGGAGGTGTTCAAAAAGGAGCCGCCCCCTGAGGTGGCCGAACCGATGAACCTCGCAGCAGGCCGGATCGATGTGGTGGTTTTTCAGGGCGCCGCCGTAAGACTCCTGATCCATGTGGACGGGGAGGAGATCATTTCCGACATTATCGAAAAGGATTTTGAACAGCGCGACTTGAAGCAGGGGGATCAGGTTTATGTCTACTTTTCTCCTGACGCCTTTCTGGTATTTCCGGAAGGAGGGGGGAGCAGATGAACCCTGTCGAGCCTTACGGAAGGAAATTCTCCACCTGGTTTTCCGCCGACAACATCTTCACCGGCGTGATCATGGCGTTTCTTCTGGCCATTCTGGCCGTTTTCCTGCTCTATCCGGTCGTGGACATCTGCCGCTTAAGTTTCTTCAAGGACGGTGTTTTCACCCTTCAAAATTACGCGGATTATTTTTCCGAACCAAGGATCTTCCGTTCCTTTTACAACAGCATGTTCGTTTCCACCGTGACCATGGTCATCACCACGGTACTGGCCTTCCTGTTTGCCTATGGTCTCACCCGCACCACGATGCCCTTCAAGGGTTTTTTCTACACGGTATCCACACTGCCGCTCATTGCGCCGACGATCATCCAGGCCCTCGCGCTCATTCTGCTGTTCGGCCGCAATGGGGTCATTACGCGCTATGCTCTGGGAACAGACTGGAATATATATGGCGCTACCGGGATTATCGTCGGAGAGATTCTCTACTGTTTTCCGAATGCCCTTTTTATCCTTTATACCACGCTCTCCGCAGTGGACACGCGCCTCGACGAAGCCGCGCAGAGCCTGGGCGCCTCCGCGCTGAAAACATTCTTCAAGGTAACGCTGCCGTCCGCTAAATACGGGATCGCAAGCGCCGCCGCCCTTACGTTCAACCTGACGATCACCGACTTCGGAATCCCGGTGGTGATCGGGGGGGACTATTCGGTGCTGGCGACGGAGATCGTAAACAAGGTCTTCGGTTTGCAGCGGTTCGACCTGGGCGCGACCATCAGTGTGATCCTGCTGATCCCGTCGATCACTGCGTTTGCGATCAATTACTACCTGACGCGCAAGAGCTATGCGATGATCAGCGGCCAGGCCCGCCCCTTCATACAACCCTCCCGGCCGCTGAAGAAATGGGCGTTCACCGCCTATTCGGCGCTGATCTCCTCCTGCATCCTTCTGGTCTTCATCACGGTCTTTCTGGGCTCTTTCGTCCGGACCTGGCCTTATGATTTCTCGCTCACGCTTAAACATTTTGATTTCCCGTCGCTCGGGGCGAGCGTTCCGCTCTGGACCGCCTTCTGGAACAGCGTGCTGGAACCGGGCCCTTTCCGCACCATGATAGCGATCAAATACGCCCCGATCTGGACCAGCCTGCTGGTATCCCTCGTGGTGGCGGTGGTCGGAGCTTCGATCACCCTTGTGGCCGCCTATATCATCGAAAAGAAGAAACCAAGGGGCGAGCAGCTGCTCTACGGCCTGTCCGTCCTGCCGGCAGCCATCCCGGGGGTCGTGCTGGGCCTGGGCTACGTGCTCGCCTTCAACAAACCCTATTTCCTGATCTACGGCACGATATGGATCATCATCATCAATATTGTGATTGCCAATTTCACGCTGGGGGTTCTCTCCGGGACGGCGAATCTGAAGCAGATCGACAAGTCGGTCGAAGAGGCGGCGGTCAGTCTGGGCGCCGGACCGGTCACCACCTTTACACGGATCGTATTTCCGCTCTCCAAGGTGGCCTTTCTCTCGACGACCACCTTCTTTTTCATGCGGGCCATGACCACGATCAGCGCCGTTTTGTTTCTGGTTTCGGCACAGATCAAGCTGGCCGCGATCGAGATCATTTTTCTCGATGTGGACGGCCGTACGGCGAGCGCAAACGCGATGTGCACCGTGGTGGTGCTTATCGTTGCGCTGTTTCTGATCATCATGCGGTTGACCACCGGCAGTTCCGGGCTTTCGGGAATGAGCGCCGCCAAATGACGGGGGGCTTGCAGTGATGAATATCATCGACCCGGACAATCCGATCCCCAAGTATCTCCAGATCAGCGGCTGGATCAAAGATCTGATCCAATCCGGGAGGTACGAAAAGGGAGGTATCCTGCCGTCGGAGGTGGAACTCGCCCGGATCTGCCAGGTGAACCGAAATACACTGAGGCAGGCCATTTCGGAATTGACGGCTGCGGGAATCCTGCGGAAGGAAAAGGGCTTGGGGACCTTTGTCTGCGCCAAGACCCCGCTGGCGATCAAGCACCAGCTTAAGAGCATTTCCAGTTTCAGTGATGATTTACGGGAGCTCGGCATCAAAGAGAATACCAAAATCATCAAACAAAGCGCTGAAGAGGCGAAGGAGCCGGTGGCCAGGAAATTGATCCTGGGTCCGAACGGCAGGGTCGTGGCCATCCGCCGACTTCGGATAGGCAACGAGACGCCGTTTATCTATGAAGAGAGCTATCTTCCATACCATACCTTCAAGGAAATTCTCGGAATGGATCTGACCTGTTCGATGTACCAGATCATCTTTGAAAGGTTCAATGTCATGCTGGCCCGATCCGACCAGACGATCCAGGCGGTGAATCTGAAGGGTCGTATTGCCTCTTATCTGAATGTGCCGGAAAATACGGCGGCTTTTTTCATGGAAAGCCTGACCTATGACGAAAACAATATCCCGGTGGAACTTCTCCATTCCTATTACCGCGGAGACAAGTATGTTTTTGAGATTGAACTGGGTCGCTACCATATCAGGAATCATCATTCGAAGGATGATTAAGCTTGATTTTTCAAGGGCAGATTGTATATACATCTAAACAACGAAAAGGCACTCAATACAAACAGGGGGATAGCATGAGGGAAAATAACTTGTTGGAAGCACTAGTTCAGGTGAGTCCCGGTATGGAGATCTGGTGGGATTCATCCCCGGTCATTTTCGAGAACTGGTGTCGGAAGTTGCTTGCCAAGGCGGATGAGGGGGATCAGCAGACGCTGAAGCGCCAATTCGGCCGGATGTACAACATTGAGAATCCTGGGGAGTCGCTTTTCCGCGGCGTCACGACCAACCCCTCGCTCTCTCTCCAGGCCATCAAGGATGATGAGCCGTATTGGAAAGAGGTCACTTTCGGCATTATCAAGAATAATCCTGGAATCGACAAGGAGTCACTCTTTTGGCTTCTTTACAAGGAGGTCGTGAAACGGGGTTCCGATATGTTCCTGCCGCTGTTTGAAAAGACAAACTTTCGAGAGGGCTTCCTGTCCGGACAGGTGGATCCGCGGAAGTCCTTCGACAAGGAGATCATGTTGAAGCAGGCCGCGGAACTGGCCGCGATCAATCCCAACGTGATGGTCAAGGTGCCGGGCACAAAGGAGGGATACGAGGTTATTGAGGAGCTGACCTCCCGCGGGATTGCCACCAACAATACGCTGACGTTCGTGTTGCCGCAATTGATGGACTGCGCCAGGTCCGTGCAGAAGGGGCTGGAAAAGGCCAAGGCGAATCATGTGGATCTTTCGCGCTGGCGATCCATAATCACCCACATGGAAGCCCGCTACGGCGACTTGGGCGGATTGAGGGATTTCGGAAGGGAAAAGGGAATCGAGCTTTCCGAGGGGGATGTCCGTCTGGCGGAATTGGCCATCTTCAAGAAGGCCTACCGGCTGCTCAAGAAGAACAACTATCCGAGCAAGCTCCTCTCCTGCTCCCTGCGTGTCGGACCGACCGTGGATGGCGCGCTGAGGCTTTGGCATCTGGAGGAGAAGGCGGGTGCAAACATCGTGGTCACCTGTCCGCCAACTTTCATTGATGAGGTGATCCATTTTCCGGGACAGGAAAACATCCATTTTATAAAGGACCGCATCGATCATGAGATACCGAAGGATGTGCTGGATAAGCTGCTGCGCGTACCCTATTTCGAAAGGGCCTACGCGGAGGACGGCTATTCACGGGATGAGTACAACGCCCATCCATCGCTGGTGAAGACGGCGCAGCAGTTTTCGAAAGCTACCGACGATATGGTGGAATTTGCGGGAAAGTGCATTGCAGATTTCTCACGTTAGCGATGAAAGGAGAGAGAGATGAAGCAGTTAAAAGATTGGTTTGTGCCATGGTTGACCACCGCGCGAGAATACAATACAGGCATTCTGGATAAGGCCTGGGCAAATCCCGATTACGGTCGCCTGATGCTCAATGAAAACCCGTTACCCCCGTCCGAGAAGGTGATACGGGCGGTGACGGATATCCTGTCCAAGGGAAACCGCTATCCCGACAGCATGCTGCGGTTGCGGACCAAGCTGGGGAAGCTGCACAACCTGGGACCGGAAAATATCGGCCTCTGCAACGGCTCTTCGGAGATCATCGATTGCATGATGAGGATCTTCCTCCAGCCCGGCGATGAGTTCATCATCTCCACGCCGACCTTCGAACTTTTCCCCCCCCGGGCGGAGCTGGCGGGCGGGAAGGTGGTTTCGGTTCCGCTCCGAAAAGAGGATCTCCAGTACGATGTGGATGGCATGCTCAAGGCGATCACCTCCAGGACCAAGCTGATGCTGGTCATCAACCCGAACAACCCGACCGGCATCTTCATCGACGACAAGGATCTGATCCGTTTCTGCGAGACGGGGATCCCGCTCTGCATCGATGAGGCCTATCTGGACTACCATCCGGAGATCCCCTCAAAAGACTTTCTGCTTCAGAAATATCCCCAGGTCTTCCTCTCCCACACCCTTTCGAAGGCCTACGGCTTCGCCGGCATCCGGTTCGGGTACGTGGTGGGAACGGAGGAGATGGTCAAGGCCTTCAATACCATGTTCCTCCCCTGGAACGTGAGCCTGATGGCGATGGCGGCCGCAGAGGCGATCCTGGACAATCCCGGGGAGGTCGCGGCGAAGGTGAATCACAACAACCGCTGGATGGCGGTTTTCACCGAGGAGTTGGTCAAGGTTGGGCTTAAGCCTTATCCGGCGCATGGCAATTACATGCTGATCGACGCGACCTTGACCGGCAAGACCACGGCGGAGATCCTGGCGGCGGGATTGGAAATGGAAAAGATCTTTTTGAAAAAGATCAATCCGATCCACGGTCGGGACGGCTACTTCCGGGTCACGCCCGGCGTGGACGAGGAAAACGAGCGGTTCGTCCGTTTTGTCCGGAACTATTTCGGCAAGCGGTAAAGACGTAGCTCTCGTATTACAAGTGAAATTTCCCCTCCCCTGGTGGGAGGGGATTAAGGGGAGGGGGAAATCATTCACGGAAATACAATCCCTTTTCGCCCCCACCCTAACCCTCCCCCGTCAAGGGGGAGGGAAGATTGTTTACCCCCGTCAAGGGGGAGGAGATTTTGGACTTTATCCCGGGGCGTCAAAGATGCAGGTTTCGTCATAGTGAAGATCTACGTCTGCGTAAAGCATGTGCCCGACACCGCGGCAAACATCAGACCGCTGGGCGGGGCGGCCTTTGATGAGACCGTCAAGTTCATCGTGAATCCCTACGACGAGTATGCCCTGGAGCAGGCCCTCCGGATCCGGGAAAGCGGCTCCGGAGCCGAGGTCATTGCGGTCACGGTCGGAAAGGAGGTTGCGACCTCCACGTTGCGGACGGCCCTTGCGATGGGCGCCGATCGGTCGATTCTCGTGAAGACGGACGCCTATTTTACGGACAGCGTCGAGACGGGCCGCCTCCTACACAGCGCCGTTTCCCGGGACGGTTCCCCGGACCTGATCCTGACCGGCCGGCAATCGGTCGACACAGAGGGGATGCAGATCCCCTACCGGTTGGGGGTACTCTTCGATATGCCCGTGGCCGTCAATGTGGTGACTTTTTCGATGGTCGAAGGCCGGGTAACCGTGGAGCGGGAAATCGAAGCGGACGTCCGCGAGGTGATCGAGATGACGACGCCCTGCGTCGTCGGTGCAGCCAAGGGGTTGAACCGGCCGCGCTGTCCCACCCTTCCCGACATGATGAAAGCGAAGAAGAAGGAGATCCGGGTGATCCCCCGGGCCGATCTCGGCTTTCCTCCTCCCATTCCAACGGTGGAGCTCCTCGGGCTTCAAGCGGTGCCCGACCGGGGCCGGGGGACTATCCTGGAGGGGGATCCGGAAAAGATGGTAAGGGAGCTTCTGCGCCTGCTCCGGGAAGAGGCCAGGGTTCTATAGCGGAGAAAGAGGGGCTATGGCGAGGATCGGCGTTCTCATCGAGGCAAGGGGAGGAGAGGTCAAAAAAACCGCGCTGGGCGCCCTGGCCGCGGCCAGGCAGGATCGGGAGAACGAGGTTTACGCGCTGCTGTTCGGTGATCACGCGGAGGCCTGTAAAGGGGTATTGCGACAATACGGCGCGGACCGGATCGTGGCGATCCGGACGCCGGAGGCGGATATCAGCCCCTTTCCGGATGTGCAGGCCGGCGCTCTGGCCGCGGCGATCGATCGTTTCCAGCTCGACGCGATCCTCGGGGTGTCCGGCCAGACCGGAAGGGATCTTCTGGCCCGGATCGCATCGATTGCGGGAGCGCCGCTGGTTCTGGACTGCATGGATATCGATTTTCCCTCGGGCATTGTAAAAAAATCCCACTTCTCCGGGAAGACGACGGCAACGCTCCGCCTGAACGGTCGACCTTGGATACTGGGGATCCGCCCCAACATCTTCCCCGAAAGGATCGACCCCAGGCAAGGCGATACCGTCGTATACGAAGCCACGGTCCCGACCTCGAAACGGCTGGTGATCCGGGAAGTCAAGCAGGGTTCCTCCGGGGGGCCGGATGTCTCCGAAGCCGAAATCATCATCTCCGGCGGACGCGCCGTCGGCTCCGCGGAAAACTTCCGGATACTGAAAGAGTGCGCATCCGTTCTCGGGGCGGCGGTCGGCGCCTCCCGTGCCGCCGTGGACGCTGGCTTCGCCTCTCACGCAATGCAGGTCGGCCAGACCGGCAAAACGGTCAGCCCAAGGCTCTACATCGCCTGCGGAATTTCCGGTTCCGTTCAGCATTTCGCGGGCATGAAGACAGCCAAGGTGATCGTGGCCGTCAACAACGATCCCGATGCGCCCATTTTCCAAAAATGCGATTACGGCCTCCTCGGCGATCTTTTCGAGGTTGTCCCTGCCCTGACGAGGGCGCTCGGCCGTGCTCAAGCTCCCCGGATAGGGCACAACGAAGGATGAAAAATGTAGGGTGGATTAGCGGAGCGTAATCCACCTTGATCTCCGATGCATCTAAGGTGCGTTACGGCATTCGCCTAACGCACCCTACATTATGCGTCTGAGATACAGGGAAGGGGCATTTCATATGAGAAGGAGTGAATCATGCGCGACAGTGCACGGGTTGTAATTATCGGCGGCGGAATCGTCGGCTGCAGTATCGCCTACCACCTGACGAAGATGGGATGGACGGATGTCCTCATCCTGGAAAAGGGTGAGTTGACCAGCGGCTCCACCTGGCATGCGGCGGGCCTGGTGGGACAGCTCCGCTCCCACCGGAATGTGACGAGGATGCTGCAGCACAGCGTCGGCCTCTACGAGACGCTGGAGGAGGAAACGGGACTGACCACCGGCTGGAAGCGTTGCGGCTGTCTCCATCTGGCCGGCACGGAGGAAAGGCTCTTAGAATTGAAGAAAGGGGCCACCACGGCGCGCAGCTTCGGCCTGGAGATGCAGATGATCACGCCTTCCGAGGCGCTGAAGATTTTCCCGATCCTCGATATGGAAGGGATCATCGGCGCGGCCTTCATGCCCTCCGACGGCCAGGCGGATCCGAGCGGCCTCACCATGGCGCTGGCCAAGGGGGCGATGAACCGCGGCGCCACGGTGGAGCAGAAGACCCGGGTCACCGGTTTCGAGATCAGGGACAACCGCATTAGCGCCGTCGTGACCGACCGGGGAACGGTCCGGTGCGAGACGGTCGTCAATGCCGCGGGGATGTGGGGGCGCGAGATCGGCCGGATGATGGGGGTCAACATCCCGCTGGTTCCGTTCCAGCACCAATACCTGGTCACCGAGCCGATTGAGGGACTGCCGCCGGGCCTGCCGACGCTGCGTGACAAGGACAGCCTCCTCTACTACAAAGAGGAGGTCGGGGGGCTCGTCATGGGGGGTTACGAAAGAGATGGAATCCCCTGGTCCACCACGGGGATCCTCCCGGGCTTCACACAGGAGCTGCTGGAGCCGGATTTCGACCATTTCGAGTCCATTTCCCAGGCGGCCGTCAAGCGGACGCCCTGCCTCGGCACGGTCGGGATCGCGCGTCTGGTGAACGGACCGGAGGCCTTCACCCCCGACGGCAACTGCATGCTTGGACCGGCGCCGGAACTGGAAAATTGTTTTGTCGCCGTCGGATTCAACGCCTTCGGGATCGCCGCCGGCGGCGGGGCCGGGCGGATGGTGGCCGAATGGATCGTGGAGGGGGAACCGAGCCTAAACATCTGGCCCCTCGACATCCGCCGCTTCGGCCCGTATCACCGGAGTCTCCGGTACAATGTCGAACGGACCAAAGAGATCTACGGAAAGCATTACACCATCTCCTGGCCCCATGAGGAGCACGATTCGGCCCGGGGGGTGAGGCGCTCTCCACTCTATGGGTTGCTCAAGGAGAAGGGGGCGGTATATGGCGCGAAATACGGCTGGGAGAGGACCAACTGGTTCGCCCCGCCAGGGGTGGCGCCCGAGGACGTGCCCACCTTCGGGATTCCGAACTGGTTCGACCACGTGGCCGCCGAGCATCGGGCGGCCCGGGAGTCGGTGGTCCTGATCGACCAGTCCTCGTTCAGCAAGTTCGAGGTGGCCGGACCCGGAGCGCCGGCCTTTCTGAACGAAATGGCGGCGGGCAATGTTGACAGGCCCGTGGGATCGACTGTCTATACCCAGCTCTGCAACGACCGGGGCGGAGTCGAGGCGGACATCACGATCTCCCGGGTGGCGGAAGGCTGCTTCTTTGTGATCACCGGAACCGCCTTCGGGGTGCACGATTTCATGTGGTTCAAAAGGCATCTGCCGCGGGACGGCTCGGTTTCGCTTCGTGATGTGACCTCCTCCTTTGCGATGATCAATATCTGCGGGCCCCTCTCCCGAGAACTCCTGATGCGCCTCTCCGACGACGACTTCAGCAACGAAGGTTTCGCCTTCGGTCATTGCCGGGAAGTCGTCATCGGCTATGCCCCGGTGCTGGCGATCCGTGTGACCTACATCGGCGAACTGGGCTACGAGCTCTACATGCCGCCGGAATATGCCGCACATCTGTACGAGAGCCTCTGGGAAGCCGGCCGGGACCTCGGCATCCGGAACGCCGGGTACCGGGCGATCGACTCGCTCCGGCTGGAGAAGGGGTACTGCTACTGGGGCGCCGAAGTATCGCCGGATTACAGCCCCTACGACGCCGGGATCGGTTTTGCCGTGCACCTCGACAAGGGACCATTCAAGGGTCGGGAGGCGCTGCTCAAGATCAAACAGGAGGGCGCGAAGTGGAGACTCTGTACCTTCACACTGGATCATGACCGGCCGATCCTGCTTTCCGGCGGGGAGACGATCACCTGCCGGGGAAAGGTCGTCGGGGCGGTCTCCAGCGGCGGATATGGCCATACGGTGAGGAAGACGATCGCCCTGGGTTATCTGTCCGCCGCGGATGCGGAACATCAGGACGGTTTTGCCATAGAGGTTTTTGGCGAGGCGATCCCGGCCACACGTCTATCGAAGCCCCCGTACGATCCGGAGCGCAGCCGGATTTTTCTTTAGACGATCCTTCCGGGCAGTGATTCCTTCGGAATCTTGTCGTCTGCGTTGCTCAGTGATCGAAGGATGGAATCAACAAGGATGAGGTTAATGATGAAAATTGCAAAAATAAAACTTACTGGAAGTGATCAATACGCCGCACATCGGGAGGAACAAAGGTAAGGCGCCGGTGAAGCTTGTGGTTTTCTATGCCGGCGTGGAGGGGAGGCAAAATACGCGCAAGGCCGCAAAATGAGGAGAAACGCAATGAACGTCATGCCGCCGAGCCACCGGAAGAACTCTGCACAAAGGCCTTCTGAATTCATCTACCTCCCTTTCCCAACCGCATTGCCGGCCCCTGCGTTTCGATTCATAATATCCATTGACAAGCAAAAACAGCCGCTCTATACTTCCACCAGTTGGAAGCAATTTCTTATAAAAAGCAAAAAAACTTGTCAAAATCAAGGACGGAAAGTCTCTCAAACTTCAGGGTATCGTGCCGAAACTGTCGGATACCCCGGGTTATACGAAGGGGGGTTGGTCCGGCGCTCGGCGAGCACACGGCCGAAGTGCTCGGTGCGCTCGGCTACAGCGGCCGGCAGCAGCGGGAGCTGAAACAGCACGGAATCATTTGACGAAGCGTGATCTGATACTTCGTGACATGATGGAGCATGACGTGAGTGGCGATTTGAATGAGACTTCGTTAAGAAAAAACCTCGCACCGGAGGTTCGCCCGGTCGAGGTTTTTTCTTGGGCGATGTACGACTTCGCCAATTCCGGTTACACCACCGTCATCATCACGGCGGTGTTCAATGCCTACTTCGTTGCCGTGGTGGCGGGCAACACGCCTTGGGCGACCTTTGCCTGGACCGCCGCGCTTGCCGTTTCCTACGCGCTGATCATGGTGACTGCCCCGGTGATCGGCGCCTATGCCGACTTGCACGCGGCAAAGAAGCGATTGCTGCTCTTTACCACCGCGGGCTGCGTTGTCTTCACTGCTGGACTGGCGCTCGTCGGGCGCGGTGATCTCGCGCTCGGCATTGCGCTGGTGATCCTGTCCAACTTCTTCTTCGGCACGGGCGAAAACCTGATCGCCGCGTTCCTGCCGGAGATCGCGCGCGGTGAAGCGATGGGCAGGGTGTCAGGGTGGGGCTGGAGCCTGGGTTATTGCGGAGGGCTGGTCACACTCGGAGCGTGTCTTGCATACGTGACCTACGCGCAGGCTCAAGGCGCGACCGCCACCGAATTCGTCCCCGTCACCATGCTGATCACCGCCGTTCTGTTCGCCGTCGCGAGCCTGCCCACGTTCGTTATCCTGCGGGAACGCGCCCAACCGGTCGCCGTCCCCGGTGGAATCGTGAGGAGCGCATTTGCGCGAGTCGCGGAAACGCTCGGTCATGCGCGCCGCTTTGTGGACCTGTGGCGTTTCCTGTTCTGCGTGGTGTTTTACCAGGCGGGCATCCAGACCGTGGTCACGCTCGCTGCGGTGTACGCGCAGGAGGTCATGGGTTTCACCACGCGCGATACGATTACCCTGATCCTGGTGGTGAACGTCACCGCGGCAGCGGGCGCCTTTGCCTTCGGTCACGTTCAGGACCGGATCGGACACGTGAGGACCCTGGTGATCACGTTGATCGGATGGTTGATCGCCGTGGTCCTGGCGTGGAAAGCCGAGAGCACGACGATGTTCTGGGTCGTCGCCAACCTGGTCGGGATCTGCCTCGGCTCCAGCCAGTCGGCGGGCCGCGCGCTGGTCGGATACCTCAGCCCACCCGCCCGCACGGCCGAGTTCTTCGGCTTGTGGGGACTTGCCGTGAAGCTATCGGCGATCCTCGGGCCGGTGACCTACGGCCTCATCACGTGGATCACGCTCGGGAATCACCGCTTCGCGATGCTTTTGACCGGTGGCTTCTTCGTGATCGGCATCAGCATACTGGCAGGCCTGAACGTCGCGCGCGGTCGGAAAGCTGCCCTGGAGGAATGAGGGCGGGATGAGCAACACCTACCGCCGGATACTTTTTCCTACCAGGAAAGGGTTTTCAGCAATATCATCGTTGCCCTGCCGGGTAAAACTCACCCTGAGGATGTGGCAGTGATTGGGGCTCATTACGATACCGTGGCCGGCACGCCGGGGGCGGATGACAACGCAAGCGCCGTGGCTATACTGCTGGAAATGTGCCGCCTCTTAAAGGGTTACTCACCGGAACGGACGTTAAAGCTGGTGTTTTTTACCCTTGAGGAGCCG
>JAHIMW010000100.1 GCA_018896355.1 Pseudomonadota bacterium
AAGTCAATTTTCCCCTCCCCTTGCGGGAGGGGATTAAGGGGAGGGGGAAATTACATCCGGAAATACAGTCACTTATCACCCCCACCCTAACCCTCCCCCGTGAAGGGGGAGGGGATTTCAGACTTTTGACGAGTTCATCAACGATAATCCTTAGTGTTTTCGTTGATTGAGAATATTTGTTTGTAGGTGAACACATTTTTTGACATATGCATGTTTTGCTTGATAATGTCCCGCTGATTTCGATGTGAAAGGTAGCATAGAATTCCGCCCGAAACTGTCCACTGTCTGACTTGAAAGCTTGCTCCGTACCGCATCGCCCTGCCAATCCTCCAGGGAGTCACCCCCCCTACTCCTCAATACTAAGATTTGGGGTTCCCGAATTGCCAGGAACGGCCAGGGGTGCAATTTGATTTCTGGACTCCATGACCTTCATGTAGCCGTTCATGTTCCCAAGGGGGCGGATCGACGGAGGGAATGAGGGCGTGAATACGGCGGGCGGCAGGCGTTCGAGCTGTCTGGTCCCATTGCTGCACCGCAATGAGATCGTCGCTTGCATGTGAGAGGCAGAGGAGTATTGCATGGGGGCTGCGTGGGTGTGAGAGCATCCGCTGTTTTTCCATGCTTGAGTTGTAAATGTCTTGACAAAACGTCCTAAATTAATTACAAATCACCCTCATGACACGCCAGACAATCAATCTTGAAGCCAGGGAAAGTATTTGCCAGATATTCAATGAGGTTATGCCTCTTACCCCTTCACAGAACCAGGCATGAGTTCAAAACACCCGCCCCTTACCTATCGCGAAGTTACCAGGAGTCTGAAAAACCTCGGATTTGCGCCACGAAAAAAGACAGGCACCGCAAAGGACCGGTCCCTGACCGGGCCTTTGTACGTTCGTCAAGGAAACGCAAATGGCTGAACTTTTTTCTCCCGCCGCATGGGCCAGAAGCGCCCATCTCCAGACCATCTTCGGCAGCCTGCGACTCAGGGTCGCCGGAAAAAACGAGATGGTCAACGTTGCACGGGAGACGATTGTGGATGCAGGAAATCCCGGCCGCCTTTTGGGCTATCACTCGAGACAAACCGGGCGGAAGCCACGGGGCCTGGTCATCCTGATTCACGGTTGGGAAGGAAGCGCCGACTCCACCTATATCCTCTCCACAGGCCGTTTTCTTTACCGGCAGGGGTACGATATCTTCCGCCTCAACCTGTGGGATCACGGGAAAAGCCATCACCTGAACCGGGAACTCTTTCACGGCGCCATGACGGAGGAGACGGCGCAAGCGGTCGCAAATGTCGCCCGACTTTTACCGGATCGCCCCTGTTATCTGATCGGTTTTTCGCTTGGCGGAAACTTTGCGCTCCGGATTGCCCTTCGCCAATCCATTTCCCCGATTCCCAACCTGAAAAACGTTTTCTGTATCAGCCCCGCTCTCGATCCCCATCAATCCACGCTGGCCATCGATGCCGGCCTTTCCATTTACCGCCGGTATTTCCTGGCGAAGTGGAAACGCTCCCTACGGCAGAAACAGCGCTGCTTTCCCGACCTCTATCAATTTGACGGCATACTTCATCATGGAACCTGCATGGCGCTGACCGAGGCGATCATGCCCTGGTATACCGAATTCGGCCATTACCAGGATTATTTTCGTCGTTATACACTGACGGGCGACGTTCTCGCTCCTCTCGCCATGCCGGTCACGATCTTCACCGCCGCGGACGATCCCGTTGTTTCCGCGGAGGAGTTCCATCGTCTGCCGCGGAACCGGTATCTCAATCTCTCCATTCAGCGATATGGCGGCCATTGCGGATTCCTGAATCCATTCCCCTTCGGATGCTGGTATGAGAGGAGCATCGGTGAAATCATCGCCCGCGAGGAGAAGAGATGAACAGGCAACCTGCCGATGCGGAGATCAACACCTGCGAACAGTTTCTGACCCGTGTCATCGAAAAACTCGGGACGCATCCCTGTGATTTTCAAAAAACCTTCCGGGAAATCACAACTTCCGGCCGGGATAACCGCCGACGCGCAGCCGGGGTCCTCCTGCCCCTTCTCTTTCGCGAATCATCCCCGGGAAGCTCAACCGCCGCAGGATCATTCCTGTTTCAGTTGATTAAACGCTCCCCCACTGTTCCCCAGCCGGGAGACCTTAGCTTTCCGGGGGGGATGCTTCATCCGGTTCTCGATCGCATTCTGAGACCGCTGCTGACTCATGGACCTTTCCCCATTCTTCGCGGGAATGCACGCAAATATGCCGTTTCAAAAAATGCGGATTCTTTCGGACTCATCTCTCTTTTCTTGACAAGCGCCCTCCGCGAATCCTGGGAGGAGATCCGCCTTCCTCCGTCCCGCGTCTTTTTTCTGGGCCCCCTCCCCACCTACAACCTGACCCTTTTCCGGCGGACGATCTTTCCGGTCGCCGGTTTTGTGGGAAACCCCGGGTTGCTTCATCCGAACCGGGAGGTCGAAAAGATCGTTGAAATCCCTCTTTCGTCCTTCTACCAAAAGGAGCTCTTCGGCTGTTATCAAATTGACGCCGGCGATCCAAACGGAAAGAAATCGCCTCAATATCCGTGCCTGATCCATCATGGCCCTGACGGCGGGAAAGAGGTCCTCTGGGGGGCTACATTCAACATCATCGTACAGTTTCTCGGAATCGTCCTGAACTACCGTCTTCCGGAATGGAAGAACGGACCTGTTATCATGAGAAGCCTTAAACCCGACTATCTGACCGGACGCCGCTCTTCCTAAAGCCAACCTTCTTACGGATAACATGCACGATATTCCGCAAGTTTTATGGTCATTGGTCCCGCAGGCCGGCTAACCAAAGACACAATCTTCTCTTGACAGAAAATGTTTACATTGCTTAGTATACGACCGAGGACACCTGTGAGATCGTCAAGCAGATCGAAGGAATGGAAGCCCTGTTGACCGGCCATGACGCGGAGAAAATCGCGAGGATTGAACAGTTGGTGCGCACCCACGTCGATCTTCAGACATGGGGACGCCTTGCGGCAAGGCGTCCCCGTAAACCGGGAGGTAAACATGAATCCGGATGTGTTTCGCGAGTATGACGTCAGGGGGGTTGTGGACAGGGATCTGACCCCGGATTTTGTCTATCTGCTGGGACGGGCAATCGGCGCCTATGCGATCCGTCATGGCGTAAGGACAATGATCCTGGGCCGGGATTGCCGCCTCAGTTCGGAGAACTACCAGGATGCCGTCTGTCGTGGGATCCGCTCCGCCGGAGTTGATGTGACCGATATCGGCCTCTGCGCGACACCCATGCTCTATTTTGCGATCCGCCATTTCCGGTCGGACGGCGGCGTGATGGTCACAGGAAGCCACAATCCACCTGATTTCAACGGATTCAAGATCTGTATCGGTCCCGATACGATCTACGGGGAGCAGATACAGGAGCTGCGGAAGATCATGGAAAGCAGCGCCTACATCGAAGGTTCGGGGAAATCCTCTCGCCGGAAAATCGCCGAAATCTATCAGGACTATATCTTCGATCATCTGAAAGTGCGGCCCGGTCATCGTGTCGTGGTTGACGGCGGCAACGGCGTGGGCGGATTATTCGCCCTCCCGCTGCTGAAGCGCTACGGCTGCAGCGTAACCGATATCTATTGCAACCCGGACGGACGTTTCCCCAACCACTTTCCGGATCCCACCATCCCTGAAAACCTGCGCGAATTGACCCGCCTGGTCCTTGAAAACAGGGCTGAAGTCGGTATCGCCTATGATGGAGACGCCGACCGGATCGGCGTCATCACAGACCGCGGAGAGGTCCTCTGGGGCGATGAGTTGCTTCTGCTCTTCTCCCGCTTCATCCTGAAGCGGAATCCCGGCGCGACCATCATCGGGGAGGTCAAGTGTTCGCAGAAACTCTACGACGATATCACACGGAACGGTGGACGGGCCATCATGTGGAAGGCGGGCCATTCCCTGATCAAGGGAAAAATGAAAGAGGAAAAGGCCCTCCTGGCTGGAGAGATGAGCGGTCACATCTTCTTCGCGGACCGCTATTTCGGCTTTGACGACGCGATTTACGCCTCGGTCCGCCTTCTCGAGATCCTCTCGGACTCCGGCAAACTCTTGAGCGATCTTCTCGCCGATGTTCCCCGGACCTTTGCAACCCCGGAGATCCGCGTCGATTGCCCCGACCGGCTCAAGTTCGGCGTGGTGGAGGCCGTCCGTGAACACTACCGGAAGAGCCATGAGATCATCGAGATCGACGGAGTGCGTGTTTCTTTTGGCGATGGTTGGGGTCTTCTCAGGGCCTCCAACACCCAGCCTGTTCTGGTTCTGCGCTTCGAGGCGGCTACGCAGGAACGGTTGGCGGCCATTCGCAGAGAGATGGAATCCGTACTGAATATTGTATTGAGCTCAATGAGTTAAGGATTTAAAGATACTTGATATCTTCAAGATAATGGTCGGGGCGGCAGGATTTGAACCTGCGGCATCCGGCTCCCAAAGCCGGCGCGCTACCGGGCTGCGCTACGCCCCGTTTATGATCCGTTCCGGAGCCTCTCTTTCAGTTTTGCAAAGGCCCGGGCCCGATGGCTGACCCTGTTCTTGACCTCGGGGGAGAGCTGGGCCACGGTCATCCCCTCTCCGTGGAGAA
>JAHIMW010000237.1 GCA_018896355.1 Pseudomonadota bacterium
ACCTTGCCGAGGAACTGCTCGTAGACCCGGCCGAGGATGTCGGCGGGAAGGACGGAGAATTCATAAGGGGAATCGGGGTAGTACAGACTCCGGAAGATCTCCTTGAGGGCCTTGTCGTCGATGGCAAGGTCCAGGGTGAGTCGATCCGGGGGTTCCGCACGCTCCTTCTCCGCCCGAAAGTGAAACAGGCCGGAGTTGTACCGGTCGTCGGCCCGGTAGAAGATCTCGACGAGGCGGGCATAAACGCCGGGGCCATTGAGGAGCCCCTGGAACTGACCGTAGGGCTCGATCCCCCGATCCTCGCAGATCCTGAGAAAAATGATCCGGTTGATCGTCAGCGTCACGGCCGTGTTCAGCTCCCGCTGGGTGAGGGCGGGATTCCGCAGGGCGATGCTCCGGGCGAGGAGATCCCGCCAGGATTCGATTTCCCGGAGGAAGGCCTCGTCCACTCCGGCGGTGCCCTTCTTCAGGCGGGTCGATTCGGCGTAGCGGTCGAAGGCCCCTTTGAGGACGGCCTCCTTGGTGAAGACGGCGGCGATCTCCTCCCAGCGGGCGGCGTAGTCGCGGAAGTTGAAGAACAGAATCCGGGCCGTCGCCGGCCGGTCGTTCTGGTCGGGCTTGATCCGGCAGTCGTAAACGGCGAACTCTTCGAAGTTGGTCAGGATGGAGAGGGGCAGCCCGGCGGACCAGGCGTAGCGGCGGAGTTGGTAGGCGGGGGCGGCCTCCTCGGCGATGCGGACGGCGGGCTTTTTCGCCTCCACGAAGAACTTCCGCGTCCCGCCGATGCGGAAGCAGTAGTCCGGGGCCTTCACCGCGCCGCCGATCCGGATGGCGTCCTCGTGGATCACGTCCTTGTAGGCCTCGGCGTGGCCGGCGATATTGTCCAGATCCCAGCCCAGCGCCCGGAAGAGGGGATCGATGAACTCCCGACGGAGCTGCGCCTCGTTGTAGGCGCCGGAGGCGTAGGCCGCAAGGTTTTCTGTAAAACGCGCGACAAGATCAAGAACTCCTTGGGGAGCAGACATGATAAAATGCTCCATTCATTTCCTGTCGTCGGGAACGGTCACTTTCCCGCGTCGTACAACTGGATGATCGTGCTCGTGATGTCCACTGCCTGATCCAGGGCCACGACGGCCGAACGCTCGAAGATCAGCGTGATGTTTTCCTTTTTCGCATAGGCGTTGACGACCCGGATCACCTCGCCGACGATCTTCTGGGTGAGTTCCACGTCCTTTCTTTTGAGCTCGTCCTCCATATCCGCCGTCAGAAGCTTCAGCTCCCGGATCTCCCGGGTCAACTTTTCCGCCTTCTGCCGCCGCGCCTCATCGGCAAGCCTGGGGTCGGCGCCCTTGAGCTCCTCCTCCATCACACGGATCTCCTGCTGCTTGGCGGCCAGAACCCCACGTTTGGCATCAAGATCCTTCCGGAAAGCGGCCTGCGCGTTCTTTGCGGCCTTCGACTCCCGCATGATCTTCTGCATGTCGATGACGCCGACCTTGACGACGGGGTCCTTGGCCTTTTTCTCCTGTGCGGCCTGCATCGGCATGGCAATGAACGCCGCAAGGAGAATCGTAAACCAAAATACAAATGCCTTCTTCATCTCTCTCCAACCTCCGGGTATGTTATCAAGAACGCACTGAAAAACAGCGCAACGGTTTTGTTTCTTAAACACCGATGCATTTCAAAAGTAAAGAGAAAAAACATGCACACCTTTCTTCTCTTTCAGGATGGGAGAAACTTTGCCGCCTCCTCGCCTGCGACAAAGCCGGTGGAGAAGGCCGCCTGAAGGTTGTAGCCGCCCGTGTCGGCGTCGATGTCCATCACCTCTCCGCAGAAGAAAAGGCCGGAAACGAGGCGGGATGCCATAGTCCGGGGATCGATCTCCCCAAGCGCGACCCCGCCCGCCGTAACGATCGCCGCGGTCATCGGAAGCGCGCCGCGGATGTTGAAGCGGAGGGCCTTGAGGAGGCCGAGGAGCTTCTCCCGCTCCGCGGCGCTGATCTGATGGCCCGGCCTGTCCGCGGGGATGCCGGTCATCTCGATAAAAGGTTCGATCATCTTGTGGGGGAGGAGCCCCGCCAGGAGGCTGCGAAAACCCCGTTTGCCAAAGCGGTCGAAATCCCGCTGGAGGCGGACCCGGAGATCTTCCGCCGTGAGGGCCGGTTTCAGGTCGATCGCAATGCTTACCGGGCCTTCCGCAAGGGCATCGACGATGGAAAGGCTCATCAAAAGCGTGATCGGGCCGCCGATCCCGAAGTGGGTAAAGAGCATCTCCCCCATCCGGCTCTCGATGACGGGACCTTTCTTCCGCCGCTGCCCCAGCCCCCGGCCGGTCTCCTTCGAGAGGGTCAGGGCGGGGTCAATCGCCCCCGCCGGACCGCGGAAGGCCGTGAGCCGGACGTTTCGGAGGCTGACACCCTGCATAGACTTCACCCGTTCGACCTCGATAACAACCAGCGGCACAAGGGCGGCCCGGAGCTTCGTCACGGTGTGGCCGACGGCGGCCGCCATCCGATAGCCGTCGCCGGTCGAACCGGTCGCCGGCCAGGTGGCGCCGCCCGTCGCCAGGATAACGGCAGGGGCGGGAAGGAGTCCCTCCTGCGTAAGTACGCCCTCGACGCGGCCGTCGCGGACGGCAATCCCCTTCACCGAAACCGAGGTCCGAAGCTTCGCGCCGTGATCCGCAAGATAGCGGCGAAACGCCTTCACGACGTCCGCCGCGTCGTTGGAGAGCGGAAAGATCCGCCCGCCGCGCTCGACCTTCGTCTCCACGCCGTAAAGACTCAGAAAGGTGAGGAGGTCCTCCCGGAAGAAGCGGTGAAAAGCGCCGTGCAGGAACCGGCCGTTCGGGCCATACATCGTAAAAAAATCTTTGCGGTCGCGCGCGTTCGTCAGGTTGCAGCGGCTTTTCCCGCTGACGAGGATCTTCTTCCCCGGACCGTCCGTCTTTTCCAGCAGCAGGACTTTTGCACCCATTTCCGCGGCCCGCCCCGCGGCCATCATCCCGCCGGCGCCGGCGCCGACGACGATCACGCGGTCGTACTCCCCTCCCCGCTTCGTAAAAGCGGAGGGGGTTGAATGCGGAAAAGAACGTTCCATCGTTAGACGCCTCCCGCCCCATCCCGAATCATCCTTCGGAGCAGCTCCCAGTCGATATCGTTGTTCAGACAGTCGTAGCGAGCCGTCACGATCACCTGCGGGATCACCTTCCGCTCTTGCAGACGGACCCCCCGGAGCGTGATTGGGGTCGAGCGTATCCCCTTTTCAATCTCAAAATCACAGGCGGCGCCGACCGCCGCGCGGATCCCCTTCCTCTGGACAAGGCGTTTCGTGAAATTCGTGCTGGGAGAGATAAAGAACTGCCACCCCGCCTCCTCGCAGAGAAGGCGGATCTCCCCGCAGCGGCAGTCTTTGCAATTCACGCAGAGGACCCCGTCCCCCTTGGAAAAGCGGGCCTTGCATTTCTCCCCGATCAGGCAGTGGGGAAGGATGACCGCCTTTTCGGCCGCGGAAATCCGGTCGAATTTTACCCGATAGTAGGCATTGGCGATTTGGGAGATATCATACCCGAGACCGATCCGCCCCAGCAGTGAGCGCATCGGAAAGAAGAAGAAGGCGGAAACGAATTTGAGTCTGCTGCAATCCTGTGTCATGGAACCCTTTCCTGATCGGTCTGGTCTTCCGGCGGGAATGGAGCTCCCCGGGAAAGCGCTCTCCCGGCTTGCAGGAGACGGATATCAAAAAGCCTCACGGAAAGCAATTCTTTTGCGTCTTTTTTTAGCTACCGGAATCAAAATATCCGTGCTATACTACCCTCGCTTTTACCGCACGAATCCTCACAATCTGCCAAAGGGCGCGGGAGGTGGAACTTGGTTTTCCAAAAAACCGTCTTTGTGGTGAATCCTCATGCGGGAAACGGGTCGACGGGCAAAGAGTGGCCCCGGATCAGCAAAATGGCCGTCGATCTTCTGGGTCCCTTTGAAACCTGCCTGACCGAAGGACCGGGCGACGCCACCCGGATGACCCGGGAACAGCTCCTCCAAGGCGCCGACCGGATCATCTGCGTGGGCGGGGATGGCACACTCAACGAGGCGGTCAACGGCTTCTTTGACGAAAGCGGCCCCATCCGCAAGGATGCGGTCCTCGGCTTCCTCCCCAACGGCACCGGTTGCGACTTCTGCCGGACCATGCCCATCCCGTCCGGGAACGGACGCTCTCTCCAGACCATCCGGGAGGGTTACGTCCGGACGATCGATCTCGGACGTATCCGTTTCCGAAACCATCAGGGCGGCACCAGCACAAGATACTTTCACAATATCGCGAGCTTTGGCCTCGGCGGGGAGGTCGTGGACCGGGTCAACCGGACGAGCAAGGCCTGCGGACCGTTCATCACCTTCATCTGGGGCACGATCGTCTCCCTGTTCGCCTACGAGAAAAAGCGGATCCGCCTCAAGGTGGACGACGGGGACGAGCGGACGATGGATGTGCTCAACATCGCCATCGCCAACGGGCGATATCACGGCGGCGGCATGCTGGTCGCCCCGGACGCCGTGACCGACGACGGCATCTTCCATGTGACCGTGATCGGCGCAATGAACCTTCCGCTGGTCTTCTGGCACCTCCCCAAACTTTACACCGGGAAGATCAAGAGCATCCGCCAGGTTTCCATGCAGACGGGAAAGAGGGTGACCGCTGCTTCGGAGCAGCGGGTGCTGCTGGACATCGACGGGGAGCAGCCGGGCACCCTGCCGGCCGAGATGGAGATCGTCCCCAGCGCGCTGAAGATGATCATGTTAAACATCAAGAAGTGAGGTATCATAACCTCTTCCCTCACTCCTCACTCCTCACTCCTCACTCCTCGGCGGGCAGTGAACCTGCGTGCCCGATCCGAATGTCATCTGGTGAACAATTCCCCAGCCCTTGGGGAAATTCTCAACAATTCCCCCTCCTGCAAAAACGGAAAGACCCTGCCGACCAGAACGTTATCAGTGGTGATATTACAGCAATTTCTTCCTTAATGGTCGGGCTGTTCACCTTTGGCACGCACATTGCCGTTACGGTAGCGTCCGGGAGATAACCGGGCGAAGGAAGGGGTTGTTGGATGAAACGTTTTCTGACAGTGGCGGCAATCTTGATCTTTTTCTGTTTCACGCTCGTGTTTGCCGCGGAAAAACCACGGCCCGCCCCGCCTCGCCCCCCGCGGATCCCGGAGATGAGCACTGGCGGGATGGTGCTGGAGATATCCGGCACGAGCCTGAAAATCGAACGGACATTGAAGGGCAAGACGGAAATCATGGAATTCATCCTGGAGAAACCTTTTCCCGATATCGCGGCGGGTGATTCGGTCAAGGTCAGCTACCGTGAAAAGGATGGTCGGAACATGCTGATCCGGGTGGCGCCGGCGAAGAAGACCGCGGTGAAGAAGGCGGTCAAGAAGGATCTCCCGAAGGGGATGAAACCGGTCGCCCCTCCGGCGGCGCCGGTCACGAGATAGTTTTTTACCCTTCACAATCGTTGATGAAGGTAAATAAGGGCAGATTCCCGCGATCACCGGTTGTCGGCGGATCGGAAGGGGACTGACAATAACAGAAATAGAAAATAGGAGGAAGTTAAGATGAAACGTTTCATGGTATGGGCAATCGCGTTGGTTTTCCTGTTCTGCACGTCCGCAATCGCGGCCACCACCCCGGCAGCACCCGCCCCGGGAGCACCCGCAGCGGAGAAGAAGGAAGTGAAGAAGGTCGAAAAGAAGGACGTGAAGAAGACCGCCGGAAAAGTGTTGGAGATATCCGATAAAACCTTGAAGATCGAGCGCATGCTGAAAGGGAAGGCAGAAACCATTGAATTTTCCCTGGAGAAACCCTTCGCCAATATTAAAGTGGGAGATCAGCTGAAGATCAGTTATATCGAAAAGAATGGTCAGAACGTCCTGCTCAAGGTGGCTCCGGCCCAAAAAGCGGCTGTCAAGAAGTCAAAGAAGGAAACCCCGAAGACGGCGAAACCGGTTGCGACACCGGCGGCGCCGGTCACGAAATAGCTTCGGGGAATAAATGTTTTTACCCCGAAGAAGGCCGAGAAGTCGAGAAGTAAGGACGAGAAACCGGAAGCAAAGTAATCTTTCTCCCAGTTAAAGGAAGGCTTTGCGGGGTGCGGAGGTTCGTCTCCGCACCCCTTTTTTCGCAGATCCCTTGCGTGCATTTCTCCCCCGCTTGAACTATAATCGAGGCCGGGGAGAGCCGGCCTTCTGGAAATCATTCCCTGGGAGCGATCCATGACCGTCCGTACACGCCTGATGATCCTCACGGTCCTCGGGCTGGCCGTTACAATGGCCGT
The DNA here is from genome assembly GCA_018896355.1 of Pseudomonadota bacterium. Classification (GTDB taxonomy): domain Bacteria; phylum Desulfobacterota; class Syntrophia; order Syntrophales; family UBA5619; genus UBA5619. Next base: position 6,334 of record JAHIMW010000237.1, read on the forward strand.
CTGGGGCTGGGTCCAGATCCGGGCGCTGGACCGGATTCTGGTCGAACAGCAGGGGAAACGCCTCTCCAGCGTCGCCGAAACGGTCAGCACTTACTACACCCATTTCCCGAC
>JAHIMW010000245.1 GCA_018896355.1 Pseudomonadota bacterium
AAGCATGTAGATGAGCGGAACAGCCACCTTGGGGCGTACGAAAAAATCAATTACATCAGGATCGTCCAATCCGAGTTTTCACAGGAAGGTGGCGAACTCACGCCGTCCCTGAAGGTCAAGCGCAAGGTGGTGCATCAGAAGTACAAGAACCTCATCGACCAGATGTATGAGAAAGAGGCCGTTGACGAGCTGTATGAAAAAAAATAGTCCGGAGCATGGACTGACCGTATAGAAAGAAAACCCTAATCAACAAGGAGCCGAGTTATGAACAAGGCAGTTGAATTAAAGCAAGGATTACCTTTCGCCCTCCAATGTTATACCTTTAACCTTATCCATATCTGACGGATAATGCCTTGAGCCAATCCAGAAACAGATTCCTGCGAGGATTCCGCCGGAAGACATAATCATAAGGGCGATCTTTAAACCAATAACACCCCCCCCAAGCATATCGGATATACCGCCGACTGCGTAGGGAGCCCACCCTCCAATGAAATACATTGCAACCACTGTCAGACCCGTGGACATCCCCTTAATAGCCGGCGTCACAACATCCTGGCTGACAGCGCCAAGCGCCGGAAGGCTCATTACGGCTATTACTCCATAAGCATATCCCAGGAGCAGCCCTATACCCTTAAATTCACAAAAAAACGCGCCAGCCAACAGAATCGCTGATATAAATTGTGATAGCGCGGGTAAATACATTCTTCCCTTCTTGTTCTTCCTCTGCCACAAATCAGCAAGAAATCCCCCTATGGGGGCCCCAAGAATGGACATAAGGGCAATGCCGCCCATAAATATACCGGCTTCTGCCTCGGAGATTTTATGTGACCTCATCAGATATGCCGGCACCCATATCAGAACAGAGGTAAGCATTTGCAGAAAACCATAACCGAGGTAAAACCATCTTAACGTAGGTATCTGTAAAAGCTTACGCGTGGAAACAAAGATTCCCTCTCTCTTTCCCGTGTTATCAAGATTTTCAATAGTTTTATAGTCCTTAAGGAAAAAGGCAATAATACCGAGTATTATCCCCGGGATGGCAAAAACGATAAAAGGCGCTCTCCATCCCCCATGGTTGGTTGATATATAACCGCCTAGTACTACTCCCAAAGCCATGCCTATTGGTACTGACATATTGAAAATGCCAAGCACCCTGCTCCGTTTCTCAGCAGGAAATGACGCAGTAATCATTGCGGTTCCCGCAGCGGAGAATCCAGCCTCGCCAGCACCTACTATGGTACGCGGAATCAGCACGCCGATAAAGCTTTTCCCCAATCCAGTGATGAATGTAAAAAAACTCCAGATTATAGCCATAATAGCGAGCGATTTTCTTCTGCTCCAGCGGTCAACCAGATATGAGACGGGAAAAGAAAAAAAAGCTATGCTCAGGAGAAAAGCAGTATTGATCAACCCGACTTGAGTATCGGAAAGGCCAAGGTCGATCTTCATAGGCTCCAGCACCGCCGATAGCACCATTCTGTCCATGAAATTCATTGCCATCAAGAGGGAACATACGATAAGTGTAAAGTAAGCGCCGGCCCCTCCAACCTTAAACTTTTTGCCATTAATTTTAGTATTATCTTTCATTTGAAAATTCCCATCCTTATTGTAGAGGAGGGGCTAGTCCCCTCCTGCTTCGGGCGGCCACAAGGGCCACCCCTAAACAAAATTTTCATGTTCCTTTGTGCCCGTTAGGACATGAATGTTTCATTTTCTTTTCTAACTTCTAAATTTTATATTTTTTGATAAGGTATTACTTTCGATGGATGGAAGTATAGGGGGGCTATTTTTGCGTGTCAAGGGATTTATGGATTAATGGATCTGGCGCCTACCCCGTTCCGGATGGGAAATCGAAGATCCTGAATGATGAGGAAAGGGGAAACGCCGGGACCCCGCACCAGGTGACAGGGTGGGGTTCCGGAGAGATTATTTCAGTTCCACCGGCACGTTTGCCGTTGAAGATGGGCGGCGCGACGGGGGGCGGCGCCGTGGCCTCCAGAAGGGCTTTCCCCTCGTCGGAGATGAGGAGGCGTACAAAGCCACATTACCCTTGACAGGCGTCCGGAAACAGCTTAGAAAGCGGCAACCTTGCGATGGTCCTTATTCTATCGACACTTCCCGAGGAGAAAGGCGGGAACCTGCCGAGGGCCCGAGGCGATCGTTACCGATGAATTTCCAGATCCACCGCGTTCCGAAAATGGGTTTCGGCCTGAGCGTTCTTTCTGCGTTTCCGTGTTTCAGATCCCGGATGTCCCGTCTCATCCCGGCCT
>JAHIMW010000101.1 GCA_018896355.1 Pseudomonadota bacterium
CCGAAGTCGCTCTTGTTCTTGTCGGCGAGCAGGTACAGGGGGATGAATCGGTCGCCTTCACCGCCGCCGGACAGTTTCTGCGGCATGTCGCCTTGACTGGCAATTACGGTCAGGATGTTATGGTGGTTCGTCGGCAGGACGTAAGCGAGGGTTTCGAGTACCTCCTCGTCCTCCGCGTAGGCGGCTGTACCCTGCACGTGGCGGTCCTGCCAAGACCGGAACTCGTCCACGACAAACAGTAGACCGCCGTACTCGCCGATCTTCGTGATCTGCTCATAGATCCAGGCAAACCGCTCCTTGAACTTGCCTTTGAGTTTGCCTTGCGGAAGGCCCGAACGAACGAGTTCGCGGCCGAACACCTTGACCCCATTGGCCTTGCGATACTCCTCCGGCGACGCCTTGTGCTCCTTCTCGAAGAAGGACCGGGCGCCGGCCTTCTCCCAATCGGTGGACTCGGTGCGGTACCAATGGTCAGCGAGTTCTTCCGACGTGATCGGGATCTTTTCATCCAGGTCCGGCCGGATCGTCCGGAGGCTTTCCCGAATCTGTTCTTCGAAAATCCGCATGAGGCTGTCTACGCCGTCGGTCGCACCCATGCCGCGGAGAGAAAACGCCACGGGGAACATTCGAACTTTGGAGAGTGGATTGGCATAGGTCTTTCGGAGATCGTCGTCCCGAACTGCGTTCCAGATCGATTCATCGCGCCAAATTAGCAGGTTGACCAGTGTGCCCAGGAAATGGGTTTTCCCGGCGCCGTACTCCGCCTGAACCCAGAAACCCTGCCCCTTGCGATGGACGGCGCATTCGAAGACCATTTGGAAATGAGCCCGCAAGGAGGGTGTGAACAGATACTCCTGAACCGTTCGCGCGGCGTTCGCATCTAAGATGATCTTGGAGAGGAGGGGCGTTGTCTCCGGCGGCTCCGGTTTTACGCAAATGATCTCTTTAAGACGCTGCAATTTCATGAATCACCCCTTGTCTGTGATGACGCGGCTGCACATTCCAATTCCCGTGAAGTAGTCGTACAGCCGGTCGTCGTCAAAGACGACCGCCGATGGCCAAGTCATCTTCTCGGCGGCTCGCACAAGCGTGATGATGACCATCCCGAAGTCGCCGCAGAACCAATCGTAGAAGCTCTTCAGGCCGAGATTGTAGCGCGCCAGCAACCCTCCGGAGCGAACGACCAGAACGATTTTCGACCGGGCCGCGGGTTGGAGTCCTTGCAGATGCTGACGTAAGGAGGTTGTCAGGCGGGCACGTGCGTCTTCGTCATTCGCCGGCAAGTTATCCGGATCGAAAAGGTCCAGGATGTCCAGTTCTTGGGTGTTGCACAGGCTTAGCGCATCCTTCAGAGCGGCATCGGAACCGAGCCAGAGGACCACATCCTTGTCCCATGTCTTCTGCCGGAGCAGGTTCCTCAGTTCCGTCACGCCGTTCATAGTCTGGCCCTCCGTTTGAGAAAGTCCCGGAGAGAGAAGCAGATTGTCACCTGTTCCAACTGATCCGCCACAACGTATTTGCCGAGGAGATGCGCGGCATCGGCTTCCCGCAGGATGGCCCGGACGGCCTGTTCGGACTTGAGGCCGAGGTGCTGCCAGAAGGGGTTGCTCAGGATAGAAGCAAGCTCGACCGTCCGAGGTCCGGTTGGCGAGAAGATCGAATGGAAAACAACCAGAAACGCTGTCTTGTCAAAGGTGATCCGGCCCAGCCGATCGCCCTGAGACGAAGAACGGTCAAGGAAGCCAAGCTTGGCCAGATTCATCTTGAGCCGTTCGAGCGTTTTGGCGGGGGGCTGTTCGCCGAGTGCGTCACGCAAATATCGCTCGAAATAGGCCGCCGGAATCAGCATGCCTTCTTCCAGCGGGAAGAGACATTTCGCAACGCAGTTTCCGACCAGCGGTTCCGCGGTTAGATAGAGGTAACGGAGGATGTCGCGTTCAAGCTGTTCATCTTCGTAGGCCTGCCACGCCTGGCGGGCCAGTCCGTCAACGCCATCCCCAAAGAACCAGAGCAGGATGGACTGGGCATACCGTCGCCGCGTTTCGGCGCTGTTTTGACTCAACTCCTGCTGGAGCTTTTCCTGAAGTTGTTCGGTGCTGGCTAAGCCCACGGCAAGCTTGGCGGCCAGCAATCCCTCCCGCAACAGGACATCCTGGATCGTCTTGCGTTCGCGGCGACTTCCAGCGGCCTTTGCCCTGGGGGAAGGTTTCAAATCACTGCGGCCAGTCAGACTGGATCCATAGGATACCTCATCCTCCAGGAGGATCGTCTGTTTGTCGTTCTTCTTTTTGGCGATCGTCATCAGGCTCTCACGTTTCACATTGTGGTAAAATCCTCACACAAAAGGTATTTATAAATAGCACTTCTTCAACATGTTCTCAATAATTTTGATGACATATTTTTTGCGACAGGTTTTTCAAGACGAGGTAAAGATTTGAAATCATAATCCGAACGATTCAATGCCAGAGCATCTCTTTCAGCGTTTCCTCAAACCTTCGGATCTCCTCCACCGACACCCGGACGCAACCCCGGATCCGGGTCGCCTGTAGATCCCCTTCGTCCAGGAGGCGATAGACGGTTCGCGCCGAAATCGCAAAATAAACGGCCACCTCGTTCACCCGGAAGTAGCGTTTCAGGAGTTATGGGCTCACCGGGGTAACTTGCGCATTTCCAATAGAAAGCTGGCATACAAACAGTTTTACCCAAAATCTTGACTAAACTATCAATAACCGATCAACATGATAGAGTATGTGGGTAATTAAGTGAAAGCGAGTGTCATATGCTGTCAGTATAATCCTTTTCCAAACCAGAAAGTACGTAAGAACCGGATGACCCCACATTTATGTCCTGAACCCCTCTTTAAGCGAACCGCGGATTGGGGGCCGTTCGTGCGGCCCCCGAAGGGAAGCCTTTCCTTTTCGGTTTTTTGATATTATAATCACAAATATATTGCGGGGACGGAGGCTGTGGCCGCCGTTGCTTTAACCTCGGGAGCGGAGGTTTCTCTGTTTTCGGGATGGGGTATGGGGATACGATGAGACAAGTTGACCGGTTGAAAAATCTGATCCGCGTGGCGCGGGGGAAGCAGGCGCCCGATCTGGTCCTGAAGGGGGGCCGCGTCCTCAACGTCTTTTCGGGCGAGATCATCCGTGCCGACGTGGCTGTTTGTGACGGGATCATCGCCGGCGTCGGCAGCTACGAAGGCCCGGTGGTGATCGACGCCGCGGGGGACTACATCACTCCGGGATTCATGGATGCCCACATGCATCCGGAAAGCACGCTCCTTTTACCTGCGGAACTGGCGAGGGCGGTCCTCGCGCGGGGAACGACGGCGATTTTCGCGGACCCCCATGAAATTGCCAATGTCTTGGGAACCGAAGGGATCCGCTTCATGCTGGCGGCGAGCGAAGGCCTTCCTGTCGACTTCTACTTCCTCCTCCCCTCCTGCGTTCCGGCAACCGATCTGGAGACCTCGGGGGCCTCTTTGTCCGTCGCTGAGCTGAAGACCTTCCGGCGGGAGAAACGGGTCCTCGGCCTTGCCGAGATGATGAACTACCCCGGGGTCCTCTGCGGGAGCGATCCCGTGGTCGAAAAACTGATCGCCTTCCGCCGCAGGATCCGCGACGGCCACGCCCCGCTGCTCTCTGGAAAGGATCTCAACGCGTACATCGCCGCAGGCATCCGCTCGGATCACGAATGCACGGTACTGGCGGAGGCCCAGGAGAAGCTCCGTCTGGGGATGCACATCATGATCCGCGAAGGGACGCAGGCCAAGAATCTCAAGGAGCTTCTCCCGTTGGTGACCTCCTGGAACAGCCGTCACTGCTCTTTGGTGACCGACGACCTCCATCCCCACGACCTGCTCGCGAAGGGTCATCTTGACCATCTGATCGACATCGCGGTGGGGGAGGGGATAGAGCCGGTGGAGGCCGTCCGGATGGTCACGTTCAACACGGCGCGGTACTTCGGCCTCCGGGACGTCGGCGCCGTTGCCCCGGGGTATCGGGCCGATCTGCTGATTCTTCAGTCGCTGGCGCCCGTCCGGGTGCGGAGCGTCATCAAGGGGGGAAAAAAGGTATTCGACGAGGGGGGCTTTACCGGCGAAGAGACAACGAGGGCCGAATGCGGACAGATAAGCGCCATGAACGTCCGGCCGTTCAACCGGGAGGCCTTCGCCGTTCCAAGCAGAGGGGAGCGGATCCGGGTGATCGGCCTTATCCCCGACCAGATCCTGACAAGACAGCTCATCCTCGAACCGGCCGTCCGGGACGGCGCAATCGTCTCCGATGTCAGCCGGGATATCCTGAAGCTGGCCGTTGTGGAGCGACACCGGGCGACGGGGAGGATCGGTCTGGGGTTCGTGCAGGGTTTCGGCCTGAAGGAGGGGGCGCTGGCCTCGTCCGTCGCGCATGACTCCCACAACATCATCGCGGTCGGCTGCGACGATGGGGATCTCTTCGCCGCGGTGAAGGCGGTCGAGGCGATGAACGGGGGGCTGGCGGCGGTCCGCAATGGTGAGCTCCTGACCGGGCTGCCGCTTCCGATTGCCGGTCTCATGTCGGACCGGCCGCTTGCCGAGGTCGCCCGAGGCTGGGAGGAGTTGCGCCGCGTTGCCCGTGATTTCGGTTCCGTGCCGGCCGAACCCTTCATGGTCCTCTCTTTTCTCGCCCTGCCGGTGATTCCGGAGCTGAAACTGACCGACAGAGGACTCGTCGATGTGAACCTTTTTGAACACGTCCCGCTCTTCGCAGCGGGGTGACCGCGGGGAAAATAACGTTTAGAAACGACTGGAAAGATATATTCCGGGATTCATGACAGCAGATCAGGAGGAGAGATGACGAACAGAGAAAAGATGATGGCCGTCTTCCGGGACGCGCTGGGTTCGGCGCTTCCGGGGAATTTGGTGCGGGAGACGCTTCGGTATGAGGCAGGCGTTCTGAGGATCGAAGGGGAAAGCTACCCCCTGGGCGACTACCGCGGGGTTCACCTCTACGGGAGTGGAAAGGCCTCGGTCGAGACGGCGCGGGCCGTCAAGGCGGTTCTGGGGGACCGGTTGACGGACGGCCTCGTCGTTTCAAACTATGGCGCCGCCGTGGACGGGGTCACGGTCTTCGAAAGCTCGCATCCTGTGCTTACGGAGAAGAGCATCCGGGCGGCGGAAATCCTGATGCAGAAAATATCCGCCCTTTCCGCAGACGATTTCTTCATCTACGTTATGTCCGGCGGGAGCTCGGCGCTGATCGAGAAGCCGGCGCCGCCGATTACGCTGGCCGAGATGCAGGAACTGGTGAAGGGGCTCCTTGCGAACGGGGTTCCCATCGAGGATCTGAATGTTGTCCGGAAACACCTCTCCCTCGTGAAGGGCGGGCGGCTGGGGCGGCTGTCGAAGGCGCGCGGGATCGTCCTGGTCGTCTCGGACGTCATCGGCGACGATCTGGAGGCGATCGGTTCCGCGCCGATGTTCTTCGACCGCTCCAGTTTTGCCGACACCCATGCCATTCTGAAAAAGTACGGTCTCTGGGATCGGGCGCCAAAGAACGTCCGTACGGTTGTTCAGAAGGGGCTGGACGGGGAGATGGAAGAGACGCCGAAGGGGCCGAGTCCGCTGATCGACCATTTTCTGATCGGGAGCAACCTGAAAATCCTTGAGAAGGCGAAGGAAAGGGCCGAGACGCTGGGGATTCCCGCCCGCATCATGAGTTCCCGTCTCCGGGGCGAGGCCGGGGAGGTGGCGAAGGCGATCATGGCCATCGGCGAGGAGATCGCGACGACGGGTCAGCCGTTCGCCCCGCCGGTTCTGCTTCTGTTCGGCGGAGAGACGACCGTTACGCTGAAGGGGGAAGGGATGGGCGGCCGGAACCAGGAGATGGCCCTCGCCGCCCTCCGGGAGTTTCGGGGGAACCCGCGCTTTCTCTTCCTCAGCGCCGGGACCGACGGGATCGACGGCCATTCGGACGCCGCCGGCGCTCTCGTCGACCATGCAAGCTGGGAAAAGGCGCTGGCGCTCGGTCTCAGGGTGGACGATTTTCTCGCCCGGAACGACTCCTACCACTTCATGCAGCAGACCGGGGACCTCATCATGACCGGCCCCACGGGGACGAACGTGATGGACATGACCGCACTGCTGATCTCATAAAAAGGCATCCATTATGATAATCATATCTATACAAGAAAAAATCTTGCATTTTCGGAAAGAATTATTTACCGTTGCGGCCAACACTGATTCATGTGCACTACTGTCTGCAGTCATCGGGATATGAAGACGACAAACGCACAGGCATCGGGTGGCAGGCGTGCAATATTTTATTTGCACAAACGGATTCCTGGTTGAACGGTTCGGCGATGTTGCAATCGGTTCCATGGAGAAACCCAATACAAAAGGAGGATTCAAGATGTCTGAAGGAAAAGTAAAATGGTTTAACGATGCAAAGGGGTTTGGTTTTATCGAGCAGGACGGTGGCAAGGATGTTTTTGTGCATCATTCCGCGATCCAGGGCGAAGGCTTCAAATCGCTGGCGGAGGGTGATCGGGTCAGTTTTGATGTTGTCAGTGGCGCCAAAGGTCCGGCTGCTGAGAATGTGCGCAAGCTGTAAGCCCTGATATTCATAGTGTATTTAAAAAGCTCCCCCGTGCGAGGGAGCTTTTTTTATGCCATGTTCGCAGGATTGCCGTGGAGATTGGGGGGCGCTGCTTGACAGTTGACGACCTTTTTCCTATAGTGTCCCCCGGAAAGGACTCTCCGGGGAGAGATCTGAGACTTCATGAACCTGCAGGGCATTGTCGGACTCATCTTCTTGACGGGTCTCGCCTGGTTGATCAGCGAGAACAGGCGCGCCGTCCGCTACCAGATCATCTTCACCAGTCTCGCCGTCCAGTTTGCGCTGGCGCTGGTCCTGCTCAAGATTCCGATCTTCAAAGATCTCTTTGCTCTGCTCAACCGGGGGGTGAGCGCGATCGAACAGGCCACGACCGCGGGGACGACCTTCGCCTTCGGCTATCTGGGAGGCGGGAAACTCCCTTTTGCGGAAACCTATCCCGGATCGACCTTTATTTTTGCCTTCAAGGCGCTGCCGCTGATCCTGGTTGTCAGCGCCCTCTCCTCGCTCCTCTTCTACTGGAAGATCCTGCCGCTCGTGGTGAGGGCCTTTTCCTGGCTGCTTCAGAAAACCTTGCGCGTCGGCGGCGCCGTCGGCGTCGGCGCGGCGGCGAATGTTTTCCTGGGCATGGTGGAGGCGCCGCTGCTGATCCGCCCGTACCTCGGTCAACTCACGCGCAGCGAACTGTTCATCACCATGAGCTGCGGCATGGCCAATATTGCCGGTACGGTGATGATCCTCTATGCGACCATTCTCGGCCCGCAGATGCCCGGCGTGATGGGACATATCCTCATCGCCTCGATCATCAGCACACCGGCGGCCATCATGATCTCGCTGCTGATGGTTCCGGAGACCGGAGAGATCACCCTCGGGCAGTACAACCCCCCCCAGAAGGCATCCAGCTCCATGGATGCCATTACCCAGGGCACCTCCGAGGGCATTTCGCTCTATCTGAACATCATCGCCATGCTGATCGTCCTGGTTGCGCTGGTGTCGTTGACCAATCAGATCCTCGGACTCCTCCCCACTTTTCGAGGGGAGCCGGTCACGCTGCAGCGGCTCCTGGGCTACGTGATGGCGCCCGTGACCTGGATGATCGGGATCCCCTGGTCGGAAAGCATGACGGCGGGATTTCTGCTCGGGGAAAAGACCATCCTCAACGAACTCATCGCCTATCTGGACATGACCAGACTGCCTGCGGGGGCTCTCAGCGCAAGAAGCCAGGTTATCATGGTCTATGCGCTCTGCGGCTTTGCCAACCTGGGCAGCCTGGGCATTCTGATCGGCGGCATGGCGGCCATGGTCCCGGAGCGTCGCGGCGAGATCGTCTCCCTGGGGTTCAAATCGATCCTATGCGGAACGATGGCGACGTGCATGGTCGGCGCCATCGTCGGCCTGCTCCTGTAACGTCAGGGTTGAGGTTCTTCCGGTTCATGCGTACTTTATAATTTGAGAAGGTATTATATCCCCACAGGATGGCCCTCTCTTTCTACAAAACAACGATTTTCAGTCCAGAATGGAGATGTGAATACATTATCTTGAGAGCCAATTGCAAAACTCAAAATTCGTTGGCAGTTGACACGCCCAAACTACAGCCATAACGTAAAACCTGGGCAAAATTGATAAATATGGTCAATATGACGCC